>JBOHER010000270.1:0-2085 GCA_050701115.1 Haloechinothrix sp. | reverse complement strand
CCGCGGAGGGCACCATCGGCCTTGCCGACGCCACCAGCACCCACCGATCGGCCGGAGGCGGAGGACTTGCTGTCGGCACCGCCTGCGGCGCCAGGCAGGCGTGCGGCCGCGCCCGGCCCGGCCACCTTGGGTGCGGCACCGCCGATCTTGGCCGCGCCTCCGGGCGTGAGCCGCTGACCAGCCTGCCCGCGAGAGGCTCCAGGGCGGGGGCCGGTGCGGGTGGTCTCGCTGCCCAGCCGGCCGAGACCGCCCGCTCCGGCGAAGCCACCAACCGGGACGCCACCTGGTCGCGCACCTGCTGCCGGACTGTGCACGCCGGGAGCACTACCGGAGCCACTGGACCCGGTGGGTCCGGATCCACTGATCGCGCCTGCTCCAGGAGCCGCTGGTGTGCCGCCGGAGCCACCGCCTGCGAACCCGGCTGCGCCACCCGCGCCGCCAACGGAGGGTCCACCCGCATAGGCGCCGCCCGCCGACGAACTGGCGAACGTCGCGCCCTCGCCACCGCCCAGGGTGGGCGGAGCGGAGAATGCGGGCTGCTGCCCGGCCGACTGCGCGTAGTTGCCGTCCATCGTGTGCATGACTCGCGCGGCTTCTTCGTGCCTGGCTTGCGCCTCGGCCTGCTTCTCGCTGATGGCCGCGTAGGTTGACACCGCGCCGATGAGGTTGCCGCTGCCTGCCTGCTGGCGGACCTTCGCCATCTCCGCCTCTTGGCTGAAGCCGGTGGGCTCGGGCATGGAGTTCTTGGCGGTACCGGCGGCTTCCGTCTGCGTCGAGTACTGGTTGGAGATCAGATAGGAGCTCTGGCCCGCGTTGTCCAACCACGCTGCGCTGTCTGCCATGAAGGACCCGGCTGCCTCAGCTGCCTCGCCTTGCCAGGCGGCGCTGTCCAATCGGAGCGCGCGCTGCGTCTCGTCGGCGACTTCCTGCACCCAGTTGCCGAACGCGTTGGCCGCCCGACCCCGCTCGTCGAGGTCATCGGGGTTCATTTCGACGTGCACCATGTCGTAGAGCTGTTCATGCGAATGGCCCTGGTAGTCGGCGTCTGGGTGCGGCTGCTCCCCGCGGAACTCCTGACCACGTGCCAGTGACCTGCCCTGCTCGCCCCGATACTCCGACTCGGCATGATGTGAGTCCACGACCGCGCGCACGGTGCCGACCACGTTGCCCAGGCCCAACGGCATGTCGGGCGCGTTCGCCTGGCTCTCCTGGAAGGTGCGCTCGGCGACGTCACCCTCGTACTCGCGTGCTTCCTGCTCACCGGACACGGCTACTCTCCCCTCTAACCCTTGGGTAACTGCGGCTCGATTTTTCCCATGACCTTGGTAGCGAAGCCGCACGCCTCTTCTCTGGTGCCCTCGTACAGCGCGACCACCAAGAACGCGTGCGATTCCGCGGTGACCTGCATGGAGATGGCACAGTCGCGCTCGACGTGCTTGAACTTGACCAACACGGCCGGGCGGCCGTTGACCGCGCCGTCGAAGACCTCGCTCGGGTCCGCCTGCACCTCGTCGTACCGGGCACCCGAATCGAGGACGAATCCCAGACTCATGGACCTGCGCTTGTCGACGTCGCAGCCCTTCTCCCGAACGACGGTTGCCACCTCCCCCGGCGGTAGCCCCTCGCCCTCCAGTGCCTGATCGAGGATCTCGCAACGGTCGATGCCGGCGAACGGGTCCTCACCGGCCGGCGGCGCGCCAGTGGCCGTGTTTGGACCAGGCTGGTTTGTCACCGGGGACGCTTGCCCACCCTCGTCAGAGCATCCCGTCAACATCAGTGTGACCAGCGCGGCGAGGGCTGACAGGCTCGTCAATCGCATCCCGGGTGTCCCTGTCATGCCAGCTTGAACGACTTGAACGAGATGTCGTTCTCGGACTCGGCCTCGTCGTAGTTCTTGCGCGCGATCGGACACAGCTACTCTCCCCTCTAACCCTTGGGTAACTGCGGCTCGATTTTTCCCATGACCTTGGTAGCGAATCCGCACGCCTCCTCTTTGGTGCCCTCGCGCAGGACTACGACCAGGAACGCGTGCGATTCCTCGGTGACCTGCATGGAGATGGCACAGTCGTTCTCGGTGTGCTTGAA
>JBOHER010000269.1:0-12280 GCA_050701115.1 Haloechinothrix sp. | reverse complement strand
CAGCAGCACGACCCCCTCTGGCGAACACGTCGTCCGACGCATAGGCCACCACAGTGGACCCCGCTGTGGACGCGCCGGAGGCGACAGCGTACAGCTCGGGGAGAGCTCGACGGTGCGCGTCGAGGGTGGGCGACGATGCCAACGCCCCTGCACATCAGGCCGCACATCGCCGCACGTGCGCCCGTTTTGCCTGATTTTCGGGCCGCACATCGTCGAACTCCTTATACGCGCGCGCGTCACGCTGACCCCGGGGTTGAGCGTGCCGCGGCCCGCAGGCGCTCGCACATGGCGCACATATGGGGGTGCCGGTAAGGAACGTGTCACCAGCCGCAAACCAGGGGGGGTGGGCCTGGGCAGGCGCACGCTCGTCGACCGGGGTAGCTTCCGCGAATGGCGCGGGAGCCGAATCAAGATGAGTTGATCGATCGTTGGACGCTGGTTGAGAACGAGCTGGCGTTGGTGGCCGGTAAGCGCGGCACGACGCGGCTGGGGTTCGCGTTGTTGCTGCGCTTCTACACCGGACGGGGCCGCTTCCCGCGCGGCCGGGGTGAGATCCCGGATGCCGCGGTCGACTATGTGGCCCGCCAGGTTGGTGTTGCGGCGAGGGAGCTGGCGTTCTACGACTGGTCAGGCCGCACGATCGAGTTCCACCGGGGACAGATCCGCCGGGCGTCGGGGTTTCGAGAGTGCAGCGTTGCCGACGCTGACAAGCTCACCGAGTGGCTGGTCGCGCACGTCACTCGGGTCGAGCGCAGCGCTGAGCGGGTGCGGGAGGAACTGCTGGCCCGGTGCCGAGAGGAGCGCATCGAGCCGCCTACCGGCGGCCGTATCGACCGGATCGTCCGCTCGGCGCTGCACCGTGGCGAGGAGCTGCTGTTCGCGCGGGTGGCTGGCCGTTTACCCGAGGCGGTGCGCGCTCGGGTGTTCGCCCTGGTCACCGCCGTCGACGATGAAGAGGCCGACGGCGAGGAGGGGCCGGCAGTGCTGGCGTCGATCCGGTCTGATCCGGGCAATATCAGCCTGAACACGATGCTGACCGAGATCGCCAAGCTTCAGGCGGTGCGCGCGGTCGGCCTACCGGAGGATGTGTTCGCTGACATCGCCCCGAAGGTGGTCACCGCGTGGCGGGCGAGGGCTGCGGTGGAGGCCCCCAGTCACCTGCGCGACCACCCGCCGGAGGTGACGCAGATCCTACTGGCGGCGTTGCTGTACTGCCGGGAGCGGGAGATCACTGACACGCTGGCGGAGCTGCTGATCTCCACGGTGCACCGGATCAACGCCCGCGCCGAGGTGAGGGTGACCAACGAACTGATCAAGGAGTTCAAGCGGGTCACCGGCAAGGAGAACTTGCTGTTCCGGGTCGCCGAGGCCACCGTGGACGCCGGCGACCGGCTGGTGCGGGACACGGTGTTCCCCGTTGCGACCCAGGCGGTGCTGCGGGACTTGGTGGCGGAGTTCAAATCCTCCGGGCCGACCTACCAGCGTACGGTGAAGGCCACGTTGAAGGCCTCGTACACCAGTCACTACCGAGCCGGGCTGATCAAGCTGCTGGACGTGCTGGAGTTCGGCAGCAACAACACCACCCACCGCCCCGTGCTGGACGCGCTGGAGCTGATCGCCCGCTACACCAGCGCCGGGAATCTGCACTACTACCCGGCCACCGAGCACATTCCGATGCATCGCGGACTGGGCGGCGACTGGGACGCGCTGGTGTACAAGACCGACAAGCGCCGTCGGCAACGGGTGGTGCGCATGGTCTACGAGGTGTGCACCTTTCAAGCGTTGCGGGAGCAGTTGCGCTGTAAGGAGATCTGGGTGGTCGGCGCGGACAAGTGGCGCAACCCCGCCGAGGACCTACCGCAAGATTTCGCGGAGCGACGTGTCGAGCACTATCAGGCGCTGCGCAAGCCGCTGGACGCGACGTCGTTCATCGACGAGATGCGCGCCGAGCTGAACGCACTGCACCGGGCGCTGCCCAAGTGTGACTGGTTGTTGATCAACGAGCGGGCAAGTGGGGCGATCAAGCTGACCCCGCTGGACGCAGCGCCGGTGCCGCAGAACCTGCGTCGGCTCAAGCAGGCGGTGCAGACCCGGTGGGGCACCGTCCCTCTGATCGACATGCTCAAGGAGGCGGTACTGCGTACCGGTTGCCTGTCCGCGGTGACCTCGGTGGCCGACCACGGCAGCCTCCCGGAGTATGTCCTCGCGGAACGACTGCTGCTGGCGATCTACGGTTACGGCACCAACACCGGTATCCGCGCGGTCGCCGCTGGAGAACACGGCCACACCGAGGACGAGATTCGCTACACCCGCCGCCGCTACCTAACCACCGACGCGACGGGGCAGATCGCGATCGAGATCGCCAACGCCACCTTCGCCGCCCGCCAGCACACCATCTGGGGCAAAGGCTCGACCGCGGTCGCGTCGGACTCGACGCACTTCGGGGCGTTCGACCAGAACATCTTCACTGAGTGGCACTCCCGCTACGGCGGCCGGGGCGTGCTGATCTATTGGCACGTTGAGCGTGGCTCGGTGGTCATCCACTCGCAGCGGCTGAACTGCTCGGCCTCGGAGGTGCATGCGATGGTAGACGGCGCGATCCGGCACGGCACCGAGATGCAGGTCGAGGCCAACTACGTGGACAGCCACGGCCAGTCCGAGATCGGGTTCGGCATCACCAAGCTGCTGGGCTTCGACCTGCTGCCCCGGATCAAGCGGATCAACAAGGTCAAGCTTTACCGCCCCACCACCGGGGAGCCGGACCTATGGCCCGGACTGATGCCAGCGTTGACGCGGCCGATCCGGTGGGATCGCATCGCCGAGCAGTACGACCAGATGGTCAAGTACGCCACCGCCATCCGCGTCGGAACGGCGTCGACCGAGGCAATCCTGCGGCGGTTTATGAAGGCCAACTCCACCCACCCGACCTACCAGGCGATGATCGAGCTCGGCCGCGCGCAGAAGACCATCTTCCTGGCCCGCTACCTACGCACCCGCGCCCTTCAGCGGGAAATCAACGAGGGCCTGAACGTCGTCGAGTCCTGGAACCGCGCCAACGCGGTCATCTTCTACGGCAAGGGCGGCGACCTGGCCACCAACCGCCGCGACGAACAGGAAATGTCGGTGCTGTGCCTGCGCATCCTCCAGGCCGCCCTCGTCTACGTGAACACCCTCATGATCCAGGACCTCCTCGCCGAACCCGAATGGGCCGACGTGCTCACCCCAGAGGACCGGCGTGGCCTCACGCCCCTGTTCTGGTCGCACGTCCTGCCCTACGGCGAAGTCAAGCTCAACATGGAAAGCCGCCTTCACCTGGGCTCATAACGGCTTCACGTGAGGTGCGAACCGGAGCCTCTCCGGCGGTCGACCGCAAGATGACCTAGCAACGTCTTGCGCTCGATTCGTCACTAATGGTACGTATTAGTACACAGTCGGATTAAGTCATCAGTCTATGGAGTACCTCGCATAGGTGATTACGGGGAGGGCGCCAGATGTATGTACGGCAACGACCGAGCGTAGGGGCGGCCTTCGCGGTCGGACTGTTGGTGGTGGCACTCATGGCGGGCGCCGATGGTGCCGCAGACCAGGGAGGCACCACGGGCACGACAGCCATCGGCGGACTCATGCTGGTGCAAGGCCCGGATGTACCAATCCCTCCGCGAGAGGAGGATGGCGGCGCAACTGGCGAGGACATCTCGGAGGAGGCAATGGCTCAAGCTCCTCTGATGGAAGCTGCAAGGAAGCTCGACGAGGCCTCGGTCGCAAGCGGGGTCGACGGGCTCGCGACTATCAACCCGGACTTCGACGCCGATCGCATCGATCTCTACTGGAAGGGCGAGCTGCCGGCAACCTTGCTCGCCGCCATCGCTGAAGTTCGGGACGAGTTCGAAGTTGTTGTCCACGCCTCGCCGTACACGTGGACCGAACTCGACAGGAAAGTCCGCAAGGTCCTCGAGCTTCTCGAGACCGATGAGACTCTCGGATTCATCACAGCGATCGCCATGACAGACGACGTCAGCGGCATCAGGGCCCTGGTCTCCGATCCGTCGATAGACACCCAACATGCTGAGTCCGCCATACGATCCGCGATAGGGCACTCTGTTCCTTTGACGTTCGGCTTCGAAGAGTGGGCCACGCACATCAAGCCGACCCGCTCACGATGGGATGATCGGCCCCCTTTTAACGGTGGCGCTGTGATTCAGCGCTACTGGCTCGGCCTAATTGTCGCCGCTCGCTGCTCAACCGCGTTCACAGTCCGGAACTCCGCAGACACCGTCAGGGGTGTATTGACCGCAAAGCACTGTGGGGAGAACGACTCCTGGTACACCCCCGAAAGTGACCTCTTCGTCGGCAACAGTAACCTCGTTCTGGGCGATAGGGACATGGCGGGGCTCATGTGGGGAAGAACCACTCCAGGTTATCCCGGTTTCCGGGGAAGAATGTATGTTGGCGGACCCAACTCGACGACCGACGTCCCCATCAACGGAAGCAGCAGATCATACTTGGATAGCCTCTACTGCCTTTCAGGGGGCTACAGCGGTCTTGTATGCGCGAACCGCGTTCTTTCCCGAAACCTCTATCCGTCCGGCCTGGGCGGACCAATGTTCCTCACGCGTCATAACACTGGACGCGCGGCTGCGGGCAACGGCGACAGCGGCGGGCCCACCTACTACTCCAGTTCGACCGGGCGCTTCGCGAAGGGGATCATCAGCGCCATCGACGCCAACCGCATACGGCCCTGCGAGGGGATACCGAGCGGCGGTGGCCGGGAGTGCAGTGACACTGTCCTGCACGTCGAGTTGGGGTGTTGGTAACGGTGCTGTCACCAGCCCCAATGGTGGGGGTCCGTGTCCTCGAATGTCTGGCTCAGGTCCCTGGTGAGGACTGCGCCCGCTTGACCGTGCGATACACCGTCGAGCGGGCCACCCCGAACAGCTCGCCGAGATCGGCGGTGGTGTGCTCGCCAGCATCGTGCAGCTTCACCAGGTGTGCTTCTTGCTTTGGGTTCAGTTTCGGCTGCTTGCCACGCAGTCGACCCTTGGCCTTGGCGACCTTCATGCCTTCTCTCGTCCTCAACCTGATCAGGTCGGCCTCAAACTCGGCGACCATCCCCAGGACGTTGAACAGCAACCTGCCCACAGGGTCGGTCGGGTCATGGACAGACCCGCCGAGGCTCAACTTCACGTCACGAGCCGTCAGTTCATCAACGATGTCGCGTGCATCCGGCAAGGAGCCGGTCGAGCTTGGTGACCACGAGGGTGTCCCCGGCGCGGCACGCCGCCAGCGCCTCACGCAACCCCGGCCGGGCGCGGTTCGCTCCGGTCAACCCATGGTCGACGTAGATCCGTTTTGCGCTCACGCCGAGCCTGGACAGGGCATCCCGTTGGGAGGTGAGGTCCTGCTCGTCGGTCGAGCAGCGCGCGTACCCGATGAGCATCTCGGTCATTCGGAAGACTGTAGCAGTTAGCCCCCCGCCACCGGGCATTTCACCGGGCGGGTCTAACGGGACGACGGGTCCGCTGGCCAGTGGATGCAGGCCGGGAACCGGCTCGGGTGCCCGCTGGTGGTTCGTCTTACGGACAACTGTCGATGGCCGACCGTCGACCACGATTCGATGCAAAGGCCTGCTTGTCGTTGGCGCGCGGGGGCCGCAAACTGTGGAAATGGCTGTGGCACAGGATCGGCACGCCTACGCGGAGTTGAGCACCTCCACCGTGCCGGTGGGTGAGGCATTCGCGTATTGGCGCGAGATGATCTGTGCGACCTTCGTCAAGTTGAGCGCGGACCCAGTCCCAGGTGCCCAGTTCCGTGGCCAGATCGAGCACACCGCGGTCGGCGACCTTGAGATGTCCAGGGTGGCGGCGGGGAGCCAGCATGTACGTCGCACCGCCTCCCTCATCACACACAGCCAGGAGGAGTTCCTGCTGGCCAGCATCCAGTTGCGGGGGGAGGGTCGCGTCGAGCAGGACGGCCGAAGCGCGGTGCTCCAGGTGGGTGACATGGCGTTCTATGACAGCACCCGTCCGTACACATTGCACTTCGATGACCCGTTCGAACAGCTGGTTGTCCAAGTGCCGAGGGGCGAGCTGCCGTTCCGAGACACCCGCACGTTGACCGCCCGCACCCTGGGATCAACTGGCCCGGGTGTCGTGGTTCCTGGGTTCTTCACCTCCCTGGCAGGGGCAGCGAAGGCGAGCCCGGTCGAGTCCGCGGTGCTCATCCCCCAAGCCGTCGGGCTGCTTGGCGCCGCGGCGTCCATGGTCGCGCGAGTTGAGCCGGACGCCGAGATGGTGCGGTCACTGGTCCGCGCCCACGCAGTCGAGTTCCTGTGTCTCAACCTCGACAACCCCCATCTCGACGCCGAAGCCGTTGCGGTGTCCATTCACGTGTCCCGACGCACGCTCTACCGCGCGTTCGGTGGCGAGGGTGACGGGATCGCGGGGCAGCTGCGCCGGATGCGGATCGAACGATCCAAGGCCATCCTCGTCACCCAGCAGCATTGGACCGTCGCAGCTGTGGCCAGCGCCTGTGGCTTCGACAGCGAGTCCGGCTTCCACCGTGCGTTCCGAGCCGCCACGGGGATGACTCCCGGGGAGTACCGCGACCTGCGTCAGATTGGCACGCCCGGTCTCTAGCGCTGGCACGAATGGTCAGCCGCACGGCGTCCAGCAGGCACACGATGTCAGTCATAGCTCAGTCATCAGTCTTGCCGAACGATTCTGGAGGCGACACATGGACGGCACAGTGCGGGTAGCAGCAGTGCAAGCGGAGTCCGCTTGGTTGGACCTTGCGGCAGGAGTGGAGAAGCTGTCCGCGTTGATCGGCGAGGCCGCCAGTGGCGGCGCCCAACTGGTGGCGTTCGGGGAACTGGCCATCCCCGGCTACCCCTGGTGGATCTGGCTCGACTCGCCCGCCGCCGGGATGGCGTTCGTCCCCCGGTACGCCGCCAACTCGATGACCCGCGACGGCGCGGAGATGCAGCAACTCTGTTCGGCGGCCGCGGCCAACAAGATCCACGTCGTGTTCGGCTTCAGCGAGCGCGCCGGCGGAAGCCTGTACATGTCCCAGGCGTTCATCTCAGACACCGGGGAACTCATCTCGGTGCGCCGCAAGCTCAAGCCCACCCACGTGGAACGCTCCGTCTTCGGGGAGGGAGACGGCAGCGACCTGCAGGTGCACGACACCGCCCTCGGCAAGATCGGTGCGCTCAACTGCTGGGAGCACCTGCAGCCGCTGACCAAGTACGCGATGTACAGCCTGGGTGAAGAGATCCACGTCGCCTCCTGGCCCAGTTTCTCGGTCTACCGGGGTGCCGCCACGGCACTCGGCCCCGAGGTGAACAACGCTGCCAGCCTGATGTACGCCGTGGAGGGCCAAACGTTCGTCCTAGCGCCGTGCGGCGTGATCGGGCCGGCTGCGCACGAGGTGTTCTGCGACACCGAGCTCAAACAGCAGTTGCTGTTGCCGGGGGGCGGCTTCGCCCGGATCTACGGGCCCGAGGGCACCCCCTTGGCCGAGCCGCTACCGGAGACCGAGGAAGGCATTCTCTACGCCGACCTCGACCCTGCGCTGATCGCGATCGCGAAGTCTGCTGCCGACCCGGTCGGCCACTACTCCCGCCCCGACGTCTACCGGCTGCTCCTCAACCGCAACCCCGCCCCCCGGACGGTTGAGGCGCAGCCCGAGCCCGCAACGTCGGTGTCGGTGCCGCAACGGGCGGAGGAGTTCCCGCCCGCCATGGCCACGACCTGACTCTAGAGAGGAGTACGTGAGGATGAGGCTCGGAGAGGCACCAGGGTTGGAGGAACTCGACTCCGCCGAACGACTCGGACCCGACGAGTTGCAGGCGCTGCAACTCGAGCGGCTGCGGTGGACGTTGCGACATGCCTACGACGGCGTGCCCTTCTACCGGAGTCGGTTCGACAAGCATGGCGTTCACCCCGACGACTGCAAGTCGCTGGATGATCTCGCGAAGTTCCCGTTCACGACGAAGGCTGACCTGCGTGAGACCTACCCGTTCGGGATGTTCGCCGTACCCCGCAACCAGGTCACCCGCATCCATGCCTCCAGCGGTACGACCGGCAAACCCACCGTCGTCGGTTACACCGCCACCGACGTCGACACCTGGGCGACCCTGGTGGCCAGATCGATCCGGGCAGCCGGTGGTCGACCAGACGACATGGTGCACGTCTCCTACGGGTACGGCCTGTTCACCGGGGGTCTCGGAGCCCACTACGGTGCCGAGAAGCTCGGCTGCACCGTCGTCCCCGCCTCGGGCGGCATGACTGCCCGGCAGGTACAACTGATCACCGACTTCCGACCCGACGTCATCATGGTCACGCCGTCGTACATGCTCACCCTGCTCGACGAGTTCGAACGCCAGGGTCTCGACCCGCGCGCTTCGTCGCTCCGGATCGGAATCTTCGGGGCCGAGCCGTGGACCGAGCAGATGCGCACCGAGATCGAGGACCGCGCCGACATGCACGCCGTCGACATCTACGGCCTCTCAGAGGTCATCGGCCCTGGCGTCTCCCAGGAGTGCGTCGAGACCAAGGACGGGCTGCACGTGTGGGAGGACCACTTCTATCCCGAGGTGGTCGACCCGCTGGACCACTCTGTGCTGCGCGGGGGTGAACGCGGCGAACTGGTCTTCACCTCGCTCACCAAACAGGCCATGCCGATCATCCGCTACCGCACCCGCGACCTGACCCGCCTGCTTCCCGGCACCGCGCGCCCCGCCTTCCGGCGCATGGAGAAGGTCACCGGCCGATCCGACGACATGATCATCCTGCACGGGGTCAACGTCTTCCCGACCCAGATCGAGGAACTCGTCCTACGTACCCAGGGCCTGTCGCCACACTTCGAGATCGTGCTCACCATGCCAGATCGCCTCGACCACATGGCCGTGAACATCGAGGCCCGTCACGACACACCCTCCGAACGTCGCGCAGCAGCGGCCGCCGAGCTGGCTACCCACATCAAGGAAGGCATCGGCGTCACCGTGACCATAGAAGTCATAGAACCCGACACGCTGGAGCGATCCGTCGGCAAACTCAACCGCGTCCGCGACGACCGCCCCAATTGAGGATCCCCTTACGGGCTCTCGATTGGGCTGGATGGCGGGGTCGTTCGGATACTGAGCCGGGCGTTCATGTCGAGTCTCACCTCGCCATAGGGCAGCACGTGCTGCCAGAACAGTGGGGTGAGGCCGCGGCGGTCTTCGGCGGTCAGCAGGCCCGCCCACTCGTCTTCGACGAGTACGTCTTGGAGCAGGAGCGTGTTCACGTAGACGAGCGCGGCCTGCAGGATCCGCAGGCACAACACGGTCAACTCCTGCTCTTCCTTGCGGTTGGAGGCGATCTCGCCGCCCTTGCCGTAGTAGATGACCGAGTTCGCCCCGTTGAACGCCTCGACGACATTGAGGCCCTCGGTGATCTCGCGTTGCAGTTCGCGGCTGCGCAGGTAGCGGGCGACGAAGATGGTGCGCTGCGCTCGGCCGACCTCGAGCATCGCCTGGTAGGTGGGATGGGACGCAGAGCGGGTGAAGCGGCGCAGGATCGCCTCGGTGGAGGCGGTCCCTTGGCGGATCGCGGTGGCGTACTTGATCATCTGGTCGTAGTTCTGCTCGACCAGGTCCCAGCGGATCGGGCGGGTCAGGGCCGGGGTCAGTTGCGGGTAGGCGTCGGGCTGGCCGGCGACCGGCCGGTACAGCCGGACCCGATTGATCTGCTTGATTCTCGGCAGCAGGTCGAAGCCGAGCAGCCGGGTGATCCCGAACCCGATCTCGGACTGGCCGTGGGTGTCGACGTAGTTGCCCTCGACCTTCATCGTGGTGCCGTGCCGGATCGCGCCCTCGACCATCGCGTGGACCTCGGAAGCGGAGGCGCGCAGGGTCTGGGAGTGCACGACCATTGATCCGCGGTCGACATGCCAATAGATGAGGATGCCGCGGCCGCCGTAGCGGGAGTGCCACTCGGTGAAGATGTTCTGATCGTAGGAGCGGAAGTGGGTGGAGTCCGAGGCAACCGCGGTCGAGCCCTCACCCCACACGGTCTGTCGCCTGGCCGCGAACGTGGCGTTGGCGATGCCAATGGCCACCGCCGCTGCGGTGTCGCGGGTTAGGTAGCGGCGCCGTACGTAGCGGATCTCGTCCTCGCTGTGCCCGTGGCCGCCGCCGGCGGCTACCGAACGGATACCGGTGTTGGTGCCGTAGGCGTAGATGGCCAGCATCAGCCGTTCGGCCAGTACCTCGACCGGCAGCGTGCCGCTGCCTGCGACGGCGCTGATCTGGTTCAGACAGCCGGTGCGCAGGACGGCCTCCTTGAGGATGTCGATCAGCGCGACGGTTCCCCAGCGCCGACGTACTTCATCCTTGAGGCGTCGGAGGTTGCGCGGCTCGGGTGCCGCCTCGTACTTGGTCAGCGTGATCGGCCCGGAGGCACGGTCGGTGATGTCCAACCAGTCGAGCGTCGGGATCGCCGCATCGAGTTCGCCCAGCGCGGCCGCCATCTCCGCGCGCAGGTCGTCGATGAACACGGTGGGGTCCAACGGTTTGCGTAGTTCCCGGTAGTTGTCGGCCCGTCGTTCCTCGAAGTCGGCGGGCAGGTCCTCGTCGGGGTTTCGCCAGGAGTCCGCGCCGACGACCCAGATCTCCTTGCAGCGCAGCTGCTCTCGCAGCGCCTGGAACGTGACGACCTCGTACACCATCCGGGCGACGCGGCGCCGGCCCTTCGTATCGGTCCGGTAGACCAGGTCGGACCAGTCACCGGTGGCGCCCCGGTGGGCGGGCACGTTCTCCCCGAGTGGGTAGTAGGTCAGGTTGCCAGCCTTGGCGTACCGGCCAATCAGCGTCAACGCGTCGATCACCGGATGGTGCGCGGTGTTGTTGCTCCGGAACTCCAACACCTCCAGCAGCGCGATCAGCCCGCGCCGGTAGTGCCCGGTGTAGGAGGCCTTCAGCGTGGTCTGCACGGTGCGCCGATAGACCGGGCCCTTGGTCTTGAACTCGTGAACCAGCTCCCGAAGCGTCTGCTCGCCGCCAGCCACGGCCGGGAAGACGACAGCCCGCACCGCATCGTCGGGCTTCTCCAGTGCCGCTTCGGCGATCGAGAAGAGGATGTTCTCCTTACCCGACACCCGTTTGAAGGCGTTGATCAGCTCTTCGGTGACCCTGCGCTCGGCACGGGCGCCGATGCGGTGGACGGTGGCGATGAGCAGTTCCACCAGCGTGTCGGTGATCTCGCGTTCCCGCTGGTGGAGCAGGGCGGCCAGCAGCGTGAGGGTCAGGGGCTCGGAGTGCCGGCGCAGATGGGAGGGCGCCTCGACTGCCGCCCTGGCCCGCCACCCGTCCAGCACCTTGGGCGCCACGTCTGCGAACAGACCGGCAGGTAGACCGACAGCCCGGACTGCTTCGAGCTTGCTGATCTCGGTCATCATCGACTCCAGGCTCACGTTCCCCGGCATCGACTTGATCAGTCCGAGCACGCTATCGGAACCTTGGGCTCCATCCTCTTCGAGCTCAGCCTCAGCCTCAGCCTCGGTGTCGGCGTCGATCAGGCCCAGCAGGCGGGATATCACCGGCGGGTCCAGCCTCATCGAGATCCGCAAAGTCCAGTCCTGCTCGGCGGCGCGCAACGCCGAGCGCACCATCCGAAGCAGCCGTCCAGGCGTGGGTGGCTCGATCTGTTCCACCCGGAACTGGGCGAGCAGCTCTTCACGGACCCGCTCAGGCCGGCGCTCGGCTTGGGCCACGTTGGCGGCCAGCCATGCCGTCAGCTTCTCCTGGTCATTGAGTGTGGCCACCCGAAAGCCCAGATGGGCACGGATCTGGCTGCGGTGGTACTCGATCGTGCTACCAGACCACTCGTAGAAGCCAAGGTCCGCCGCGGGCACGCCCACCTGGCGGGCCACGAACTCGACCACGGCATCCGACAACTCTGCGGAGCCGCGCGGAAACCGGCCGTGTCGGCTGTAGTGCTTCAGCAGCAGCGCGAACCCGAGCGCCGTAGCGCCACGCCTGCCCCCCAGCAGCGCGCGGTCCTCATCGAGCAGGGTCCAGAACTCGACTAACTCGCCCACATCGTCCGACAAGTGCTCCATGACGAGCCATCATCGCCGTCCATTGGGGCTCGTGACAGCGGCGTTACCGTTACCCCAAGTTCGTCGAGTCCACCGGCGGCCAGATCAAGGTCTTCGTCCTGCCCGCCTACTCCCCGCAGCTCGACCCCGACGAATGGGTCTGGAAGAACGTCAAGCACGACCGCGTCGGCCGCACCAGCGT
>JBOHER010000268.1:0-22587 GCA_050701115.1 Haloechinothrix sp. | reverse complement strand
GCGCAGCGGTGTCGCCCTTGCGCAGCACCAGGCTGTGGTGCAGGTACTCCTCGAAGGCCCGCAGGTAAAGGGCGTCGGGTTCCTCGGCGGTGACGACAAGGCCGAGCACATCGACGTAGAACCAGCGTGCCGCGGCGAGGTCAGTGACGATCAGTTCGGCGTAGGCGGACCGGATCACATCGGGTGGGAGAGTCATGGTGTTCCTTTGTGTCATGCGCCGAAACGCGGTGTGTGGACGTCACCGAGTGCGACGTGGATGATGTGCTCGTTGGTGTAGAAGTCGATGCTGCGGTGCCCGCCCTCGTGGCCGAGGCCGCTGGCCTTGACCCCGCCGAACGGGGTGCGCAGGTCGCGGACGTTGTGCGAGTTCAGCCACACCATGCCGGCCTCGATGGCCGCGCCGACCCGGTGGCCGCGCTGGAGGTCGCTGGTCCAGACGTAGCCGGCCAGCCCGTACTTGACGTTGTTGGCCAGCCTGATGGCTTCGTCCTCGGTGTCGAACGGGGTCAGCGCCACGACCGGGCCGAAGATCTCCTCCTGGAAGATCCGGGCGTCGGGTTTGACGTCAGCGAAGACCGTCGGCGCCAGGTAGTTGCCCTCCGGCAGATGCTCCGGGCGCCCGCCGCCGGCGAGCAGGGTGCCTTCGGTCTTGCCGATCTCGACGTAGCCCAGCACCCGCTGGTAATGCTCGGGATGCACGAGGGCGCCGACCTCGGTCGCCGGATCGTGCGGCGGGCCGACAACGATGCGCTTGGCGCGTTCGGCGTAGCGGGAGCAGAACTCGTCGTAGATCGGGCGTTCTACGAGAATGCGGGATCCGGCGGTGCAGCGTTCACCGTTGAGCGAGAACACCCCGAACAGGGTCGAATCGAGGGCGGCATCGAGATCGGCGTCCGCGAAGATGATCGCGGGGGACTTGCCACCGAGCTCCATGGACAGGCCCTTGAGCTGGGCGGCGGCGCTGCGCATGATGGTCTGCCCGGTCGCGCTCTCGCCGGTGAACGAGATGAGCGGCACCTCCGGGTGCTCGACCAGCGCCTGGCCTGCCTGCTCGCCGATGCCGTTGACCAGGTTGAACACGCCGCGCGGCAGGCCGGCCTCGGTGAAGATCCCCGCCCACAGGCCGGCGGACAACGGAGTGAACTCGGCGGGTTTGAGCACCACGGTGCATCCGGAGGCCAGCGCCGGGGCCAGTTTCCAGCTTTCCAGCATGAACGGTGTGTTCCACGGGGTGATCAGCCCGGCCACGCCGATCGGTTTGCGCAGCACGTAGTTCAGTTGCGTGCCGGGCACCGAGTAGGCGTCCTCGTGCAGGGCGACGATCAGGTCGGCGAAGAACCGGAAGTTCTCCGCGGCACGGCGAGCCTGCCCCGTGGCTTGGGTGATCGGCAGTCCGGTGTCGAAGCTTTCCAGCTCGGCCAGCCGGCTCTCCTGTGCCTCGACCGCGTCGGCGATGCGGTAGAGCACGCGGGCACGTTCCCGGGCCTTCATGGTGGGCCAGGGGCCGTCGGTGAACGCCCGACGGGCGGCGGCGACCGCGCGGGCGATGTCCTCGGCGTGACCGGCCGCCGCGCTGGCGTAGGGCTTGTTGGATACCGGGTCGAGCACATCGAAGGTGTCGCCGGAGACGCTGTCCACCTCCGAGCCGTCGATGTGATGGGTGATGCGGCGCGCCAGGCCGGCGGGAATGGTCACGGTTGCTCCTTCACTGTCACGAGGTCCTCGGCGGCGGCAAGCAACTGCTTGGCACGAACCTGCCCGGCCTCGGTGAGCGGGATCAGCGGGGGACGGACGAACGCCGAGGAGATGAGCCCGCGCTGCGCGAGCACTCATTTCGCCGCCGCGGGGTTGGTCTCGGTGAAGATCAGGTCCACCAGGGGGTGCAGCCGGTAATGCAGGTCACGGGCGGTGGCGTGATCGCCGGTGGTGTAGGCCTCGTACATCCGCGCCACCGCGGCGGGCGCGAGATTGGCTACCGCGCTGACGAAGCCAACGCCGCCGAGCGCGAGCAGCGGCAGGCAGAGCAGCTCGATGCCGGACCACACCAGCAGTTCCGGACCGCAGATGTGCAGCACCCGGGAGAAGTGCTCGAAATCCTTGGTGGTCTCCTTGATCCCGACAATGTTGTCGAATCGCGGAACAACCGGCCGACCGTGTCCGGAGCGATGTCCACCGAGGTGCGGGACGGCACGTTGTAGATCACCAGCGGCAAGTCCGGGTACTCGCGCGCCACGGTGGCATACCAGGAGTGCAGCGCTTCCTGGGTGGGGCGGGCGTAGTACGGCGTGATGACAAGCGCGGCATCCGCACCTGCGTCTCGCGCGATCCCGGTCAGCTCCAGGGTCTCGTCCAGCTTCGTCGAGCCGGTGCCGGGCAGGAACGGCACCCGGTCGGCGATCTCGGCTGCCACCAACCGGATCGCCTCCGCGCGCTCGGCCAGGGTCTGCGCGCTCGGTTCGCCGGTCGAGCCGCCGAGCGAGATGCCGTGCGAGCCGTTGTCGAGCTGGAACCGAACCAGGCGGCGCAGGCCGTCCGGGTCAAGCGCGCCGTCCTCGGTGAACGGGGTGACCACCGGGGCGATGGACCCCCGAATCTGACTGGGGTTGCCGCGGAATCTCATTCGGTGTCTCCTACCTTGTTGCGACTTTGCGCGCGACCGTGAACGCGTAGACGGACCTCCGGCCCGGCTCCGCCTTCACCAGGCCTTCGGCCGAGCGCGCTCACTGGTCACCCCGGGTGCCGCCCGGCGCCTTCGCGTCGCTGTCCCCTCGCGACAGGAAGGCGTCCATGGTTTCGGTGCGGTGCCTGCGGGCGTAACGCTCGATGATGGCGCTGTTGGCGCCGGTGCGCAGCAGGTCCAGCAGCCGCTCGTGCTCGGCCACCGACGCGTGGGCCCGACCGGGGACGAAGGCGAACGTGGACTCCCGGATCGCGGCGAGCCGGCTCCACTCCCGGCGCACCAGCTCGAGCAGGTGCGGGTTGGGGCAGTGCTCGTAGAGCGTTTCGTGGAACTCGTGGTTGAGCCGGGTGAAAGCGAGCGGGTCGAAGTCGGCCAGCGAGGTGCGCATCCGCTCGTTGATCTCGGCGGCGCGGGTGAGCGCCTCGTCGGTGATGCGCGGCGCGGCCAGACCGGTGGCAGCGGCTTCGACGATCGCGAGACTCTCCATCGTGTGCCGGTACTCGGCAGGGTTGATGCCCGCGACCTGGGCCCCGACGTTGCGTTCGAAGTGGACGAAGCCCTCTGCCTCGAGCATCCGGATCGCTTCCCGCACCGGTACCGGGCTGGCCTGGAGTTCCTTGGCCAGCTTGCCGAGCACGAGCCGGTAGCCGGGACCGTAGCTGCCGTCGGTGATCCGCGATTTGATCAGCCGGTAGGCCCGCTCGGCCTTGCTCAGCGTTTCTGTCATTGCTTGTCCAACCATTCCCGGTAGGCGGCCTTCCACTGCCCCGAAAGCGGGTAGAGGCCCTCGATGCCGTGACCGTCACGGACTTGCTCGGCGATGAAGCATTCCTGCCGTTCCTGCTCGATGGCATCGGCGAGGACCTCCTCGGCGAGCTGCGGCGGAATCACCAGCGCCCCGTCGTCGTCACCGACCACGATGTCGCCAGGCTGCACGGTCGTGCCGCCACAAGCGACCGTCACGTCGACGTCCCACGGAACATGTAGGCGGCCAAGCACCGCGGGATGCTCGCCACCGTGGAACACCGGGATGCCGAGCTCGGCGACCACGGCGGAATCCCGCAGGCCGCCGTCGGTGACGATCGCGGCCGCGCCCCGCACCTGAGCCCGCAGCGCGAGGATGTCGCCGATAGTGCCGGAGCCGCGCTCGCCGCGCGCCTCCATCACGAGAACCTCACCGGCACCGATCGACTCGATCGCACGCTTTTGTGCGTTGAACCCACCACCGTGGGACTCGAACAGATCTTCGCGCAGCGGGACGTAGCGCAGGGTGCGCGCGGTTCCGGCGAACTTGGCTCCCGGCTTGGCCGGGTGCACGCCGGTGACGTGGACGTTGTTGAGCCCCCGCTTGCGCAGCTGCGCCGACAGGGTGGCCACGCCGACCGTCGTGAGCCGGTCGAGCAGCTCGGGGTCCACAGTGGACCGCTCCGGAGTGCCGTAGGCGTCCGTGCGCACCGCGTCGTCCACCCTCGGCGGCGCTCCGACGGCAGGCAGCGCGGGCCCCTTCACCGCCGTGGTGCTCAGCTTCCCCGTGCTGCCCGGGCGATCCGGGCCGAGGCTGTCCACCTCGACCTCGACCACCTGTCCGGGTTCGATGACCGAGGCCCCCGCCGGTGTGCCGGTCAGGATCACGTCGCCGGGCTCCAAGGTCGACAGCCGGGACAGGTCCGCGACGAGCTCGGCGAAGCTGAACAGCAGGGTGTCGGTGGTGTCGGACTGGACCAGCTGCCCGTCCACCCACGTGCGCACCCGCAGCCGGGTGGGGTCGAGATCCGCCGCGGGCAGGAACGCGGGACCGATCGGGGTGAATCCGTCGCCGCTCTTGGCGCGGAGGTTGGAGCCACGGTCGGCGTAGCGCAGGTCGTAGAGGCCGAGGTCGTTGGCCGCGGTTACCCAGCCGACATGGTGCCATGCTGCGCCCGGCTCGACGCGGTGCGCGGGGGAGCCGATCACCAGCGCGATCTCACCTTCGAAGGCGAGAAGTTCGGTGCCTTCGGGGCGGATGACCTCTCCGCCGCTCGCAGCCAGGGACGAGCTTGCCTTGAGGAAGTACGACGGATACGCGGGCGTCCGCCCGCGCTGCGCCGCCCGGCTGCGGTAGTTCAGATGCACCGCGATGACCTTGCCCGGCGTCAGACCCAACGCGCTATTGACCGGATCCGGCACGGTTTCCTCCCCTCCGAGTATGATCTATGAAATCGTATATGATTAAAGATATCTTCGGTTCCCGATGAAGTCAAGGCTTTTACTAGCAGCCGTCCGGCGCGTTTGGTCAGGCGGCTCGCGCCACGGACCTCAGGTCGAAGCCGGGTGCGGCGACGTCGGCGGGCGTCACCGTGGCGCCCGCGGCGAGCAACTTGCGAGCCGCCAGGTAGTCGGCGGTGCGGTTGACCGACTCGACGGCTGCCAGCCGCCCGCCGCGAAAAGCCAGCACCGAGAATCGGCCGTCCGCGGGCTCGCGTTCGACCGCCGTGTGCATTACTTCATCTCGCCGCTGAGGTCTTGGTTCTTGCCTTCCTTCGTGGCAAGGACGCACGCAGCGGAGACCAGGAACGAGGCCACCCAGACCGCTGCCACCAGCCAGAGCTCGCCGCCCGCTGCCAGGACAAGGCCGGATGCGATCATCGGCGTGAAGCCGGCCCCAACGGTGGACGCGCTTTGGTAGGTCAATGAGGCGCCCGTGTAGCGCATCCGGGTGGGGAAGAGCTCCGCGACGAAGGCGCCGAACGGTCCGAAGATCACGCCTTGAATGATGCCGTTGGCCAGGAACAGGCCAATCGCGAAGCCCCACAAGGTGCCCGTCTGCACCAGCCAGATGATGGGGTAGGCGAGCATGGCGCCGGCGACCATGCCGGCCAGCATCACGGGCTTGCGGCCGTAGGAGTCGCTCAACCGTGAGGCAATCCAGATGGCGACAATGGTCAGGGTGGCACCAATCGCCTTGACGTTGAGCACTCGGCTTACTCGACAACCTCAAGCGCGACATCGAGGCGATCGAGGGGTCCTGCACCCGGCAGCTCGACGCGGTTACCGGCTGACCCACCCCCAAGAGCAGACAGCTGGTGCGGGCGCCAAGGTGCACGAACCTGCTGCCGTCGTCGAGGCTGAAGAAGACGACAGCGACAGGGTCCAGTCCTCCTCGCCGGCAGCGGCCGCACCTAGGTGTCTTCCTGCACCGGCCACAGCTCCTCGACCTTCGGTTCCCCCATCGTCAGAGCACCTCACCGAGCAGGGCGTTCCGGTGGCCTGCCACGCCGCCGCCGTTTGTCAGCAGCACGACCGCTAGGCCGCGGTCGGGGACGATGCTGGGAATGCATCCGAGTGATGGATCCAGCTAGTTTGTCCTCTTGAACTAGGTCGAATGGTCTTGTGCCAAACCCGTTCGTGTCAGTGCATAGTGTCGACTGACAACGGCCGCCACTGGTAGTTTGCTTACAGTAGGCTGATCGCGTTGTGCGGAGGGAGGGTCGAGCGGTGGTGGACAGGATTCAGGTGAGTCTTCACTCTGATATGCCCATTTACCGTCAGATCGTCACTCAGCTGGCGTTCATGATCGAGACTGGCGATCTTGAGGCCGGGCAGAGCCTTCCCAGTGCGCGGCTGTTGGCCGACAACCTGCACATCAACCGCAACACGGTGGCCCGCGCGTATGCGGAGCTCAGCGAGCTCGGTCTGGTGGAAGGTCGTGGGCGCAGTGGGACGACCGTGGTCGGGCCTGGCCCGGCGCAGGAGAGTTCGCCCGCGCGTGATCAGGCTCGAGTGATACTGGAAGCGGCGGCCAGGGAGTGCATCGACCTTGGTTTGTCTGCTACTGAGATTCAGTCGCTTGTGATGAGTCTCGCCATGCGTGCCGAGGACGATCTCCTCAAGGTCTCGTTTGTTGAGTGCAATGCCGACCGGGCGAAGTACTTCGCGAGTGAACTCGAGGGGCATGTTGGCCTCAAGGTGAAGCCACTCGTGCTCGGAGAGTTCGACCCGGAGGGCGAGCAGGCCGACCTTGTGCTGACCACGTTCTTTCATCTGGCCGAGGTTCGCGGTCTCTTGCGCCGGCCGAAGACCGAGGTGGTCGCGATCGTCGTCGCGCCGCACGTACAGACTTTGGTGCAGATCGCTTCCGTTCCCAAGAGTCGAACGGTCGGCATCTGGTACTCCACCGACGACCAGGCCAGCAGTATCCAGGATTCGCTGACGCAGGCAGGGATCAAGAACATCAAGGTGCTTCACGGCACCGAAGACGCGGACATCGAAGGCACCGACCTCGTCGTGATCCCGAGCGATATGCCTCAGCTGAAATCGCGCCTCGAGGGACGAGTCAAAGTCATCGAGTTCGGTAACGTGCTCGACGCCGCATCAATCCGCATGGTGACCGAGGTTGTCGAGGACATGCAGACCGCCAAGCGCAGTGGCACGCATGGCTCACACAGCTGAGAGAAGGTCGATCACGGTATCGCTGGCCGCACCGACGCCGATCTCGTCCTCGACAGTCCGCCCCAGGCCGGCGTCGGCCAGGCGTTGGCTCCATGGCTGGGCTTGAGGAGTACGAGGCCTACTGCCGGGGGTGCCGGCCCGGTGCCCGCGAATACCTCCCCCACGTGTGCGCGCACCCGGTACGTGCTGACTTCCGAACGATTATCTAGATACCTAGGACGAAAAGGTAGCTGTTAGACCTAACGTTTTAGTGCTATGTGCCCTACACTCTGTTCTGTTACGCGTTCGATCACAGCTCCAGGGAGAGGGAAGTCCTGAATGTTTGACCTGAGGTCCGCTGACGACGAGGCGATGGTCCGACTCCGTCTTGCGCCGAGCGACGCCAGGTACGCGGGCAACCTGGTCCCCGGTTCGAAGGCGATGGAGATCTTCGCCGATCTCGAGACCGAGCTCGCCCTGCGTGAGGGCGGCGACGAGGGGCTCTGCGCCGCGTACGAGTCGGTGGAGTTCACCGCTCCGCTGCGCGTCGGCGACTTCATCGAGGGCATTGCCCGGGTCGTGGACTCGGGCAGGCGCAGCCGCAAGATCGAGGCTCGGATCTACAAGGTGCTCAGCGTCGACGATGAGGGTGTGCGGATCGACCTCGCCGAACCGGTTCTCGCGGCTACAGCGATTGCCACGATTGTGGTGAAGACCCGCGACGGTGTGGGGAAGTCCTGACGTGGCAAACAACGCGAACTCGATCGTCTCCTGGGTCGGCGCTGTTGTTCGCGCGCATCCTCGGAGTCCGGCCTTGATGCACGATGGGACGACGTGGAGTTACCAAGAGTTCTGGGATCGGGCCGGTGCTGTGGCTCGAAACCTGCTCGCGGTAGGCCTTCAGCCTGGACAGGCAGTTGGTCTGATCGGAGCCAACGAACCTGCCTACGTCGTGAACTACTTCGGGATCATGCGTGCTGGCGGGACAGCGGTACCGATCAACGCGCTGCTCAACGCAACGGCCGTCAAGGAGCAGCTCGCCTACGTCGATGCGATTGCGGTGTTCGTCGGTCGGGTGGACGGGGCGGTGCGGGACGAACTGGCCGGGTCCTTCCCGGTGTTGCCGATGGTGGCAACGGAGTACTCGAGTCGCCGAGGCCGTTTACCTGCCATCGGGGCGCGCTCGTCGTGCGCCATCATGCTGACAAGCGGTTCCACCGGGCAGCCGAAGGGCGTTGTGCACACCCATGGAACGATGTTGCACAGCGCGTTGCAGCTCGTATCGGTTTTCCCGTTTGGGCAGGACGACCGGGCAGTTGTCTTCCTACCGCTGTACGCCTGCATCCCGGAGCAGGTACTCCCGATGCTGTGCGCTGGCGGCTCACTTGAAATAGTGCCCGGGTTCGATGTGGAGCGTGTGGCTGATGCCTGCGCACGAGCGACTACTTTCGACGCTGTGCCGACGGTGTTGAGTCGGCTTATCGAGCACGCACCACTTCACAAGCTCGCGAGTCTCAAGTGGGTGCTATTCGCTTCGGAGGTCATGCCCGTTCCCTTGCTGCGTCGCTGGTGGGAGGAGCTTCCGGGCCTGGAGATGCATCAGTTCTACGGGATGACCGAGGTGTTGACCCTGACTGCGGCTCCGGATCGGATTCTCCGCCAGGAGCCGGCCACCGTGGGACGACCGTTTCCATCGACGGCTCTCAGTGTTGATCGCGGTGACGCAACGGCGGCCGATGGCAGTGGCGAACTGCTGGGCTTGAGCCCGGCCCGGATGAAGGGCTACTACGCGGACGCCGTTGCCACGAAGGCGGCGCTGGCTCCGGACGGTTCGATGCGGACCGGGGACCTGGGACGGATTGACGATCGAGGGCTGGTTTTCCTGACCGGACGGAGCAAGGACCTCATCATCTCCGGCGGGATCAATATCGCCCCGATGGAGATCGAGGCAGTCGCATCGCAGCATCCGGCGGTTGAGCGCGTGATCGTCGTCGGGGTGCCGAGCGGGCGGTGGGGGGAAACGCCTGTCGTGGTGGCGGTTCCGAGGCCGGGGTGGGAGTTCACGTCCGACGATCTGCTGAGCCATTGTCGATCGCTGCTGAGCAGCTATATGCGACCAACGGGCGCCGCATTGATCGACGCCTTTCCTACCACGGGGATCGGCAAGACGGCCAAGGATGCGGTGAGGAAGATGATTGCTGACGGGAAGATTAGCCTTGTTCGAGTTTGACGAGATCGATGCGCTTGTCGCGAAGGGGCAGCAGGGACTGTGGGGCCCGCTTGCGCGCGCCGTGACGGTCGTCGAGAACAGCTCGCCCTGGGAAGTGACCATTCCGCGTGCGCCCCAGCCTTGTCACATTGTCGGGATCACGGGGCCGCCAGGTGTCGGGAAGAGCACGCTCACTGGTCGCCTGATCGAGTCGTTCGCCGACGACGGCAAGCGCGTTGCGGTTCTCGCCATCGATCCGTCCAGCCCGCTTACCGGCGGTGCTGTGCTGGGCGACAGGTTGCGGATGGAGACCCATCTCAACGGTCGTCCGGACGTGTTCGTCCGTAGCCTTGCGAGCCGGGGGTCTCACGGCGCGGTGGCCGGAGCGACCCGGAACATCGCGCGACTGCTTGAGCTGTCTGGTCTGTTCGACGTCGTCCTCATTGAGACCGTGGGCGCCGGCCAGACCGAGGTAGCCATCGTCGAGGTTGCCGACACGGTTCTGCTGGTCACCGTGCCCGGGCTGGGTGACGCGGTTCAGTCCATCAAGGCTGGCCTGATGGAGGTGGCCGATGCGTTCGTGGTGAACATGGCCGATCGGCCGGGTGCCGCGGAGACAGCCAGACACCTTCGCCTTGCCGCCGGTAAGCCGGGCGCGGTGTACAAGACAGTGGCTGTCGACGGGACCGGGGTGGACGAGCTTCGAGCGGGGCTGCAGGACCGATGGCAAGGGCTGCTGGAGGCGGGACAGCTTGACCAACTGCGCCGGGAAAAGTGGGGCTCGGACGCCGCTTTGATCGCAGAGGCGTGGGTGGCCGACTGCGCCGCATCCCTGGCTCTGCAACCGCAAGAAAGCATGCACCACGCTGTCGAGCAGATCTTGAAGGAGGCGGCCAGCCGATGGACGCGGTGACCAATGAAGACCAGAAGTGGGACGAGCGAGTCCAGGCGTGGCGACGAGAACGGGTGGCCAATGACTTCCAGCGGATTCCGCCCCGCCGCCCCGAGTACACCACGCTGTCGGGGGCTCCGGTCAACGACATCTACACCAGCGCGGATATCCGCAACCTAACCCCCAGCGACGACATCGGCCTCCCGGGCGAGTACCCCTACACCAGGGGCGTGCACTCAACGATGTACCGCGGACGCCCATGGACCATCCGGCAGGTCGCTGGCTTCGGCCAGGCCGAAGACACCAACAACAGGTACAAGTACCTACTCAAGACCGGGCAGACGGGCCTGTCCACCGACTTCGACCTACCGACGCTGCTCGGCTATGACTCCGACCACGAGGTCTACCGCCGAGAAGTCGGGCGCATCGGGGTCGCCATCGACACCGTGGTCGACATGCACGCCCTCTTCGACGGCATTCCACTAGATGAGATCTCGACGTCGATGACCATCAACCCATCCGCTGCCGTACTACTTGCGATGTACCGCGTGGCGGGCCAGGAGCGTGGATTCCCCGGGCATGTACTCACTGGCACCACTCAGAACGACATCCTCAAGGAGTACATCGCCCAGAACGAGTTCATCTTCCCTCCCCTGCCAGCGGTGCAGCTCGTGGTCGACACCATGGAGTACGGCGCCGACGTGATGCCGCGCTTCAACCCGCTCAACGCCTGTGGCTACCACATCCGTGAGGCCGGTGCGACAGCTGTCGAAGAGGTAGGGCTCACGCTCAGCAGTGCGCTGTGCTACCTCGAACATGCCGTCGAACGCGGTATCGACGTCGACCGACTTGCCCCTCGTGTGTCGTTCTTCTGGGACGTGCACAACAACTTCTTCGAGGAGGCGGCGAAGCTGCGGGCGGCCCGCCGGCTCTGGGCCCGCTTGATGCGGGATCGGCTCGGCTGCAAGGACCCGCGCTCGTGGTTGATGCGTGCGCACTGCCAGACCGCAGGAGTGTCCCTGACCGCCCAGCAGCCCTACAACAACGTGGCACGGACCGCTCTCCAAGCCATGGCGGCAGTCCTCGGAGGCACCCAGTCGCTGCACACGAACTCGCTCGACGAGGCGCTGTCAATCCCATCGGAAAGCGCCATCAAGATCGCCGTGCGCACCCAGCTGATCATCCTCCACGAGACCGGTGCCGCCGACGTCATCGACCCATTGGCAGGCTCGTACTACGTGGAGTCGCTCACTGCCCAGATCGAGGAGGATGCGCTCTCCCTGATCGAGCGCATCGACACCATGGGCGGAATGATCGAGGCCGTTGAGTCCGGCTACGCCGCCCAGCTCATCGCGGACTCGGCATGGGAACAGCAGGTCAAGGTCGAGAGCAACGAGTCGATCGTCGTCGGCGTGAACGACCACGTCGACGAGAACGAAACGCAGGACATCGAAATCGACCGCCCAGTGCCTGGCGTGATGGAACGGCAGATGGAGCGCCTCGCCGAGGTGAAGCGCTCGCGCGAACAGAAGCAGGTCACCACGACACTGCGCGCGATCGAGAAGGCAGCGCCGAACCTGCACAACAACCTCATGCCGCTGATCGAGGACGCCGTACGAGCCCGAGCCACCGTTGGCGAGATCTGCGACGTGCTGCGCGGCACATGGGGCCAGCACAAGCCATCGACCGTGTTCTAACCGAAGTGGAGCGAAAATATGAAGTCAACAACGGATCGACAAACACCACCGCTCAAGGTCGTTGTTGCGAAACCTGGACTGGACGGTCACGACCGCGGCGCAAAGGTCGTCGCCAGGGCACTCCGAGACTCGGGCATGGAGGTCGTCTACACCGGCATCTACCAGACACCAGAGTCGATCCTTCGCGCAGTCGTCCAGGAAGACGCCGACGTGCTCGGACTCTCAAGCCTCTCAGGGGCGCACCTCGAGTACGCCAAAGATCTCGGAGAACTCCTCCAAGCCAACGACCGCCAAGACGTCCTCTTCCTCGTCGGGGGAACAGTCCCACCCGAAGACGCAGACACACTTCGTAGCTACGGCGTCCACGAAGTCTTTGGCCCGGGAACACCCACGGCAGTCCTCGTCGACTACATCACCAGCAACGCGCGCCGCGTGAAATCACCATGACCCTGGCGTTCAGGGCTGGTGCACGAAGGAGCCACCCATCGCCGCCGTACGAGTCTGTGTTCTGCTGTTCCGCACGAACGGGGCCGACGTCATCGAGACGATCGGCTCGGTGCACATGGGCGTGGCCGCTGACGTCATCGCCACCGAGCGGGGATTCCAGCGCGAGGAGCTCGACGCCTACGGCGTCCTGACCCAGGAGCGGGCCGGAAGGCCCGCGCCGAGGGACTGCACGCCGAGCTCATCGTCCCTTTTCTCGACGACAAGGGCGCGATGCTGCTCGACCGCGACGAACACATCCGCGAGGGGGTCACGCCTGCCTCGCTCGCCGAGCTCGGCGAGGTCCGCGAGGTCCGACACCTGCACACCCGCGCCACGTCCCCGGCGCTCGCCGACGCCGGTCTCGTGGTCATCGGTACCGAGGCCGTAGCCGACGCGGCCGGACTGACGTTCGACGACCTCGGCGTCATCGAATTCGCCGAGGCCTTCGCGGCCGTCAGCGGCGTCGCCGGGCTCGGCTCCGCGGTGCTGATGGAGCGCGTCTCATGACCCCGCCTCTCCCCTTTCCCACCCGGCCGCCAACCCAAGGAGCCTGACCATGGACCGACCTCGACGGCGTCTACCTGCGCAACACCGAGAACCCCGTGCACCCGTCGCTGAAGAACTACCACCCGTTCGACGGCGACGGCATGGTCCACGTCGTCGGCTTCCGCGACGGCAAGGCTTTCTACCGCAACCGCTTCGTACGTACCGATAGCCTACTCGCCGAGCAAGAGGCCGGCGGGCCGCTCTGGGCGGGTCTGGCCGAACGGCCCGAGATCGCGATCCGCACGGACGGCTGGGGAGCCCGCACTCGCATGAAGGACGCCTCGAGCACCGACGTCGTCGTGCACAACGGCGTCGCGCTGACGAGCTTCTACCAGTGCGGCGACCTCTATCGGCTCGACCCGCTCACCGTCGAGACGCTCGGCAAAAGCGACCTGGAAGGGCAAGTTTCCCTTCGGCTGGGGCGTGTCCGCATACCCCAAGATCGACGATAAGACCGGCGAGATGCTGTTCTTCAACTACAGCACCGAGGCCCCGTACATGAACTACGGTGTCGTCGACGCCAACAATGAGCTCGTGCACTACACGCTCGTGCACTGTTGCCCGGTCCGCGCCTGCCTCACGATATGGCGTTCACCGAGAACTACGCGATCCTCAACGACTGCCCGTTGTTCTGGGATCCCGAGGCTCAGGAACGGCGCCTACGCCGCGCGCTTCCACCCCGGGATGCCGATGCGCCTCGGCGTCATCCCGCGGCGCGGCGGCCCGGACGACATCCGGTGGTTCGAGGCCGAGTCGACGTTCGTCCTGCACTGGGTCAACGCCTTCGAGGACGGCGACGAGATCGTGCTCGACGGCTTCTTCCAGGGCGATCCCGAGCCGGTCGACAACGGCATGGGCGACAAGTGGGAGCGCTTCCGCTTCCTGGCGCTCGACCGGATGCAGTCGCGCCTGCGCCGATGGCGGCTCAGCCTGGTCAGCGGCCTGGTCAAGGAGGACCAGCTCCGCGACACCATCAGCGAGTTCGGCACGATGAACCTCAGCCATGCCGGTCGGGCCTGCCGCTGCGCGTACGCCGCCACCAGCAAGCCCGCGTGGTTCCTCTTCGACGGTCTCGTCAAGCACGACACCGTCACCGGTCTGGAGCAGTTGTTCCACTTCGGTGACGGGGTGTTCGGCAGCGAGACGGCGATGGCGCCGCGCGTCGGCAGCACCGGCGAAGACGACGGCTACCTCGTGACGCTTACGACCGACATGAACGGGGACGCCTCGTACTGCGACATCTTCGACGCGAAGGACATCACGGTCGGCCCGATCTGCAAGCTGCGGCTGCCCGGCGAATCTCCAGCGGCACACACTCGACGTGGCCGGCCGGCGACGCCCTGCCCAAGTGGGGCCTCGTGGACGACCCGGCGACGGCTGTCGACTTCTGACCTCGGCCAGGGCCCGTTGACGCTTGTGCTCGCTGTCTTTGGCGCGGGCCGCTTTCAACGCCGAAAAAACGGGGTCAGCAGCCTCGACATCTGGAGATAAGCCCCCAGGCGGCGTCACCTGAGCGCACGGGTCGCCGACCTCCAGGCCGTCAACCGTCAACTCGTCGCCGAGCGCGACGCCCGCACGATCGAGGCCGACACCGCGACACGTCGCATCGCCGAACTCGAAGACGAACTATGCGCCGCACGGGAAAGCCTGCGCCGCGTCATCAAAGCCCAGAACCGCGCACAATGACCGCGTCCCCAGCCGCCCCGCCACTGCCCACCCAGTGGCCACAGCCCACGTGCCTCACGTGCCTTGCACCCAAAAATGCCCGCCGACCAGCGCTCTTGTAAGATCAAGTAAGATAACCGCAGCCGCCGCCCTGATCAATTCCGGGGTGTCGCTACAGGCGTTGATGGGCATGCTGGGCCACGTCTCGGCGGAGATGAGCCTGCGCAACGGCCGGCTCTTCGACGAAACCGTGCGCGCCGACTACGAGCGCGCGCTCACCCTGGCCAAGTCCCAACTCGGCCCGGTCCTGCCGCAACGCACCCAACTTCCCATCAATACCGTGTCGCCGCGGATGATCACGGCGGTGGCGGTGAGTATGCGATCCACGGGCAGGGTTTCCCTCACTCGGCAGTGGTCAGGAGTTGTCGGCCTGCGTCGGTGGCTCGTCGGTGAAGACGAGACGTGGCTCGGCGAGGATGTCGCGGTTGAGCACGCTGAGGTAGACGTCGTCGACGCTGCCAAAGGTCACGGTGGCGTAGTCCAGTCCTACGTTGCTGGCGGCGCCTTGGACGTCGGTCTCGCTCGGCCCCTCGATCTCTAGGTAGGTGGGCATGTCGGGCCAGGTGTCGAGGTCGAATGTGACGCCGTCGAGACGCCATTCCTCGCGGTAGTTCTCTTGGTATCGCAGTGTGGAGAAGCCCATGGCTTCCAGCAGTCGCTGAGCTGCGCGGAAGTCGCTGACCTCAACTTCGGCTTCGAGGATGCTGTCGATTCCGACCGGGTTGTCGCCCTCGTTGACTTCTTTGTAGGTGAGTGTCGTCTTGTCGCCCTGGTCGCGTAGCCGCAGCCAACCGCCGCGGCCGGCGATGTCCTGGTTCTTCAGCACGACGCGCCGCATGAGGGTCCGCGGCATGGTTTGGGTGGCGCCGCGCTCTCGGAGCCGGTCGATGATGGCGTCTGGATCGATCTTCAGGAAGCGTGCTTCGAATTCAGGGTTCATGTCCGGAATGGTTCCTTGGTCGGTCGGGCGGCGATAAGCAGCCCCATGCGGTGGACGTGCGGGCGTAGTTGCTCGATGTGGGGGTCTTCGACGAAGGCGGGCGTGGACGATTCCCAGAGGATGTCCCAACCGGCGAAGTAGCGACGAAGTTCGCCGGCGTCCGGATAGTGCTCGCAACGGAAGTGCCAGGGTTCGACGGGCATCATGTACTCCGCCCCGAACAGCCCGCCATCGTTCCGGACACGGGCTTGCATGGCCGCGACGACCTCGGCCAACGGCCGGTGGTGGTTGACGCTGTAGTGCCAGGAGCAGCTGGTCCATACCGCGTCGACTGGGTCGACGTCATCGTCTAGGTCGACCAGGTTCGCCTCGATGATCTGTACCAGGTTGTAGAGCCGCTCGGTTTCGAGTCGGCTGCGGAGACCGGCCATGGTGGCCGGGGTCGGGCCGGGCAGAGTGATCGGTCCTCCGTTGAGCGCGAGCGGGTCGCGTTCGATGGCGATGACCCGCATGCCGTGCCGCGCCAAGGGCAGCACGAACTTGCCGTCGGAAGCACCGACGACGCACACGGTCTGTGCCTCGCTGCGTCGCAACTGGTCGAGGAACAGCGGGAAGTACGTCTTGGTGTTCTGCCACACGCTCGTGGTGAGCGCCGGTGTCATGGTGTCCGTCATCGAGTTCGGGTCCTCATGGGTGTCAGGCGCCGACGTAGACGACGTCGGGGATGGACTGGGCGAACTCGTCGTCCTCGCGCGGCTCGTAGACGATCTGCTCAGCGTCCTTGTCCCAGCGGAAGGCGTTAACGTCGCGGCCGACGGCTTTGCAGGAGACGGTGAGGCCGCCGCCGGGGTCTGACTCGATGCGGTCGAGCCAGCCGTCGGCGACGAGGTTCGAGCAGGTCGGGCCGGCAGGGGTGGGGCTGAGGTCAGAGTCGTAGATGATGGCGATGTCGAGGTCGGCGTCGGCGATGTGTCGGTGAAGCGTCCCGTAGTCCGAGTTGTCGGTGACCTCGAGGTCGGGGTTGTCGGCGGCGTTGCCGACCAGCCGCAGAGCGTGCAGTTTCAACTCGTCGACGCCGTGTTGTTGAAGGAGGCGCGCGAGCGGGACGACCTGGCCGATGTTGTAGGCGTTGACGGTCATGGTCGCGCCGGTGGACACACCGAGGTCGCGGGCGTGGTCGATCATCTCGATGGCGCCGGCGAAGCTGCCCTTCTGCCGGATGGCGTCGTGGGTGCCGGTGAGGCCGTCGAGGGATACTCGGAACTTGTCCAGTGTGGGGGCGAGCCGGGTGAGGGTGGCGCGGAAGCCGCGGTGGGCGTTGCTGCACATCTCGGTTCGCAGGCCGAGGTCAGCTTTGGCGAAGGCGCAGATGTCGACGATGTCGCGGTACAGCAGTGGTTCACCGCCGAGGAAGGTGACGGCGTCAAGCTGGTAGGCGTCGAGGAAGTGTCGCAGGATGGCCTGCGCCTGCGGCAGCGTGTAGTGATCCGGGCTCGCGAGTAGCTGGCCGTGGAAGCAGTGCTTGCAGCTGAAGTTGCAGCGGTACAGCAGTTGCAGGTAGAGCATCCGCACGCGGTGGATGCCGGTGATCTCGGCGAGCATGATGCGCTCCTTGCGGTCGGGATCGGGAGTCAGGGCCAGGGCAGGAGGTCGTCGGGGTTGGCGGTGATCGGGTGCCCGTCGGGTGTTTGGGCCACCACGACGGTGCGGACGCCGTAGTCGCGCAGGACTTCCCGGCAGGTGCCGCACGGCGACCACACTCGTGCGCCGTCGTGGTCTCGGACCATGGCGACGCAGGCGAGCAGTGTGATGGCGCCGGCGGCGAGCGCGGCGCCGATCGCAACCGGTTCCGCACAGGTGGCGCAGTGCCCACAGTTGGTCGAGCGGACCTGGACGCCGCTGTGGATCGCGCCATTGCTGTCGCTGACCGCGGCGGCGACCTTCACGCTCGGATGCGAGCAGGTCGCCAGGGTGGACCGGCACGCGTCGAGCAGACACGCGAGGTCCGTGGGAGCGAGCACGGGGTCAGCCGACATCGACACGCCCCTCGATGGTCTCCGCCGGGGCGAGGAAGTCCTCGGCGGTCTGTCGGCGCCACAGGACCGAGCTGTCGATGCCGACGACCGGCGGGCGCAGCCAGGAGTTGGCGATCCAGTCCCCGATCGAATACGCGCCGACCACGTCGAGACACACGCGCGTTCCCGGCAGCAGATCGGCTGGGCCGGGCACGGTGCCGAAACTGTCACTGCGGTGAGCAGGCGCTGACCGCCCAAGGCAAGGCCTCGTCTCGACCGCGGACGGCCGTCGAGGCTCAGATGGTCGATAGTCGCCACCTTCCCCGGACCGCAACGGTGAGCGCACGCGAACGCTACCGGCGCCTGCGCGGGCACCGGTCACTGCAGATCGCACTCGACGTCCATACCGTCGACCGCGCCATCGAGATCACCACCGCGGCCGTCAACGCAGGCGCCGAGTTCATCGAGGTCGGAGACCCGCTCATAAAACGTGTTGGGGTAACACCAGGAACTAGGAGTCAGAAATCGTGAACCCTCCCGCTCAGAACGAATCGGAACTGCGCCACCTCGTAGGAGGCACCTGGGTGGCGGGGGATGGACCGGCGGCGCACAGTCGGAACCCCGCGGACCCTGAAGACCTGGTTGCGAGCTACCACGAGGCCACTGAGGCGATGCTGGAGAAGGCGATGGCGGCTGCTGCCGACGTCGGCGCCGCGTGGGACCACCTTGGTCTCATCGGCCGCGGTCTGATCCTGCGCCGAGCAGCAGAGTTGCTCAGTACGCGGGCCGAAGAGCTCGCATGGCTGATGACCCGCGAGGAGGGCAAGGCCCTTGGTGACTCTCGGGGTGAGATCGGTGCGACGGTCGAGACGCTTCACTACCACGCCAGCGCGGCACGGCGACCCGACGGTGCCACCTACCCCTCCGGGAACCCCGACGAGGTGATTCGCACCGTACGCCGACCGGTCGGGACCACCGTGGTGATTACGCCGTGGAACTTCCCGGTGCAGATCCCGGCCTGGAAGATCGCGCCCGCCCTGCTGTGGGGAAACGCCGTGGTGTGGAAGCCAGCGAGCGACACCCCCGCCCTTGCGGTGGCCTTCGCGGAGGTCCTGGTCGAAGCTGGCGTTCCCGCTGGGGCGCTGAACCTGCTGTTGGGGCCAGCAGAACTCGGCGCGCGCTTGGTTCAGCACCCCGCCGCGGCAGCGGTCACCTTCACGGGTTCGGTCGCGGTCGGACACGCCATCCGCGACACCGTCGTGCCACGAGGTGCCAAACTCCAACTTGAGCTCGGTGGACACAACGCCGCAATCGTGATGCCGGACGCCGACATCTCCTTCGCTGCGGAGGCGATCGTCGCCGCAGCGATGAGCAGCACTGGTCAGAAGTGCACCGCCACTCGCAGGATCATTGCTGTCGGCTCCTCGTATGACGATCTCGTCGCCGCGCTCTGCCCCCGGGTAACCGGACTGAAGGTCGGCCCAGGCGGCGACGCTGACACCGCGATCGGCCCGGTGATCTCTGAGCGCGCTCGGAGCCAGATCAACGAGTCGATCGTGCGAGCTCAAGCAGAAGGCGCCCAGGTACTCGCCTCGGCCGAACTACCAGAACTCCCGGGCCACTTCGTCGCACCTACGATCCTGGCGGGGTCCCCCTCGCTCACCATCGCCAGCGAAGAGGTCTTCGGCCCGGTCGTTACCCTCCTCCACGCCCGGGACCTCGACGATGCGATACACCTGGCCAACGCGACAGACTTCGGTCTGACCGCCTCGGTATTCACCCGCGATGAACGTGTCGTGCGTCGATGCCTCGACGACCTGATCGCCGGACTCATCAAAGTCAACGGCCCCTCCACCGGCTCAGAGGTGCACGCACCATTCGGCGGGTTGCGGGACTCCTCCTTCCCAGCCCCGCGGGTGCAGAGCAGCGACTCGGCTGCCGAGTTCTTCACCATCACTAAGACGGCCTACCTGCGCCTCGCCCCAGAGGGGACCAGCTGATGAGCATCGCGAGCTCGGCATCCGCCATGACATCGGCCGCAGGTCGCCCCCGTCCGGCTGAGGAAGTCTTGAAGCCCGTGGACCTCGGCGGCGCCCGTTCAACGCGGCACAGCTTCGCGCGGTCGCTGATTCGCCGAGCCGCCGCGCACGGCTGGAGGGTTACACGCGAGCGGTTCCAGATTGATGAAAACGGTTGTGGGACCGCCGTGTACCGGGTGGACGCAGAGGGGAATGTGTGGACCTTCGTTGCGTTTTCCCAGAACGTCGGGGAGGCCAAGCGAACCGATCGTGTGATTGCCGAGTCGTGGGATGTGACCGCAGCACTCGTCGAGGGAGAGGTCCACCCCGACCGCATGCGTAGGCTGCGAGAGCAGGTACCCCTGCAAGAGGCGGGCCGCGCCGACGGAGGAACGGTCATCTGGACGCGCGCAAACCGCAGCGAGCGATTCTTCGATTACGCGATCGACAGGTTGGCTTCTGGTCAGCAACCTGAAGCTGAGGTGTTCGGCTGCTCGCCGTACCTGATGCGAAGCACCGCCTTCTACAGCAACGGCAAGTTCGGCCTTGCGGACTTTGAGCGGTTTCGGGACGGCCATCCGTTCGCTGTGCCGTACCGAGCACACATGCTGACCGCCTGGCTGCTTCGCGAGCTGAGCTACGACGTCGTGGAACATTGCGCACTCGCGCGGAGCACGTCAGCGGTCGCCTTTGACGGGGCTTGGCGCCGGTATCTCGGCCTTGGCAACGCGACAGGCCTCGGCATGGTGCCCTACGTCATCAACCATCCCCGAATCCTCGATGCCTGGATCCGCATGCGTGAGATCCCGTTGGCTTCGGTGCTCGCCCGGGACGTGTCTCCCACCGAGCCCGACGTCGGACGAGTACAGGCACTCCTCGCGCGCGCCATCGGCTATTTCGAGGAGCAGAGGGATCTCTCCCCAACCCCGTACCTTCCGGGACCCGTGCTGGCCCATCAGCTCTCTCCGGTCCTTACTGCTCTCAACGAGTTCGCCAGCGGGGAACAGGTGCATGCAACAGGCCAGAGGGTGTGGCAGACGCTCCACGACGCTGCCCACGAAACCGGTCCGGAGTGTCGCGGCGTCGTCGCCTCGATCTTGACTGAACTCACCGGCGATCTTGATGCCCTGGTCGAATCCGGTCTGCGTTGTGACGAGCGGAGACGTCTCGACCCCCGGGCCCGTTGTGGTGACCTGCTCACCGAGGTTGCGGAGCACTACGGCTGGGTGGATGCCTATGACTTCGCCGAGCGGACACAGGTTGAGCACTTCTGGTTCTCCTCCGCGAATAGCGAGGAGCCCCGCCGGGCACGCCTGGGGATCGATCCCGGTGAGGACGTCCAACACGGTGTGGACATCGCCAGATCTGTCGCGGCGCTTCGGACTGACCTACAGGCTGCGGACCCCAACAGCAGCATTGCGCTCTTCCTGCTCGAACATCCTTGGCACCGAAGCGCCGTCTCTCGCGCACAGACGGTAGTTGACCTTGAGTACGCAGAGGTCCGCGACAATCTGCTCGCCGCTGAGTTTCTTCCCCTCCATCTGCAGCGGCTACAGCTTGCCGCCTACGGGATGGAGAACTTCAACCCACAGTCGACTGACTGGCTGCGCGTGACGCTGTTCTCCGGCGCCCCCCGCGTAGCCGAGCTCCCGCAAGGCACAGCTGATGATGACTGGATGTTCACTCCCCGACCTTCCGAAAGGTTGATTCATGCCCGTCTCGCATGAAGAGCTCGTGGTCGTCGACGGTCTTCAGATTAGTAACTGGAATCGCTCGGTCCTTCAGGAGTTGCGCACCGGTGGGATCAGCGGCGTGAACGCCACGTGCGCCGTTTGGGAGGGGGCCGAAGAAACCCTGCGGACCGTTGGTGAGTGGTATCAGCTTGCTGCACAGAACGATGACATCATGGTGCTCGCCCAGACCGCGGACGACATCCGGAAGGCCAAGGAGGAGCACCGGGTAGCTGTATTGCTCGGGTTCCAAAACACCAGTCCATTCGGCGACGACTATCGGTTCGTCGAAGTCTTCTCGAGACTGGGGGTCCGCATCGCTCAACTGACCTACAACATCCAGAACCTGGTCGGCGGCGCCTGCTATGAACCCGAAGACTCGGGGATCACCCGTTTCGGGCGCACAATCGTCTCGGAGATGAATCGGGTGGGCATGATGGTGGACCTCTCGCACGTGGGTAACCGGACCTGCCGCGACGCCATCGAGCATTCGGAGTCTCCGGTAGCGATCACCCACTCGAATCCAACATGGTTCCTCGACAGCCCGCGTAACAAGCCCGATGACGTCATCAGGGCGCTCGCGCAGCGTGGGGGAGTCCTGGGCTGTTGCCTCTACCCGAACGTGCTCGGCGGACCGGAGGCCACCTTGGAGGCGTTCTGCCGGATGATCGTGAGGTTGGTCGAAGAGCTCGGCCCCGAGCGGGTTGCTCTGGGAAGCGACTGCGCGCGGAACTGGGACGATGCCTACGTGGGGTGGCTTCGCAACGGGCGGTGGCAGCCCCCGCACCGACAGTCCGCACCGACGTGGCCAGATTGGCCTTACTGGTTCCAAGGTCCTGAGGACTTCCCGAAGCTGACCGACGGCCTGGTGTGCGTAGGGCTTGATGACAGCACGATCGCCGGCGTCCTCGGCGAGAACTGGCTCAGACTCTTCGATCGCGTCTTCGTGGGATCGCGGCGATCATGAACACCCTACTGAAGGGGGCGTGCGTGAGCGGGGTGCGCGAAGAGCCAATTGGAGTCAGAGTAGCGATACGGGAGGTCTACGAATGTGCCTACCGTGCACTCGTGGCGGTAGGCGCCAGCGCAGGCGAAGCCGCCACGGCTGCGGATCAGGTGCTCTTCGCGGAACTTCAGTACGGCGATGGACTGCGCGGGCTGCTGGACGATCTCATGCGGGGGCCGTGGGACCGCTCCGGTATGCGATGTCAGCAGGAGGCGCGTGGCAACACCACCGTCCTC
>JBOHER010000267.1:0-21578 GCA_050701115.1 Haloechinothrix sp. | reverse complement strand
CCGATGGTCTGGTGCATCAGGAACACCCCGTAGGAGATGCCGGACAGCCACTGGATCACGCGCACCCACGACCCGGGGATCATCGGGTCGAAATCGACCCCGCCTGCCACCATGGTGACCACGAGCATCCCGATGCACACCGCGATCGTGGAACCCCAGTCGGCCGCCAGCTGACCCGGATCGGTGACGACGTAGTTGTGCAGCGCGTGCGCCGTCATACAGGACACCAGCAGCGCGGCGAACTGACCGTGTCCCATCCGCTTGGCCGACCACATCCAGATCGCCACGCCCGCGACGAACAGATGGAAACGGTGGAAGCCGAGGCCGTCCACGACGACTCGGTAGTGCTCAGGTGGAAAGGAGATGCGGTACGGCCACTGCGCGATCGGCACCAGCACCGCGGCCCAGAGCACGATCGGCAGCCTGCGCCGGTGGCCCCAGCGGGATCGCCACAGTAGCGCCGCCACGGTGAACGCCATCAGCTGCAGCGGGACCGTCCAGTAGGACTCATCGATCTTGGCGAAGTCCTGCGGCTTCCAGTGCCACAGCATGAGCAGGTTGGCGATCAGCTCCTTGACCTTGGGCACGAACCAGCCTTCGGGTGCGGCCAGCCGCATGATCGCGAAAGTGATCACCGTCGCGGCCAGGAACGGCGGCAGCACCCGCGCGATCCGATTCCACCAGTAGCGCGGCATGTCGCCCTTGCGGATCGACGCGCAGGCGAAGTACGCGGAGATCAGCAGCAGCATGCTGGCGCCGACCTGGTACGGGAACTCGATCTTCCGCGGGATCAGCTCGGGATGGGCCGCCGGTCCGATCGATGTGGCGTGGTAGAGCACCACGAGGAACACGCAGAGCACCCGGATGACGTCCCAGCTCACGCGGCGACGGCTGCTGGCGGACGTGGACGCGGCCACAGCGCGGGCGGGAGTGATCATTGGCCTGAGTGTACGAACAGCCTCGGGGCCCAGACACCGGGCCGTGTCCAGGATCTCGTCGGCGATGATCTCGGGCCGCCGCCGTCGTGTGCGCTATTGGTGCCCGACGCGCGGTAACGTAACCCGCTGTGCGCCTTGGAGTACTGGACGTCGGTTCGAACACCACCCACCTGCTGGTGGTCGACGCCCATCGGGGTGCCCACCCCACCCCAATGCATTCCGACAAGACCGTGTTGCGGCTGGCCGAACGGATCACCAAGTCCGGGGAGCTGAGCAAGACCGGTGCCGAGGAACTTGTCCGCGCGGTCGAGGCCGCCAAGAAGTCGGCGACCCAACTCGGCTGCGCGGAGATGATGGCCTTCGCCACCTCGGCGGTCCGGGAAGCCGAGAACTCGGCATCCGTGCTGCGCAAGGTCGCCGAGGAAACCGGGGTCGAGCTGCGGGTGCTCACCGGTGCGGACGAGGCGCGGCTCACCTTTCTTGCGGTCCGCCGATGGTTCGGCTGGTCAGCGGGACAGTTGCTGGTGCTCGACATCGGCGGCGGATCCCTCGAGGTCGCGATGGGTATCGACGAGGAACCCGACCTCGCGCTGTCCTTCTCGCTCGGGGCGGGCCGAATCACCCGCACCCGATTCAGCAACGATCCGCCATCCCGTTCCGAGCTCGTGGACACCTCCGCGTGGCTGGACAACCAGCTCACCGGGCTGCAGAAGAAGGTCGCAAAGCTCGGACAACCCGATCGGGTGGTCGCCACCTCCAAGACCTTCCGCTCGCTGGCCAGGCTTACCGGTGCCGCGCCGTCCGCCGCGGGACCGCGGGTCCGGCGGGCGCTCACCGACGCCGGTCTGCGTCAGCTGATCGCGTTCATCTCGCGGATGACCGCCGCCGACCTCTCCGAGCTGGAAGGCGTCAGCCCCAGCCGTGCGCACCAGTTGGTGGGAGGTGCCCTGGTCGCGCAGGCCGCGATGCGTGCGCTATCTCTCACCGAACTGGAGATATGCCCCTGGGCGCTGCGGGAAGGTGTGATCCTCCGACGGCTGGACCATACCAATGGTGAAGACCACACTGAACCCATGGCACAGTCTGGCCGTGGGGTGGGAATGCTGTCATGACGCTTGAATTCGAGCACGGCACACGGGCACGGTGAAAGGTGATGAGTCGACAGAGCGGGGACCAGCCGTCGCAGCGCACAGTCGCTGAGCTGCTGGCCCAGTATGGCGGGAAGCCCGCCGGTGGCGCGCGCCGCCGTCATCGTCGGCCTGACGACGACGCCGCGGCCGGAGCTGACGCGTCCTCGTCCGAGCCGGACATCGCCACCACCGCACCTCAGGCGATCATCGCCCGGATCCGCGCGGAAATGCCCGACGTCGACGCGAGCACCGGTTACCACCGGTCGGTCGCACAGCCACCCCGGCCAGGCAAGGGCAGGCAGCCACCGCGCTCCGATTCTCGTACCGGCCTGCCGCCGCACCAACCTCCGCAGCCGCCCCCGCCGCCACCGCGTCCGGGGCCGCCGCAGGCGCCGAAGCAGCAGCGTCCCGGGTCGCTGGGCGCGCGCGTTGCCGGGATCGGCGGCGCGGTGCCAGCACCCCCTGGCCCACGGCGTGCGCCGAAACCTCCGGTGGAGACACCGACCGATGAGTTCGCCGCCGTCGAGCGGCCGAGGAACTCCGCACCGCTGGACGTGGCGCCCGAGCCGCTGCAGCCCGACTTCGACGACGATCCTGACTACATCGAGCAGCGGATCGAGCAGGCCGACGACGACGTCGAGGCCCGGCTGGACGAGCTGGACGAGCGCAGTCCCGGCCGGCAGTGGCTGGCGATGGCGGGGCAGTTGGCGCTCGGGGTCGTAGGCGGCGCCGTGGTCTGGCTCATCTTCAACTGGCTGTGGGCGGAGATCGCCGCGGTCGCGTTGATCGCCGCGGTGGTGATCATCGTGGGTCTGGTCTGGATCGTGCGCAAGATGCGCAGAGCCGAGGATCTGCAGACGATGGTGCTCGCGGTATTGGTCGGGCTGGTGGTGACGGTGTCACCAGCCGCCTTGCTCTTGCTGTCCCGATAGGACGTGGGCGGTTGAACCAGACCAGCCGCGGCGGCGAGCGAGCCGATCGCGCGGACCAGCAGGCCACCCGGGGCAAACCGTGGCAGCCCGTCAAGCCCATCAAGGTGGGCCTTTCGACCGCTTCGGTCTGGCCGATGCGGGCCAACAGTGGCTTCGAACTGGCCGCCGAACTCGGCTACGACGGCGTGGAAGTCATGGTGTGGGCGGACCCGATCAGCCAGGACATCGCGGCCCTCAAATGGCTGAAGCAGAGCACCGGCACCCCGGTGCTCTCCCTGCATTCGCCGTCCCTGTTGATCACCCAGCGAATCTGGTCGCCAGATCCCGAGGTGCGGCTACGGCGCACGGTGGAGGCCGCCCTCGAACTCGAAGCACCGACGATCGTGGTGCACCCGCCGTTTCGCTGGCAGCGCCGCTACGCCGACGGGTTTCCCGACCTGGTCGCCGAACTGGAGGCCGCCAGCGGCGTCAAGATCGCGGTGGAGAACATGTTCAAGGTGCGCCCGCCTGGTGCGGCGCGGGACCGTCGGGTGTCGGCCTTCCGGCCGTCGATCGATCCGACCGATGTCGGCTACGCGCATTACACGCTGGATCTCTCGCATACCGCGGCGGCAGGCATGGATGCGTTCGCGCTGGCCGACCGGATGGGCAGCGGCCTTGTTCATCTGCACCTCGCCGACGGCACCGGACTGCCCAAGGACGAGCATCTGATCCCGGGGCGGGGCACCCAGCCCTGCGCGGAGATTCTGGAGAAGCTGGTGGCCATCGAGTTCGATGGTCAGGTCGTGCTCGAGGTCAACACCCGTAGCGCGGGCAGGCAGGCGCAGCGCGTGCGCGACCTCGCCCAGTCGCTGCTGTTCGCCCGGCTGCACCTCGGCCAGTGATGGTGCGGATCAACCCTGAGCGAACCTGGAGTTACCGGGAGCGAGGTATCGACGTAGTCTTTCGCCCGTGAACCCGCTGCGTTCGTTGATCCTCGCCGCTGCGGGAAGCGACGCGATCCGCAAGGCCGTCGCTTCGGCGCCAGGCACGAAGAACGTGGTCAGCCGGTTCGTCGCCGGCGAGACCAGTGCCGATGCCGTGGCTGCCGTCGCCGCGCTCGCCGCACGCGGACTGCATGCCACGCTGGACTATCTGGGCGAGCACACGGGCGAGCCCGCGCAGGTCGAGCGCACCGTGCGGGAGTACCTGACCTTGCTCGATCGGCTGCACGCCGAGGGACTGTCGAAGTCGGCCGAAGTCAGCGTGAAGCTGTCCGCCCTCGGCCAGCAGGTCGACGAGAAGCTCGCCGAGGACAACGCGTGGCGGATCTGCGCGGCGGCCGACCAATGCGCGACCACGGTCACCGTGGACATGGAGGACCACTCCAGCACCGATCTGACCCTCCGGGTAGTCGGTGACCTGCGGCGCACCTGGCCGTGGGTCGGCGCGGTGGTGCAGTCCTACCTGCGGCGTACCGAGGCCGATCTCGCCGAGCTGGCGGCCCCGGGTTCGCGGGTGCGCCTGGTCAAGGGCGCCTACGCCGAACCGCCGCACGTGGCCTATCCCGCGGCACACGATGTCGATCTGGCGTTCGTGCGCTGCGCGAATGCGCTGCTGGCAGGTGGCGGCTACCCGATGTTCGCCACCCACGATCCGCGCTTGATCGAGCTGGTCGCCAACCGCGCACGGGTATACGGCAAGCGGCCAGGGAGCTACGAGTTCCAGCTGTTGTACGGGATTCGGCCTGCCGAGCAGATCCGGTTGGCCGAGGCAGGGCAGACCGTTCGGGTCTATGTGCCTTACGGCGAACAGTGGTATGGCTACCTCATGCGCAGGCTCGCCGAACGTCCGGCAAACACCGCGTTCTTCCTGCGCGCCCTTGCGAGTCGCTCATGAGCGCTGCCGCCGAGAGCTCGGCATCGTTTGCCGAGGCATGCGGGCCGCGTTCGCTGGGTGATGGCACGTTCATCACGTCGCTGCGGTCGGAATGGTCCATTGGAGGCCATCCGCATGGGGGTTTCCTGATCGCGTTGATCGCCCGGACCGCGACGGCGATGATGGCCGACCACGGAGAGCCCGCTGCGGACCCGCTCTCGGTCAGCGCCGAGTTCCTGCGCGCGACGAACCTGGGGCCGGTGCTGCTGCGCACCGAGGTGCGCAAGGCCGGACGGCAGACCACGGTGATCGCGGTGCGGCTCGAACAGCGCGGCCGGACCTGTGTCGAGGCGATGGTCACCGTGGGCCGGTTGCCCGCGCAGCGCGCCCTCTGGTCGGACCTGCCGGTGTTGCCTGCCGAGCCGCCCGTCAATGCCATCACGTTGGGCGAGAACATGGGCCGGGGGGTCTTCCGGCTCGCCGAGGACTGTGAGGTGCGGATGGACGCCAGCACCGCACCGTTCCTCACCGGGCGTCGACTGCGGCTGCCTGCCGGCCCGCGGGAGCGGCCACCCTCATTGCGCCTGCGGCTGTGGGCGCGTCCGCGCAGCGCGGATGTCGACCCCTACTTCGCGTTGCTGTCCGGCGACATCAACCCGCCGGTGCCGTTCAGCCTTGGCCGCACCGGCTGGTCGCCTACCGTGCAGATGACCTCGTTCATCCGGGCCCGGCCGTCGCCCGGCTGGCTGCGGGTGCAGGTGGACTGCCGCGCCGTCTACGGCAACTGGTTCGACTCGGACGCCACGGTGCTCGACTCGACCGGCCAGTTGATCTGCCAGGCTCGTCAGCTGGCCATCACGCCTGGGCCCTAGTGTTGGGGTATGGCTAATCCTGTGATCGCGGTGCTGGGTGCGGGCAAGATCGGCGAGGCATTGATATCCGGTTTGCTACATGGCGGACATGGCCCCGATGAGCTGCTGTTCACCGAGCACCACCCGGAACGCTCCGCCGAGCTCACCGCGACCTACGGCGTGCGCGGGGTGGACCTGGCAGAAGCGGCCAAGGCCGCCGAGGTGCTGGTGGTGGCGGTCAAGCCGCAGGACATCGAACCGCTGCTGGCCGAACTCGGCCCGCTGGTTGGCAAGGACCAGTTGATCGTGTCGCTGTGCGCCGGACTGCCCACCGCGCTGTTCGAGCGCAGGCTGGGCGGCGAGGTGCCGGTGGTGCGCGTCATGCCGAACACGCCGATGATCGTGGGTGCGGCGATGAGCGCGATCTCGGCCGGTCGGTACGCCACGGCGGAGCACCTCGCGATCGTGCAGCGGATGCTGTCCCATGTCGGCCAGGTAGTCGAACTGCCCGAGTCGCAGCAGGACGCGGTCACCGCCCTGTCCGGTTCCGGTCCCGCGTACTTCTTCTTCCTCGTCGAGGCGATGATCGACGCGGGCATCCTGCTCGGGTTGCCGCGCGCCATCGCGGAGAAGCTGATCATCCAGTCGGCGGTCGGCTCGGCGAAGATGCTCGCCGAATCCGGTGAGCATCCGGTGATCCTGCGGGAGGCGGTCACCTCGCCCGCCGGAACGACGATCAACGCGATCAGGGAGCTGGAGAAGCATGGCGTGCGGGCAGCGCTGCTGGCCGCGATCGAAGCCGCCCGGGACCGGTCCATCGAACTGGGCAAGGCCCACGAGAACCACTGACTCCCGGAAACTCGCCGGTTTTCCGCATGGCACGCCCTGCCGGGACATTTCGGCAGCGAAACGCCCACGATAGTTGCAAGTTGACTGCTAACGGTGCTCCAGGCGTCGCACTAGTCACATCAGTCCCGCTAGGCTCGTAGTCAGCACGTGCGTGTCGATACCGCCGGTGGGGAAGCCGAGCGGCGCGACACGTGTCGAAGGAACACGGTGAACTATGCCGCCGAAGAAGGAAGACGCACCTACGCCCGCGCAGGTGCAATTCTTGACGGTCGCCGAGGTGGCCTCGCTGATGCGGGTCTCCAAGATGACCGTCTATCGCCTCGTGCACTCTGGCGAGTTGCCCGCCGTCCGGGTGGGCAAGTCGTTCCGGGTGCCGGAGAAGGCGGTGCACGAGTATCTGGACGCTGCCTATTTCGACGTCGGGTAGGTGCGCACTGCGGCCGGGAGCCAGACCCGCCGGGGCTCATGGGTGCGGGCGCGGGTAACGTGAGAGGCCGCTCGCGCTTGATGCGCCCCGCCTTGGAAGGCGGGCTGCGCCGGGCGCCGATTACCACCGACCGACGTTAAGGAGCGCCCGTGGGCTCTGTCATCAAGAAGCGCCGCAAGCGCATGTCGAAGAAGAAGCACCGCAAATTGCTGCGCCGCACGCGAGTGCAGCGTCGCAAGCAGGGTAAGTAGCACTCCAGCGGCCGCGGGTTTGTCCACATGGTGGACCGAACCCGCGGCCGTTCAGGTGATTCAGTGTCCAGAAAGCCACGTCTGCGTTAATTGCTTGTTAGCAGATAGGTCCCAACGCCCTCCTCGCGGTAGCATCACGATTGCGTCAAGCGCTCGGTCCCCGCGCTTGTCTGACGCACTCAATCGGACCGCCGCACCCGCCAAGGGGGTTGTATGCCGTCGAACATCGTGCTTGTCACCGGCGTCGGCGGAGAGTTGGGTGGGAAGCTGCTCGCACGCCTGGGGAACAATCCGGAGTTCGAGCGGGTCATCGGCGTTGACACCAAGCCCCCGCCGAAGCGGGTGGTTACCCGAATGGGTCGCGCGGAGTTCGTTCGCGCGGACATCCGCAACCCGCTGATCGCCAAGATCATCAGCACCGCGCAGGTGGACACCGTTGTGCACGCATCGACCACGGCGCACCCGGCAGGCCCGTCGCGCAGGCTGGCGGTCAAGGAAATGAACGTCATCGGAACCATGCGGCTGCTTGCCGCATGTCAGCGCTCGCCGCTGGTGCATAAGCTCGTGGTCAAGTCCACCGCGGCGGTCTACGGCGCCAGCGCACGCTCGCCCGCGGTCTTCACCGAGGACTCGCCGCTGGTCCCGGCCTCATCGCACGGCTATGTCTCGGACGCGGTGGAGATGGAAGGTTACGTGCGGGGGCTCGCCCGTCGGCGGCCGGACATCACCATCACCATGGCGCGCTTCACCAACCTCATCGGGCCCGAGGTGGACACCGTGACCAGCAGGTACTTCGCCCTGCCGGTGGTGCCGACCGTGCTCGGCTACGACGCCCGCATGCAGTTGGTGCATTCGGCCGACGCACTGAGCGTGCTCGAACTGGCTACGGTTTGCGACAAGCCGGGCGTATTCAACGTCGGCGGCGACGGGGTGCTGACGGTATCGCAGGCGATCCGCAGGGCCGGTCGGCTGGAACTGCCGCTGCCCAAGGCGCTGCTGCCGTCCGCGAGTCCGGTCCTGCGCGGTGCCCAACTGGTCGACTTCTCGCCCGACCAGGTGCGGTTGCTCAACTTCGGCAGGGTCGTGGACACCACCAAGCTCAAGAAGGAGTTCGGCTACACGCCTCGGTGGTCCACCCGGGAAGCGTTCGACGACTACGTGAACGGAAGGGCCTTGCGCCCGGTACTTGACAGACGCTCGCTGGCCTCACTGGCTCGCAGCATCGTGCTGTCGGCCGCCTCGGGTCAAGCGTCCGCACACTGAACTACGCGGAGACAACAGGCATGGTGAACAGGATCCCGGCAACCGGATACGGACCGACTCGCGACCAAGAAAGAGCGGCAAACGGCGGCGCGGACGCTGGGACGGCCACGCCATCGGCACGGGTGATCCCGCTGCACGCTCCCGGCAGGGAGAAAGGTCACGACACACCGGTGCCCAGCCACGCCGGCACCGAACGACAACCGAGACCGGACGGCTATGGCGACCGCGTCGATGCTGAGGTCGTGCACTTCCCAGGCTCGCGCACGGTGACCCATCCCGGACGGCAGCAGGACGCGCCCACCGCGCGGCCTGCCAGAACCCGTGATCCGGGCGAGCAGGGCGCCACCGAGTACGCCGACCTGCTGCCCGCTCCGGTGGCCAAGGCACTCGATTTCCTGCGTGATCGGCTCACCGGTGAGTACACGATCGACGAGTTCGGTTTCGATTCCGACCTGACCGACAATCTCTTCCTGCCGCCGCTGCGGCTGCTGTACGAGAAGTGGTTCAGGGTCTCCACCCACGGCGTGCAGCACCTGCCGATGGACGAGGGCGCGCTGATCGTGTGCAACCACTCCGGCACGGTGCCCATCGACGCCCTGATGACCGCGGTCGCGGTGCACGACAATCACCCGAGGAACCGGCATCTGCGCATGCTGGGCGCCGACCTGGTCTTCCGGTTGCCGTTCATCAGCGAGCTCGCCAGGAAGTCCGGTCAGACGCTGGCCTGCAACGCCGATGCGGAGCGCCTGCTGCGTTCAGGTGAGCTGGTGGGGGTGTTCCCGGAGGGCTTCAAGGGCGTCGGCAAGCCGTTCTCCTCGCGCTACAAGTTGCAGCGCTTCGGCCGCGGGGGGTTCGTCTCGGCCGCGCTGCGGACCAACGTGCCGATCATTCCGTGCTCGATCGTGGGCGCTGAGGAGATCTACCCCAAGATCGGCGACATCAAGCCACTCGCCCGGCTGCTCGGCCTGCCCTACTTCCCCGTGACGCCGTTCTTCCCGCTACTCGGCCCGCTGGGTGCGATCCCGCTGCCGACCAAGTGGCACATCGAGTTCGGTGAACCGATCCGCACGGACCTGATCGACGACGACGGCGACGACCCGATGCTGGTGTTCAACCTGACCGATCAGGTGCGCGAGTCGATTCAGTGCATGCTGTACCGGCGGCTCTCGCAGCGCAGGAGCGTGTTCTAGCGGCGGCGGTAGGCCACGCCTGCCGCGACCGCGCCTGCCAGCGCGCCTGCACCGAGCACCGAGGGCACGCCGATCTTGGCGGCCTTGCGTCCGGTGCGGAAGTCGCGGATCTCCCACTGGCGCTGCCGGGCGACGTCGCGCAGCCCGGCGTCGGGGTTGATGGCCACCGCCGTGCCGACCACGGAGAGCATCGGCACGTCGTTCTGCGAGTCGGAGTAGGCGGTGCAGCGCTTGAGGTTGAGGCCTTCGCGGGCGGCGAGCGCGCGCACGGCATGCGCCTTGGCCCTGCCGTGCAGCAGGTCGCCGACCAGCTTGCCGGTGTAGACGCCGTCATCGGTTTCCGCGACCGTGCCCAGCGCGCCGGTGAGGCCGAGCCTGCGCGCGATGATGGCCGCCAGTTCGACCGGCGTCGCCGTCACCAGCCAGACACGCTGCCCGGCGTCCAGGTGCATCTGAGCCAGCGCCAGGGTGCCCGACCAGATCTTGTCGGCCATCAGCTCGTCGTAGATCTCCTCGCCGACGGCATTGAGTTCCTCGACGCTGCACCCGGCGACGAACGACAAACCCTGTTCGCGGATCGAACTGACGTTGCCTTCCTTGCCACCGACCCGGAACTTCACCTGCTGCCAGGCGAAGCCCGCCAGGTCAGAGGTGGTGAAGTACTTGCGGGAAGCCAGCCCCCTTGCGAAATGGAAGATCGACGCACCCATCATCATCGTGTTGTCGACGTCGAAGAACGCGGCTGCGGTCAGGTCGGGCGTAGCCGCGGATGTCGGCGGCTCGGGCCGCTGATCGTGGTCACGTTCGTCGGCCTGCGCGACCCCGCCCCCGGAGTCGTCGATCGCCAGTGACGATGCGTGCTCCATGGAAACCGCGGCCTCGGCCGACGCTTCGCCTGCGATCGCTGCGAGCCGTTCGAGCTCCTGCTTCTTGTCCCTGTCGCGCCACAGTGACACGCGCACCGCCTCCGGGTCGAGGGTGTGAATGGACGCTGTGCACAGCGTATCCATTGCGGTGCGGTGCGGCGCGAATCGGGGAGCGCCTAGGGCAGATCCACCGTGGGGAGCCCTGGCAACAGCGAGGGCTCCGTCGTCGGCAGCGGTGTGACGGTCAGGGTCTCGGTTGTGCTCGGATCACTCGCGTCGATCCCGTCGTCGACATCGGCGGGCGGCTCGACTTCGGCGACATCCGGAGATAACGCTGGATCCGGCGCTGGTGCCGGAGCCGGTTCGATCTCCGGTGCATTCGGCGCTGGCGGCACCGTATCGCCCTGCTCCGGCGTCTTCGGCTCGCGAGCGGGGGCGCCGCCCTCACCGAAGTCCTGCTGCAACAGATCGAGCAGGTCGTAGGAAGCGGGACTGGCCGTGCACGCGCCTTCAGCCGGTCGCGCGCCGAGTTCGTCGATGGCTCCCGAGGTGATCTGGTAGCAGCTCATCCGTCCGGCCAGCGCATCGGCGCGCCGCTCGATCTTGCCGAGCAGGTCGATGCTCGCGTCGAACCGGCCGATCACTTCGGTCGGCATGCCCGCCTTGATCGCGGTCATGCGCTCGGCCAGCTCAGCTGCCCAGTTGCCCAGCATGCTGAGGTCCTTGCCATCGGTCTGGGTGGCGAGCAGCGTCACCGATCGGGACCCGTTGCGGGCCGCATCGTCGAAGTCGTCGAGCAGGGACCGGTAGACAGCGGGGTCCTCCGCGCCGCCCGCGCCTTCCGCATCGTGCTCGGCGACCAGCGCCTCCAGTTCACCGACCCGAACCGACGCCAACTCGAGGTGCTTGACGGCTTTGTCGCCGTCGGTGAACGTCAGGTCGAGGGAGATGGCCTCGGTCGTGCGCTTGATGTCGTAGAGGAAGTCCCCGGGCAGCGCGTTCTCGGACAGTTGAATGCTGAGCAGGCCGAGTCCGAGGAAACCGGCAGCGGTCGCGGTGATGAGGATGCCGCGGTGCGCTCGGGGCGGACGCGGCGCGCCGCCTGCTTCGCGCGGGTGTGGCGTCGGTGCGCTGATCTCACCTGCGAGGACCCGCTCGCGGATGCGCTCGCGGGTCGCCGAATCAGCGGTGGGCTCGGCGGCCAGTTGCCGCAACGCGGACACCACCGCGAGCTCGGTTCCGAACTCCGCGTCGTCGTGATGAGTGGCGCCGCGCTCGAGGGCACGAGCAAAACGCTCACTACGGTCCCGGCTCCGCCGATACCAAGGTTCGTTCACCGTGGTTTTCCGCCTCCCAAAGCGATGCCGGCGAACAATCTGTCGTGCATGAGCAACGATCGACGACGGTCGACGGTTACGGGGTGCCACCCGATTGGGTCATGGAGGGACCGTGGCGGCGGCCGAATCGCCGCGTGGTGATCGGTCTTGCCGCTTCAGCGTAGACCGGTGGGCAGCAGCTGCGCGAGCCTCCGCACGGCGCGGTGCTGCAGAGCTTTCACCGCTCCATCGTTGCGATTCATGATGTCCGCTGTCTCCGAGACGGACAGGCCCTGCAGGAAGCGCAGCACTATGCAGTCCCGCTGGTCGTCTCCGAGGGCCTCGATGCAGCGGAACAACTCGTCCTTGGTGGCCATCGCCAGGACCTGGTGTTCCGGCCCAGACTCGGCGGCGCGGTCATGGCCGGGGAACGGCAGCGTGCCTGCCTCAGCCACCTCGGCGGTAGTGATTTCCCGGCGGTAGCGGCTGGATTTCACGTGATCGAGAATCAGGTTGCGCGCGATGGTGATGAACCAGGCACCGACGTCCCGCCCCTGGTAGCTGATCGAACTGATCCGACGCAGCGCCCGCAGGAAGGTCTCGCTGGTGACGTCCTCGGCGAGTTCCCGGTCGCCGAGGCGGAACAGCACGTAACGGAACACCGTGTCCACGTACTGGTCGTAGAGCTTGCCGAAGGCAGCGGTGTCGCCGGCTTGCGCAGCGTGTACCAGTTCCCAGGCTTCGACCTTCGCAGCGTCAACCATGGCGTCCTCGGTGCCCTCCTGGACGGTCTCCCGCCATGACGCGGTCGACCCGGTAGGCGTCGGCTGTGCCGTTGTGGGAAGTTCTGACGCCATCGTCGGTGCGGCCGTGAATGCGAGATGCACTGTCATCCCAGTAAACCCCCGCAAGACCCAATGGCGCGATCCCGTTCCGCGCCGATCGCCCACCGCGCAGACCGCGGCACCGCGGGCAGGCTGCGGCTCGAGGAGCCGACACATACGCCGTGACGGCCTGCGCGGCTGTTCGACACGCGGTCTCCCTCGATGAATGGGCGGTCACTCATAGTCGCCGCTCGCTGAGTGGAACTACTCGGGTCAGCGAAGCATACGTGGTGTTACCGCTCGGTAGGTAGTGGTTGTTCGCGAGTAGTAGGGTGACCGTCAGCCATTTGGCCTATGACGCTGGTCACTCAACTGGAACTTGATAGTGACGTTCTCATCCGCCCGGTGGCCCCGATGTCACCCTTTCCGCCAAGATGCTCCGGTGACCACTACGGGCAACGTGTCCGAGCTGGCGTCCGCCGCCGCTCGCGACTGGCCGAACTCGATCGCGTTGATCGACAGCTCGTCCGGGCTGACGCTGACCTGGGGGCAGGTCGATGACGCGGTCAACGCCGCCGCGGCCGGGCTGGCAGCTGCCGGAGTGGCGCCTGGCGACCGGGTGGCCGTCCGGCTGGCCACGTCAGCGGCGTTCGCGGTGACCTTGTTCGGCGTGCTGCGGGCGGGCGGGATCGTGGTGCCGGTGTCACCGCAGGCGCCCTCGGACGAACTGCACAGGCTGCTGGACCACAGCGGAGCGCGGATCCTGGTCACCGGTGAGCCGGGCGAGACAGGCCTACCCGCGGACGGGGTCACCGCGCTGCCGCCCACCCCGTTGCCGGGTGAGGAGGGCTTCGCCGATGCGGCAGGCTCGGTGGTGGCGCCGATCCGGGGCGGTGCGGACATCGCGGTGCTCAGCTACACCACGGCCATGCCGGGCAGGTCGCGTGGAGTGATGCTGTCCCATCGTGCGCTGCTGGCCAACGTCGATCAACTCGGCCGCTTGGACCCCCCTCCGGTGACTCACACCGACCGGTTGCTGGTGGCCATCCCGCTGTTCCATGTCTACGGACTCGGTCCGGGTCTGCTGCAGGCGGCAGCCTTTGGGGCATCAGCCGTGCTCGCCGAACGCTTCGACGCCCGGCGCGCGCTCACCGAATGCACCCGGCACGGCGTCTCGGTGGTCCTGGGCGTGCCCACCATGTATACCGAGTTCGCCGCGCTACCCGCCGCGGAACTCGCCGAGGGCCTCGCCGGTGTCCGGATGCTGACCTCGGGTGCAGCTCCGCTGCACCCCAAGGTGCTCGGTGCGATCTCGGATGCCACCGGGCTGGGCGTGTTCGAGGGCTACGGCCTCACCGAGACCGCGCCGGTGCTGACGTCGACCCTGGTGACGGGGTATCCCAAGCCGGGTTCGGTTGGCAGGCCCATCCCGGGGGTCGAACTGCGGCTGGTGGACGCCGAGGGTGGTGAGCCTGCGGGCGAGCGAAGCGTGCCCTTGGACTCCGACGATCCGGACGACCTGTTCGAGGAGGACAGCGGAGCGACCGGGTTGGTGTGTGTGCGGGGGCCCAACCTGTTCTCCGGCTACTGGCCGGACGGGGCGGAGGGCCCGGACGCCGACGGGTGGTTCCGCACCAGCGACGTCGGCTACCTGGACACCGACGGCGACCTGCACCTGGTCGACCGGGCCAACGACCTGATCATCGTCAACGGGTTCAACGTCTATCCGCACGAGGTGGAGGCGGTCATCGGCGAGTTGCCCGGGGTTGCCGAGGTGGCCGTGGTGGGGGTGATCGATGACCGCAGCGGGGAAGCGGTCCGCGCCGTCGTGGTGCCCAAGCCCGGCGTCGCGCTCTCCGAGCATCAGATCGTCGAGCACTGTGCCACCAAGCTCGCGCGGTACAAGATCCCCCGCACCGTGCAGTTCGCCGACGAGCTTCCGCACACCGTGACCGGCAAGCTCAGGCGGACCTCACTGCGGTGATACACCGTGTCCGCGCTATGGGCCTACGTGTCCGCGCTCTGGGCCCACGTGTCCGCGCTCTGGGTACGGGTGTCCGGCGTTGAGGCCCACCGTGTCCGCGCTCTGGGTACGGGTGGCCGGCGTTGAGGCACGATGTAGGTATGCACCAGGTGACCGTGATGAGCAGGCAGGGGTGCTAGGCGTGCGTCGTGGCCGAGCGGGACGTCGAGCGGATCTGCGCTGAACTCGGCGTGCAGTGGATGGTCATGGATGTCGACTCCGACCCCGAACTGCGGGCCGAGTACGGCGACCGGGTTCCGGTGATCTTGGTCGACGGTGCCGAGCATGGGTACTGGAAGGTGGAGGAGGACCGTCTCCGGCGCGCGCTGTCCGCACTCGGTACGCCGTAAGGCATCGGTAAGGCGCGCAGCGCTCCTATCGGGTTGATGATGGACATGTGCGCGACTCCGGCGATGGGGCTGCACCGCGACTTACGGCCGCGGCGGCGGCGATCGTTGGCGTACTCGCACTGCTCGCTGCGCTTGCCGTCGGCCATCTGATCGCGGCATTCGTCGGTGGGGGTGCATCGCCTTACCTCGCGGTCGGCGACACCGCCGTCGATCTGACGCCGGAGTGGTTGAAGGACTTCGCCATCCGCAGCTTCGGCACCGCGGACAAGCTGGTGCTGCTGCTGGGTATGGCGCTCGTGCTGCTGTCGCTGGCGGTCGTCGCTGGGTTGGCCTCCCGCCGTGGGCCAATGCCAGGTGTGCTGGTGATCGTGCTGATGGGCGCGATCGGTGTCGTCGCGGTGCTGGCGCGGCCCGACCTCGGTCAGCTCGCGCTGCTCGCCCCCGTTGCCAGCCTGTTGGTCGGCGGCGGGGTGTTCCGCTGGTTGCACGAGTGGGCGCTGCGTGCACAGAGCGCGGACACGCGTGCACAGGGTGCGGACACGCGGCGGCGGTTCCTGGGCGTCGCCGCTGGCGCGGGCATCGCTGGAGCGGCCGGGCAGTGGTTGGTGACCCGGGCCGATCCGGAATCCGCGCGCCGTGCGGTCGGCAGGTTGGTGCCGGTGCGCCCGGCCCGGCGGGTACCGGCGGGCGCAGAGTTCGCGGCCGATGGCACGCCCACCTTCTTGACCCCCAACGCGGACTTCTACCGGATCGACACCGCGCTGGTGGTGCCCCGGCGCAACACCAAGGACTGGCGGCTACGGGTGCACGGGATGGTGGAGCGGGCGCTGACCCTCAGCTACGCCGACCTGCGCTCGCGGGCACTCGTCGAGCGCACGATCACCCTGGCGTGCGTGTCCAACCCGGTCGGCGGCCCCTACGTGTCCACAGCCAACTTCCTCGGCGTCGATCTTCGCGACCTGCTGCACGAAGCGGGCATCCGACCTGGTGCCGAACAACTGCTGTCCACCAGTGCGGACGGCTTCACCGCGGGAACCCCCATCGACGTCGTGCTCGAGGCCGACCGCGGGTCGATGCTGGCGCTGGGCATGAACGGTGAGCCGTTGCCCGTCGAACACGGCTTCCCGGTGCGGATGGTGGTGCCTGGCCTTTACGGCTACGTCTCGGCCACCAAATGGCTGACCGACCTCGAGGTGACCACCTGGGCCGCCCGCCAGGGGTACTGGATCCCGCGCGGCTGGGCCCGCGAGGCGCCGATCAAGACGCAGTCCCGCATCGACGCACCGGCATCCGGGTCACGGCTACCCGCGGGCACGGTGGTCGTCGCCGGCACGGCGTGGGCGCCACACTCCGGCATCCGCCGGGTCGAAGTGAGCGTCGACGACGGCCCGTGGCGGATCGCCGAGCTCGCCGAGCAGGTCAACGTGGATTCCTGGCGGATGTGGCGGGCCGAGCTCAGGCTCGCTCCCGGCGCGCATCGCGTGCGCTGCCGCGCGACCGACGGGGGCGGCAGGCCGCAGACCGGCACCCGCAGGCCGGTGCTTCCCGATGGGGCGACCGGGTGGCACAGCGTGGCGTTGCACGTGCACTGATTCCTCAGGCGCGGCCGTTAGACCGGTTGGGTGTGCCCCTGGTTACGTCCCCCACCGTGGATTTTGTGCATACGTTCACAAGCGCTACCGTATTCGTTACACCTTCGGCCGCGCGCATCGAACACCGATTTCCTCGCGGCGTCAAGGATGGGATTTCCGCCCGTCCCCCAGGCACGAGCAGTCAACGAGGAGAGCCAGCGTGGTGGCACGGTTTAGCCGAGGCGACAACACGCCGACGACCGAGCTCCCGGTGGTGGCTGATCGGAGCAGGTCGATCCCAGAGGCCGCCGTCGCCCGGCTCGCGGTGTACCTGCGGGTGCTGTCCGCGATGGCCGAACAGGGCGCGGTCACGGTGTCCAGCGAGGAACTGTCCACAGCGGCAGGCGTCAACTCGGCCAAGCTGCGCAAGGACCTGTCCTACCTGGGTTCCTACGGCACCCGGGGGGTGGGCTACGAGGTCGCGGTGCTCACCGGCGAGATCGAGCGCATTCTGGGGTTGACCCGGCAGCACAAGGTAGCCGTGGTGGGAATCGGAAACCTCGGTCATGCGTTGGCAAATTATGGCGGTTTTCCCGGACGCGGCTTTCCGGTCGAGGCCTTGTTCGACGTCGACCCGGACCTGATGGGCGTGCCGGTGGCCGGCATCCCGGTCCGTCACCTGGACGAGATCCCGAAGGTGTGCGCCGAGCGGGAGATCTCCATCGGGGTGATCGCGACTCCGCCGATGGCGGCCCAGTCGGTCTGCGACCGGCTGGTCGCGGGTGGCGTGCAGTGCATCCTGAACTTCGCGCCGGTTGTGCTGCAGGTGCCCGCCCATGTGCAGGTGCGCAAGGTCGATCTCGCGGTCGAGCTGCAGATCCTGTCCTTCCACGTGGCGGCCAAGGAGGCGGGCGCGAGAGCGATCAAGGCAGGCGCGTCAACGAACGGCAAGGTGGTCTGAATGAGTGTGCTGGCAGTCGGGCTGTCGCACCGCAGCGCTGAACTCGGCACCCTTGAGCGCGTTGCCGTGGCGCCCCTCGAGCTGCCCAAGATCCTGCACGAACTCCAGCAGGTCGAGGACATCAGCGAGGTCATGCTGGTCTCGACCTGCAACCGCATCGAGGTCTACTCGGTGGTGGAGACCTTCCACGGCGGGCTGGCCGGCGTGTCCGAGGTGCTCGCGCGCAAGGCCGGACTGGAGCCCGCCGACCTCTACGACAGCATGTACGTGCACTATGCGGGCGCCGCGGTGGAGCACGTGTTCTCGGTGGCGTCGGGCCTTGATTCGATGGTCGTCGGGGAGACCCAGATCCTCGGCCAGGTGCGTACCGCCTACGCGGCCGCCCGGGAGATCGGCACCGTGGGCAGCACCCTGCACGAACTCATCCAGACCACGCTGCGGGTCGGCAAGCGGGTGCACACCGAGACCGGCCTTGGCGCGCTGGGCGCTTCGGTGGTCTCCAAGGCGTTGGAGTCGGCCGCAGCAGACACGGGCGACCTCACCGGGCGCAGCGCGTTGATCGTCGGTGCGGGTTCGATGGCTGCGCTGGCCGCGGCGCAGCTGCGCAAGGCGGGCATCGGCAATGTGACCGTGGCCAACCGGACCCTGGACAACGCCATCCGGCTGGCCGAATCGCTCACCCAGCACGACGTGAGTGCGCGGGCCGTCGACATGGACGGCCTGGCGGCGGCGCTGGCCGAGGTGGACATCGCGGTGTTCTGCACCGGCGCCCAGGACGTGGTGCTGCGTGCCGAGCAGGTCAGCGGACGAACCGGTGCGTCGCCGCTGGTGATCTGCGACCTCGGTCTGCCGCGGGACGTCGATCCCGCCGTCGCCGACATCGCCGGGGTGCGGCTGGTCGACCTGGAGACCGTGCGGCGCGCGATGAGCGACGCGCAGTCCACTCCGCAGGTCGAACTGGCGGGCGAGATCGTGCTCGCCGAGGTACGCGAGTACCTGGCCGCGCAGCGCAGCGCAGAGGTCACGCCGACGGTGACCGCGCTGCGTAAGCAGGCAGCCGAACTGGTCGACGCCGAGTTGCTGCGGCTGGACCGCAGGCTGCCCGAACTTGACGGCGAGGTGCGCGAAGAGCTGAGCCGCACGGTGCGCAGGGTGGTCGACAAGCTGCTGCACGCGCCGACGGTGCGGGTCAAGCAGTTGGCCGCACAGCCGGCTGCCACCGACTACGCGTCTGCGCTTCGTGAGCTTTTCGGTCTGGACCCCAGCGCTCCCGCCGCGCTGTCCAGCCCTGCTCCACAAGCAACCAAACACGACCAGATCGACGTCCGCGGTGGACGGCAGGACGGTGAGATCAACGTTGACTAGAACCATCAGGATCGGCACCAGGGCGAGCGCCCTCGCGCTGGCACAGACCGGCACCATCGCCGCGTTGCTGGAACAGTCCGGCCAGCAGGTGGAGGTCGTGCAGGTCTCCACTGCAGGCGACCGGTCCAGCGCGCCCATCGCGGAAATTGGCGTCGGCGTGTTCACCTCAGCGCTGCGTGAGGCGCTCACCGCGGGCGAGATCGACGTGGCGGTGCACTCCTACAAGGATCTGCCGACCGCGCCAGAACCCGGGCTGGTGATCGCCGCCGTTCCGCGACGGGAGGATCCACGCGATGCCTTGATCGCCCGGGACGGCCTCACGCTGGGTGAGCTCCCGCCCGGCTCGGTGATCGGCACCGGCTCGCCCCGGCGCGCGACCCAGCTGCACGCGCTCGGGCTGGGCCTCGAGGTAGTGGGGATCCGCGGCAATATCGACAGCCGGATGCGCAAGGTCTACGACGGCGAACTGGACGGGGTGGTGCTGGCTCGCGCCGGCCTGGCCAGGATCGGCAGGCTGGATGAGATCACCGAGACACTCGACCCGATCCAGATGCTGCCCGCCCCGGCGCAGGGTGCGCTGGCGGTGGAGTGCCGGGCCGACGACGTTGATATCGAGCACCTGCTGCGCACCAGGGTCGACGACGAGCACGCAAGGGTGACCGTTGTCGCGGAGCGCGCCATGCTGGCCGCGCTCGAGGCGGGGTGCAGCGCGCCGGTCGGTGCGCTCGCCGAAGTGGTGGAGGACTTGGATGCCACGGGGGCGGTCGTCCTGCGGCTGTCCCTGCGTGGGGTGGCTGCCTCGGTGACCGAGACCGGCGCTGCGGACCTGCTGCGTGCGTCGGCGACCGGGGAACTGGCTGACGCCGGGCGACTCGGCCGCGACCTCGCGGCCGAACTGCTCGACCTCGGTGCTGGGGCGCGCTCCGGGGCATAACGCTCGAGAACAACATGAACACCACGGCGGGCGGCAGGGTATGCCGGTCCGCAGGAAACAGCGTGCAGGCGAGAAACGAACACGAGGAGAAGCGCAGAAGATGACCCCCGCACGGAGATCCACCGGGCGTGTCGCATTCGTGGGCTCAGGCCCTGGGGACGCGGGCCTGCTGACGGTGCGTGCCAAGGAACTACTCGGTAACGCCAATCTGGTCGTCACCGACCCCGACGTGCCCTCGACCGTGCTCGCCTTGGCTGGTGAGGGCGCCGAGGTGCGCCCGGCGGTCGGCGAGTCGAGCGAGGTGGCCAAGGACCTCGCCGCCGAGGCGAAGGCGGGCATGCTGGTGATTCGCCTGGTATCCGGTGACCCGCTGACCCAGAACGCCGCGGTCGCCGAGGTGCAGGCGATCGCGCGCACCACCGTGGTGTTCGACGTGGTGCCCGCCGTGTCGCCAGGTGCGGCCGTGCCCGCCTATGCAGGAATCGCCCTCGGCGGTCGGCACACCGAGGTGGACCTGCGCGGGGAGGTCGACTGGGCTGCCGTTGCGGCTGCGCCCGGCACGCTGGTGCTGCAGGCACTGTCTCAGCATCTCGCCGAAGCGGCGTCCGCGCTGGTCGAGCACGGGCTCAAGCCGGACACCCCGGTCGCGGTGACGGCCAACGGCACCATCAACACCCAGCGCACCATCGACACCACGCTGGCCACCCTGGCCGCCGATGTCGGCGATGCCATCGGTCCCCTCGTAGTGAGCGTCGGTGGCTCGGTCGGCAACCGCGCGAAGCTGTCCTGGTGGGAGTCCCGGGCGCTGTACGGCTGGAAGGTGCTGGTGCCGCGCACCAAGGAGCAGGCGGGCGAGATGGCCGACCGGCTGCGCAGTCACGGCGCGACCTCGCACGAGGTACCGACCATTTCGGTCGAGCCGCCGCGCAGCCCGGCGCAGATGGAGCGCTCGGTCAAGGGGCTAGTCGACGGCCGCTACCAGTGGGTGGTGTTCACCTCGACGAACGCCGTGCGGGCGGTCTGGGAGAAGTTCTCCGAGTTCGGGCTGGACGCTCGCGCGTTCTCCGGCGTGAAGATCGCTTGTGTCGGCGAGGCCACCGCGGCCAAGGTGCGCTCGTTCGGCATCATCCCCGAGCTGGTGCCGTCCGGCGAGCACTCCAGCGAAGGCCTGCTCGCCGACTTCTCGCCGTACGACGACGTGCTGGACCCGGTGAACCGGGTGCTGCTGCCGCGGGCGGATATCGCCACCGAGACCCTGTCGGCCGGGTTGGTCGAGCGGGGCTGGGAGGTCGACGACGTGACGGCGTACCGGACGGTGCGTGCCGCTCCACCGCCCGCCGAGACCCGCGAGATGATCAAGACCGGTGGTTTCGACGCGGTCTGCTTCACCTCGGCATCCACCGTGCGCAACCTGGTCGGTATCGCGGGCAAGCCGCACGCGCGCACCCTGGTCGCGTGCATCGGTCCCAAGACCGCCGAGACCGCAACGGAGTTCGGCCTGCGGGTCGACGTGCAGGCGTCCAAGCCGCTGGTCAGCGTGCTGGTCGACGAACTGGCCGAGTACGCGGCCAAGCTGCGTGCCGAAGGTGCCCTCCCACCGCCCAGGAAGGCCAAGCGGGTCCGCCGGTCCTGACTCGCGCGCCGGTAGGCGCTGAAAGGCGCTTTCAGTGCGTTGGATGC
>JBOHER010000266.1:0-10938 GCA_050701115.1 Haloechinothrix sp. | reverse complement strand
CGTTGAGCTCGAGGTCCATCCCGGCTCCGATGTGGTCAACTCGGTTCTGGTCGCGCGTCCTGCCGCGCGTTGACAGGCACGGTGTTAGTGCCTCCAGCGCCGGCGGGCACGGTGTTAGTGCCTCCAGCGCCGGCGGGCACGGAAAGCTGGTAGCCGAGGCCGCGGATCGCCTTGATCCATTGGGGCTCGCCCTCGTCGTCACCCAGGCGCTTGCGCAACCGCAGGATGTGCACCGTCAGTGTGTTGCTGTTGGCGTGCGCCTCGTTGCCCCATACCGCATCGAGCAGTTCCGCTCGGCTGATCACTTCACCGATATGTCCGGCGAAGTAGCGCAGCAAGAGGAACTCCATCGGCGGAACGGACACCTGCCTGCCGTCGATCCACAGTTGCGGGACAGAACCGTCGATACGCAGCCTGCCGAGCTCGATCGGCTGGCCGGCAACCGTGGTCTCCAGCCCGTTGGCCACATCGTCGTCATGCTCGATGGCGAGCACGGCCAGCCGGTTGCGAGCCGGGGTAAGCAGCAGAGGTCGCGCCGCCATCGCCGATCAGCCGAAGCGACCAGAGATGTAGTCCTCGGTGGCCTTCTCGTCCGGGTTGGAGAAGATCTTCTCGGTGTCATTGAACTCGATCAGCGTGCCGGGCTGCCCGATGGCAGGCAGGTTGAAGAACGCGGTCTGATCCGACACCCGCGCGGCCTGCTGCATGTTGTGGGTGACGATGACGATCGTGTAGTCCTGCTTCAGCTTCCTGATCAGATCCTCGATGGCCAGGGTGGAGATCGGGTCGAGTGCCGAGCACGGCTCGTCCATGAGCAGCACGTCCGGCTGCACGGCGATCGCCCGAGCGATACACAACCGCTGCTGCTGCCCGCCGGAAAGGCTACCGCCCGGCTTGTGCAGCCGATCCTTGACCTCGTTCCACAGGTTGGCCGACCGCAGGGCCCGCTCGGCGAGCTCGTCCAACTGCTTCTTGTTCCTGTTTCCGGCCAGCTTCAACCCGGCTACCACGTTGTCCCTTATCGACATCGTGGGAAACGGGTTCGGGCGCTGGAACACCATGCCGATGGTGCGCCGCACCTGCACCGGGTCGACGCTCGGCGCGTAGATGTCCTCGCCGTCCAGCAGCACCTTGCCCTCGACGCGGGCACCCGGGATGACCTCGTGCATCCGATTCAGCGTGCGCAGCACCGTCGACTTGCCGCAGCCCGACGGCCCGATGAATGCGGTGACACTTCTCGGGGGCACGGACAGGGTCACGTTGTCCACGGCGTGGAACTTGCCGTAGTAGATATCAACGTCTTTGACGTCGATTCGCTTTGCCATGATCGTTCGTACCGCCCTAACCTATTTCGTCTTGACCGCGGAGAACCGCGAGATCGCGGTCGCCGCAAGATTGAAGAACATGACGACCAGAATCAGGGTGAGCGCCGCGCCCCAGATTCGGTATTCGCCTGCTTCAGTCGGATTGTTCAGCTCGGTGTAGATGGTCAACGGCAAGGAAGCCATGTTGCCTTCGAAGACATCGAAGTTGATGGCCCTGCTGTAGCCGACCAGGACCAGCACCGGCGCTGTTTCGCCGAGCACCCGGGCCATGGCCAGCATGATGCCGGTGATCATGCCGGATAACGCCGTGGGGAGGACGATCTTGACGATGGTCTTCCACTTCGGGATGCCCAGTGCGTAGCTGGCCTCGCGCAGCTCATCGGGCACCAGTCGCAGCATTTCTTCGGTCGATCGGATCACGATGGGCAGCATCAACAGCACCAGCGCGAACGACACGGCCAGTGCGCTCTTCGGGAAGCCGAACACACTGATCCAGAGCGCGAAGATGAACAGCGCCGCGACGATCGATGGCACCCCGGAGAGGATGTCCACCATGAACGTCACTGTTTTGGCCAGCTTGCCCCTGCCATATTCGACCAGGTAGATCGCGGTGAAGATACCGATCGGCACGGCCAGCACCGCGGCGCCGAGGCCTTGCGCGAGGCTGCCGTAGAGCGCGTGATAAATGCCGCCCCCGAAGTCGCCGGGCAGCACGCCCTTCAACGAGTGCGTCCACCAGGTCGAGGACAGGATCGCGCTGAGGCCCTTGGTGACGACCGTGATCATCAGCCAGCCGAGCGGGATGAGTGCGAGCAGGAACGCCGCCGTCACCAGAACCGAGGCAAGCAGGTTCTTCGCCCTGCGGCCCCAGCTGATGTGCTGGAAGGTCTTGCCGACGAGTGGACGGTCGACGATGGTTTCGGTATCGGTCGCGGTCATGAGCTGTGCACCTTCCCCCCGGCGATCCAGCGGGCGGCCGCGTTCACCACGAACGTCAACACGAACAGGATGAGACCGGCGGCGATGTAAGCACCGGTCGGCAGCGGCTGGCTGAACTCGTGCGCGGCGGCCGCGATCTTGGAAGCGAAGGTGAACCCACCGTCGAACAGGCTGAAACCCGCCTCGGACGAGGCGATGCGCAACACGAGCAGCACCGCGACGGTCTCACCGAGCGCACGACCGAGGCCCAGCATGGACGCCGCGATGTAGCCGCTACGGCCGAACGGCAGCACGGTGGTGCGCAGCATCTCCCACTTGGTAGCGCCCAACGCGAGCGCGCCCTCGATGTGCGAGGTGGGAGTCTGGCGGAACACCTCTCTTGTGACCGAGGTGATGATCGGCAGGATCATGATGGCAAGCACGATCCCAGCTGCGAACATGCTGCCCGCGATGGAGACATTGCCTTCGGCGAACAGCGGAAACCAGCCGAGCGTTCGGTTCAGCCACTCGCCGGCCGGTACCAGTAGTGGGCCGAGAACCGCCAGGCCCCACAAGCCGTACACGATGGAGGGGACCGCGGCGAGTACGTCGATGACGTAGGCGAAGGGCCTGCGCAAGAAACTCGGCGCGTAGTGGGTGAGGTACAGGGCGATACCCAACGCCACCGGCATGGCCAGGACCAGGGCGAAAGCCGAGCTCATCACGGTCACGATGAGCAGGTCGCGAATGCCGAACCGAAGGTTGTTCGGGTCCGTGGTGTCGAACTCGGCGCTGGTCAGGAAATTCGCGTTGTTCACCAGCAGCGACGGGAGAGACTGGTAGAGCAGGAATGCGCCAATGAGCCCGATCGATGCGACAACCGCTATGCCCGATCCGGTTGAAAGCCACCGAAATATGAGATCGGCTTTCCGGTCGGTCTGGCGCGTTCTGCCGGGGGGTGAGCCTGTGCCCTTGGGCACAGTGGCGGGTTGCGTCATGTCACCAATCATGCGGGCCTCGCCCCGGTCGCCGGAAGTGGCCGGTCGACCAGGGCGAGAGTCCGTCTTCGTCGAATCACTCATGTGTCGCAGAACAGCCTGCCGCTGTCAGGAGATGGCGTCCACCGCGCCCTGGAGCTTGTCCTTGAAGGCGGGCGGTGCGGGGACGTAGCCGTTCTCCTCGAGGCCTTCCTGGCCCTGGTTGATGGCCACGTTCAGGAACGACTGCACAGCGCCACCGACCTCGGGGTCGGCGTAGGACGAGCACACGATCTCGTAGGTGGCCAGGATCAGCGGGTACGCACCCTCGGCCTCGGTGCCGTAGATCGAGTCGAGATCGAGAACCAGGTCGTTGCCCTCGCCGCTGATCTCGGCGGCGTCGATGGCGGTACCGGCGCTCTCGTTGCTCAACTCGACCGCTTCGCCACCACCACTGTTGATGATCTTGGCGATGCCCAGCTCACGCTGCTTGGCGAAGGACCACTCCGCGTAGGTGATCGAGCCGGGGGTCTGCTGCACGACGGAGGTCACACCGTCGCTGCCCTTGGCGCCCTCGCCGACACCGCCGTTGAAGGACTTCCCGTCGCCCTTGTCCCAGTCGTTCTCCGCGGCGATCTCGAGGTACTTCTGGAAGTTGTCGGTGGTGCCCGACTCGTCGCTGCGGAACACGACGGTGATGGGGGTGTCCGGCAACTGCGCGCCTTCGTTCAGTGCCGCGATAGCCTCGTCGTTCCACGTCTGGATCTTACCGGTGAAGATCTTGGCGAGGGTGGCAGCGTCGAGGTTGAGGTCGTTGACTCCGTCGAGGTTGTAGCTCATCGCCACCGGGCCGAACACGGCGGGCAGGTGCCATGGGTCGTTGCCGTCGCAGCGCTCCCTGGCCCGCTCGACCTCGCCCGCGTCATCCTTCAACGGGGAGTCCGAACCCGCGAAGTCGGTCTGCTTGCCGATGAAGTCCGTGACACCGGCGCCCGAACCACTCGCGTTGTAGTTCACCGTGCCACCGTCGCACAGACCCTCGTATGCGGCGACGAACCGGTCCATGGCGTTCTTCTGAGCGCTCGAGCCGCTTGCGGTCAGCGTGTCTTTACCCTCGCACGACACGTTTCCGTCAGCGACGTCTACACCGGGGCTGCCGGTGTTGTCGTCGGTCCCGCAGGCAGCGAGCGCGAGAGCGGCACTCGCCACGATGCCGACGGCCCTCATGCGCCGCATGATCCTCACAGCATGTCCTCCATGTGCTTGTCGTGATCGCATTCACGCCGGGCGACCTGTTGATCGCACCGAAGCGGACATTAGGCCGCGAGGGTGGACGGCGGACCGGGACCAGATGAACGGAAGGTGAATTAACCCGATGGTGTGAGGGATGCAACTTTCCGCCAAGGAACACCCGTGGCCTAGCTGTGACCTGCGTGTTCGCCATTGGCAATAGATCACTCGCGGATGGTGAACGACCACCGACAGTGATCATCATCCCCGAATGTACGCGATCTGGGCGTGAGCACTTGTCGTCCGATGGTGTAGCCAGGGAGCGCTATTCAAAACCGACCCAGCGACGGTGTCCCCCAGGGCCCGCCAGGCCCGTGCGAGCGGTCGGTGCGGGTAGCAGCACCATTCGCAACCACCCACCGCGTGAATAGCGCGAGTTTTGAATGAGACACAGCGTGAACGATCTCGTTGGTCCGGAGTCCTAGGGCAGACTGGTGTTGTGAGCGATGCGAGCGAGCTGTGGGGCCAGCACGAGACTATTCGCCGGATTCTTGCCGACTGCCAGACCTGGGCGATCATCGGTCTGGCCGATCACCGAGCGCGCGCGGCGTACGGAGTGGCTCGTTTCCTGCAGCGGCACGGCAAGCGGATTGTGCCCGTCCATCCCGCTGCCGAGACGGTGCACGGCGAGCAGGGCTACGCCACCCTGGCCGACATTCCCTTCGCGGTCGACTGTGTTGACGTGTTCCGCCGTGCCGACAAAGCGGGCCCCTTCGTCGACCAGGCGATCAAGATCGGCGCCACGGCGGTGTGGTTCCAGCTCGATGTCGTCGACGATGCGGCCTTCGGGCGGGCGCGGGAAGCGGGCCTGGACATGGTGATGGATCGCTGCCCGGCGATCGAGTGGGCCCAGTTCGGCCCGGCGGCCTGAAATACATCACGTGTGCTTCTTTTTCACCGGCGGCGGGGGTACCTTGGCAGGAAGTATTTGCTGAGAACAAGTAACTAGTTGGAGTCCCCCATGTCGTTCGACTCGCAACCCTGGACAGAGCCGGGTCCGCATGAGGTCGCCCCGGGAGTGCACCGGATTCCGCTGCCGATGCCGAACGACGGTCTCCGCGCGGTGAACGTCTATGCGATCGAAGACGGCGATGGGGTCGTGCTCATCGATGCGGGCTGGGAAGTCGACGACGCGCGAGAACAGCTTCGAGCGGCCCTGGACGCGCTCGGGTACGGACTGGCGGACATCCGGCGGTTCCTCGTCACGCATATGCACCGGGATCACTACACCTTGGCTGTCGCGCTACGACGCGTCAACGGAACGCCGATCGCGCTCGGCGCGGGGGAGCGGCCATCGCTCGAGGAGATCATCCACGGTAGCGACGATCGGCAAATCGGTGAACTGCGCCGGTGGGGAGCCGACGGCCGGATCGCCATCGAGGAGATCGGCATCGAACCCGAGCGCGGCCGGACGATCTACGAGCTCCCCGACGAATGGCTGACCGGTGTGAGCGACATCGAGTTGACCAAGCGGACACTGCGGGCGGTGCCGACCCCGGGGCACACCCACGGGCACATGGTGTTCATCGACGAGCAGGCATCCTTGCTGTTCGCGGGCGATCATGTGCTGCCGCACATCACCCCGTCGATCGGGTTCGAGCCCGCGCAGGCCCGGTTGCCGCTCGGCGACTACCTGGCATCGCTGCGCCTCATGCTGTCCCATCCGGACATGCTGCTGCTGCCTGCGCACGGCCCTGTGGTCGACAGTGCGCACGCCAGGGTGCGGGAGTTGCTCGATCACCACGACGAGCGGCTGGAAGTCACCTGGGAGACGGTCCGGGACGGTGCCACGACGGCCTTCGAATCCGCGGCGATGCTCGGCTGGACACGTCGCCACCGTGACTTCGCCGACCTCAACGCCTTCAACCAGTTCCTCGCCGTCGGGGAGACGTCGGCCCACCTCGATGTGCTGGCCGAGCAGCGGCGCTTGGCGGTGTCCGTGCGCGACGGGGTGGCCAGGTATGGTCTTGCCGACGCCGCGTAAGTGAGATCAGGATCGCACGGCTAAACCCTGTCAAATAGTAGGACGACCTACTAAAGTAACCCGCGAATTACCTGGTGAGTGGCCCTTTGCGGCCTACTGAGGAGTAGCTTCGTGGGTGAGATCGAGCGGGTTGGTGTTGTTGGTGCCGGGCTGATGGGGGCCGGTATCGCCGAGGTGTGCGCCCGGGCGGGCCTGGATGTGGTGGTGGCCGAGGTGAGCTCGGCTGCGCTGCAGGCGGGCCGGTCGCGTATCGAGAAGTCGCTGGGCCGGGCGGTGCGCAGCGGGAAGCTGTCGGAGGCCGATGGTGCCGCGGCACTCGCTCGGTTGACCTACACGCTCGATCTGGCTGATTTCGCGGATCGGGATCTGGTGGTCGAGGCGGTCGCCGAGATCGAGGATGTCAAGGTCGAGGTGTTCGGTGCGCTGGACAAGGTGGTGCAGCGACCGGACGCGATCCTGGCGTCGAACACCTCGTCGATTCCGATCATGAAGCTGGCGATGGCCACCTCCCGGCCCGCGCAAGTGATCGGCATCCACTTCTTCAACCCGGTGCCGGTACTGCCGCTGGTTGAGCTGATTCCGTCGCTGTTGTCCGGTGTGGACACCCAGGATCGTGCGGAGTCCTTCGCTGCAGAGGTGTTGGGCAAGACGGTGGTGCGCTCCCAGGATCGGGCCGGTTTCGTGGTCAACGCCCTGCTGATCCCATACCTGTTGTCGGCGATCCGGATGCTGGAATCCGGTTTCGCCTCGGCCGAAGACATCGACAACGGGATGGTGCTGGGGTGTGCGCACCCGATGGGGCCGCTGCGCCTTGCCGACCTGATCGGCCTGGACACCACCAAGGCGGTGGCGGACTCAATGTATGAGGAGTTCAAGGAGCCGCTGTACTCGGCGCCGCCGCTGCTGCTGCGGATGGTCGACGCCGGCCTGTACGGCCGCAAGTCGGGTCGTGGTTTCCACGAGTATGGGGTGTCCGCATGAGTGGGCTGTACCAGTTGGGCGAGGAGCACCAGGAGTTGCGAGCGGCGATCCGTTCGCTGGCCGAGAAGGAGATCGCACCTTACGCGGCCGATGTGGACGAGGAGTCCCGTTTCCCGTATGAGGCACTCAAGGCGCTGAATGCGGCCGGGTTCAATGCCGTGCACATCCCGGACGAGTACGAGGGACAAGGGGCGGACGCGGTCGCCGCCTGCATCGTGATCGAGGAGGTCGCCAGGGTCGACGCCTCGGCGTCGCTGATCCCCGCCGTGAACAAGCTGGGCACCCAGCCGATCCTGCTGTCCGGCTCGGAGCAGGTGCGCAAGCTGGTGCTGCCGGAAATCGCGGCGGGTGCGATGGCCTCCTACGGTTTGAGCGAGCGGGAGGCAGGCAGTGACACCGCGTCGATGCGCACCCGCGCGCGGTGGGACGGTGACCACTGGGTCCTGAACGGATCCAAGGCGTGGATCACCAACGCGGGCGAGTCCACCTGGTACACCGTGATGGCGGTGACCGACCCGGACGCGGCGAGGAAGGCGGAGGGCATCTCGGCGTTCGTCGTGCATGCCGATGACCCCGGCTTCTCGGTTGGCCCGAAGGAACGCAAGCTCGGGATCAAGGGTTCACCGACTCGCGAGTTGTACTTCGAGAACTGCGCCATCCCGGCCGAGCGGATCATCGGTGAGCCCGGCACCGGGTTGAAGACCGCGTTGCGCACCCTCGATCACACCCGGCCCACCATCGGTGCGCAGGCGCTGGGTATCGCGCAGGGCGCGCTGGATGCCGCGATCGCCTACGTCAAGGACCGGCAGCAATTCGGACGCTCCGTCAGTGAGTTTCAAGGTGTGCAGTTCATGCTCGCCGACATGGCGATGAAGATCGAGGCTGCCCGGCACCTGGTTTACGTGTCGGCCTCGGCGACCGAACGCGGCGACGTGCGGGCCGGATTCCTGGCCAGCGCGGCGAAGACTTACGCCTCCGACGTGGCGATGGCGGTCACCACCGACGCCGTCCAGCTGTTCGGTGGGGCCGGCTACACTCGGGACTTCCCGGTCGAGCGGATGATGCGGGACGCCAAGATAACCCAGATATACGAGGGCACCAACCAGATTCAGCGCATGGTCATGGCTCGGGCGCTGCTGCGCTGAGGTTCTCCCGCTTGATCACCCGTCGCACTCACGGCATCGTGGGCTGTGGCGCAGGATTCCGTGAGCGGAACGGCGCCGCGCCGAGAAGGAGGATCAGGTTGTGAAGATCGGGTACAAGGCATCGGCTGAGCAGTTCGGCCCACGTGATCTCGTCGAGTACGCGGTGCTGGCCGAGGAGGTGGGCCTGGACAGCGTCATGATCAGTGACCACTTCCAGCCGTGGCGTCACAACGGCGGTCACGCGCCGTTCTCGATGTCGTGGCTCGCCGCGGTGGGGGAGCGTACCTCGCGCGTCCTGCTTGGCACCAGTGTCATGACCGCGACATTCCGATACAACCCCGCGGTGGTGGCGCAGGCATTCGGCACGTTGGCCTGCCTCTATCCGAACCGGGTGATGCTGGGCATCGGCACCGGTGAGGCACTCAACGAAGTCGCGGTGTCGCGCTTGGAGTGGCCAGGGTTCAAGGAGCGCTTCGCGCGGATGCGCGAGGCCGTGCGGCTGATGCGTGCGCTGTGGACCGACGAGCGGGTCACCTTCGACGGCGAGTACTACCAGACCACCAACGCGACGGTGTACGACCGGCCGGAGGTCAGGGTGCCGGTCTACATCGCGGCCGGTGGGCCGGTGGTCGCGAAGTACGCCGGCCGCGCGGGCGACGGGTTCATCTGCACCAGCGGTAAAGGCATGGATCTCTACACCGACAAGCTGCTGCCCGCGGTCAACGAGGGTCTTGCCGCTGCCGACCGGGCACCCGAGTCGATCGATCGGATGATCGAGATCAAGCTGTCTTACGACCCGGATCCTGACCAGGCACTGGAGAACACCAGGTTCTGGGCGCCGCTGGCACTGTCCGCCGAGCAGAAGCACGGGCTGGAGGACCCGACCGAGATGGAACGGGCGGGCGACGCGCTGTCCATCGAGCAGATCGCCGGCCGGTGGATCGTCGCATCGGATCCCGAGCAGGCCGTCGCGCAGATCAAGCCCTACGTCGATGCCGGGTTCACCCATCTCGTCTTCCACGGTCCAGGCCACGACCAGGCGCGGTTCCTCAGCACGTTAGGCGGGCAGGTCGTTCCGCTGCTACGCGCACTTCAGGGCTGACGGCCGGTCATCCGTTCGCGCGGCGGGCTTTCCCTCCGCTGAAATCGGGTCCACTATGGATTCGTCGATCTCTCCAATGCCACAGTTCGTGGCGAGATCAGGAGGTGCGCTATGGACGTGCTTGTGCTCATTGGCCGTGTCTTGTTTGCGATATTGTTCCTGGGCTCGGCGTACGGGCACCTCGCCCAGGGGCGGGCGATGGTGGGCTACGTGGAGTCCCGCGGTGTGCCGCTGGCGAAGCTGGCGGTGCCGGTCAGCGGTATTCAGATCCTGCTCGGTGGCTTGATGGTGCTCCTTGGTGTGTGGGCCGACCTCGGGGCGCTGCTGCTGTTGGCATTCTTGGTGCCGACGGCGGTGCTCATGCACGCCTTCTGGAAGGAAACCGACGCGCAGACGCGCCAGATGGAGCAGATTCAGTTCATGAAGGACATGGCGCTGGGTGGCGCCGCACTGATGTTGTTCGCGTTCTTCGCCCACGTCGGCGATCTTGGCCTGACCATCACCGGGCCGCTGTTCTCACTCGACTGATCAACGCACCCCGGTTTCCTGTCCCGAGAACGTCGTCTGCAGGTCCTTGCCGGACTCGTCTCACGAACGGCTACAGACGGTGTCTCATTCAGTCGGCGACGTTCTCGTAAGGGTCATTCGGATTCCACTTCGCGGCTGCGAGGCCGTGGCGATCGATACCTAGCGTCGAGGAGGCCGCACGATCAGTGCCGGCAGTCCCGGATAAGACGAGAGGACCCTCGACGTGACCACCACAGATCATGACCCGCGCTCTCTCCCTCGGCGTCGCTTCCTCGGTACCAGTGCCGCGATGCTGGCCGGTGGCCTCGCGAGGGCACTCGCATGTCCGACAGGAACCCGACTCCGCGCGCGCATGACGGGATGGCGGCGCTCGCGCTGCCGAACGGGAACGTACGGCTGATCCGCAACCACGAGGACCGGGCGCCGGCCCCGGTATCCACGGTGATCGGTGACCTGGCCACCGCCTACGACTCGCGCGCCGGTGGCGGCACCACCTCACTCGAGATCGAGCCAGGAGGTGAGCGTCGGCTGGTCCGCGGTTTCGTCAGCCTCAACGGCACAGTTCGTGCACGAAGCTGTCGCCGTCGACCCTCGCACCGGAATCGTCTATGAGACCGAGGACCGTGGCACCTCCGGCTTCTACCGTTTCTTGCCCGCCGAGCGGGGCAACCTCGCGGCCGGCGGACGG
>JBOHER010000265.1:0-11992 GCA_050701115.1 Haloechinothrix sp. | reverse complement strand
GCCACTACCCGCTCCGGCAGGATCAGCTGCGACGGCCGCGAAGCGCCGTGGTGGATCGAGCTGCCGCCGTGCGCGGCCCAAGGGGCGGTTTCAAGTAGCCTGCGGTCATGGATCACGGGTACGCCGCCGAGCTCGCGGCCAAGTGTCACCCTGCCCTCGAACCGCTGCACACGGTGATCTACTTCGCGCCCGAGGCCGAGGCGGAACTCACCGCCGTCGGCCTGCGGCCCGGCCGGATGACGTACTTCGCCAGCCGATCGGCCCCGATGGGCGCGGTGGGCCCCGGAACGGTAACCGCCACGTTCTACAACTTCAATCCCGAGCTCGTCGCCCGGCACATCCCCCGTGCGTGGACGCTGGCTACCCCCGAGCAGGTCGTCGCGGCCAGGTTCAGCGCAGCCGATGCGGCGCTCCGCACCCGGCTGGGCGACGCCGTATCCGCACCGGAGGTGGCCGAGGCCGCGGAACTGGCGCGCGATGCGGCCGAGGCGTGCTCGCCTGATGGCAGGCCGCTCTACGCCGGGCACGCCGACCTGGAATGGCCCACCGAGCCGCACCTCGTGCTGTGGCATGCGATCACGCTGCTCCGCGAGTTCCGCGGCGACGGGCACATCGCCGCTCTGGTCGCGCATGGCCTGAACGGGCTCTCCGCCCTCGTCTCGCACACCGCGACCGGGCGCGGGTTCACCGAGCACGCAGCCAAAGCCACCCGAGGCTGGTCGGACGAACAATGGGCTGCCGCCGCGGAAGGTTTACGGGGTCAGGGACTCCTCGATGCCGCGGGCGAGCTCACCGACACGGGGCAGGCGCTGCGTGCGCGTGTCGAAGCCGCGACCAACGACGCCGCCACCGCGCCGTGGCTGCGGCTGGGCGCGGACAAGACGACCCGGCTCCGGGAGATCGGCCGCACGCTGAGCAAGCAGGTGGTAGCGGCGGGCGCGTTCCCGTCCGGCGTGTTCGCCGTCAGATAAGCCCGGTCAACGACCGGCCAGCGCCGCGAGATCGGCGTTGCCACCGGAGGCCACCGCTGCCGCGTGGTTACCGGCGGAGAAACCAGGACCACCGCATCGACCCCAGCGCGGCTGCGGGGCGCATCACGAGAACCAGTTCACGGCACCAGCCGCACGACGGCGCACGTGCGTGTTAGCCTATGCGCATGACCGTCGCACTCGAGACCGCACTGGCCAAAGCCGGACTCAGGGTCGACGCGAGGGAATTCCTCCGTCTCGTCGAGGATGCGGCGCGCAAGGTTTCCCCGCCGCATCCCAACCCCGCGGAGTACTTCTCGCCCGGCCAACGGATGGCGCTCGGCGAGGTGGGACTCGACCTCAACGCCTACAACGACGACGAGCCCGACCCCCGGGCCCGGACTGTCGCAGCGCACGCGGTGCTCGCCGAGTCCGCATACTCGGTCAACGATGCGGCGCGTCTGCTTCGAGTCGATGCGAGCCGAGTCCGCCACCGGCTGGCCGCCGGCCGTCTTGCCGGCTGGAAGGACCAGGGCTGGCGCTTGCCCGCATGGCAATTCACCGCCGACGGCGTGTTGCCCGGACTCGAGGTCGTGCTCAGCGCACTTCCCGAGGACCAGCCGCCGCTCGTGGTGGCCGCCTTCATGAACACCCCCCAGTCCGACCTGGTGATCAACGGTAAGCCGGCGACGCCCCGCCAGTGGCTACTCGCGCTGGGCGATCCCAAACCGGTTGCCGAGTTGGCCGCGGCCCTCGGCATCGCGGCGTAGGTCACCGGAAAGCACTGAGGGACAGGGCATTACTGCATGGCACGGCTTCCGCTGCCACCGTCGGCGGCCGACCTGGCCGCGGAGCTGCGCATCGATGAGGACGTGGTCGCCATCCATCCGGCGACCCGGCTGGTCCGGATCTTCACCGCGCGCGGCAGGCACCATCAGCAATGGAACACCTTCCGATACACCGGCCCCCTCCCGCATGGCCGGTTCGACCCGCAGCTCCCGCAACCGGATGGCTCACCCGCGACCGATCCGAACCACGGGGTGCTGTATTTCAGCCTTTCCGTGCGTACCAGCGTCGCCGAGGTGTTCCAGACGACCTCCACGGTGGACCGGAGCACCCGGTCGCCGCATCTTCTGGTGATCCGACCAGCGCGGACGCTGCGCCTGCTCGACCTCACGGGGCTGTGGCCCACGCGCCTCGGGGCATCGCAGCAGATCTCCAGCGGCCCCAAGCGGATCACCCAGGTGTGGGCGCGGACGATCCGGGAGGCGCACCCGAGCCTGGACGGTCTGTGGTACCGGTCCTCGATGGACTCGGGTGACCCGGCCATCTGCCTGTGGGATCCGCCCGCACGATCGGCCATCCCCGATTATCCGGATGTGCTGCTCCCGCTCGACCACCCCGGTCTCGACCTGCCGCTGGCTCGAGTCTGCAACGAGCTGAACTACCTGCTGCTCGGGTGAGGCCGACGGTTCCCGATGGGCGCGTACATCTCGTGAGTGATTGTGGTCGCTGGGGCAGCCACAATCACTCACGAGCGTCAGCGCGATGATGACGACACTTCGGCCTTCTGATCCCGCTTGGACTTCATCAGGCTGATCACGGTGGTGGCCGCGAGGACGGTCACGATCACGCCGAGCGACACCCAGTTGTTGATGTCCAGCCAGTCCGGCACCAGGTGGTATGCGTGCAGTGCGTGCAGGAACAGCTTCACGCCGATGAAGCTGAGGATCACGGCGAGCCCGTGCGAGAGGTAGTGCAACTTGTCGACCAGTCCGCCGATCAGGAAGTACAGCTGGCGCAGGCCCATCAACGCGAATGCATTGGCGGTGAACACCAGGTAGGCGTCCTGGGTGATACCGAAAATGGCCGGAATGGAGTCGACAGCGAACAGCAGGTCGGCGCTGCCGATGGCCACGATCACCACGAACATCGGGGTGATCCACCGCTTACCGTCCTGCTGGACCATCAGCTGGTGGCCGACGTAGTCGTCGGTCACCGGGAAGACCTTGCGCAGCCGCCGGACCAGCGCGTTCTCGTGGTACTCATCCGGCTCGCCTTCCCGCAGCATGCTGATCGCGGTCCAGATGAGGATCGCGCCGAACACGAAGAAGACCCAGACGAACTTGGCGATGAGGACAGCGCCGACGGCGATGAACGCACCGCGCATGGCCAGCGCGAGCACGATGCCGATCAGCAGCACGCGGTGCTGGTGGATCGCGGGCACCTTGAACGAGGCCATGATCAGCATGAAGATGAACAGGTTGTCCACGCTCAGCGAGTACTCGATGATGTAGCCGGTGAAGAACTCCACCCCGGGGTCGTGCCCACCGAACACCCAGATCGCGACGCCGAACGCGACCGCGCAGGCGACATAGAACGCCACCCATCGTGCTGCTTCACCCGTCGTGACCTCGTGCGGCCTGCGATCGACGATGAACAGATCAAGTGCGAAGACGAGGAGGAACCCACCCACGGTCGCAAGCCACAGCCACAAGGGAACAGTCATGTGCTAATTACCTCCGGTTAGCGGATACAGCCACTACCCGGAGGTCTCTTCCACCGGCGTGACAACCGGTCGGCGATGCCGGGTGCCCTGCACCTGAGTGCGAGCAGCCGTGTTGACGACACCACCGCGAAGGAATACTCCCCTCCACGTATAGCCACCATCTTGGCGGCTTAGCGCCGCATGCGCCACCGAACGTACCCGGCATCACGGTCTGCGCACGAATCTGCCTCTACCGGCCTAACCCATGGGCGTTCTCAGGAAAGCTCGAATACCGTCGCATCCGTGCCCCGTTCACCCGACCCCGGCGGTCGCGCCGCCCGCGCGCTGACCGCCATCCTTTCGGTCGCCCTGCTCGGCGCGTTCGGTTACGTCCTACTCGACACGGACGAAGACGCCCCGGTCATCCGGACCCAGGATGCGATCCTCGACGTGCTCGCATCACCCGGCTCGTCGAACCGGGTGCAACTCGACGTGACCTTGTATCAACCGGAGTCGACGCCGGCTCCCGCGATACTCCTGCCGCACGGGTTCGGCGGAAGCAAGCAGAGCGTGGTGCGGGACGCGCGCGAACTCGCCGGACGCGGGTTCGTGGTGCTCACTTACTCCGCACGCGGCTTCGGGCAGAGCACCGGCAGCATCTCGCTCAACGATCCTGACTACGAAGTCGCCGATGCCGGTCACCTGATCGACTATCTCGCGCGGCAGCCGGCCGTGGCCATGGATTCCCCCGGCGATCCCAAGGTCGCGGTGACGGGCTCGTCGTATGCCGGAGCGCTCGCGTTGCTCGTCGCGGGCACCGATCGGCGGGTCGATGCCATCGCGCCGGTGATGACCTACAACGATCTCGCGCAAGGGCTGCTGCCAAACGCGGGGACGACCGAGGAATTCGCAGGCAGCACCCCGGCGCACGGTGTCTTCTCGCCGAACGGGGTGTTCAAGAAGGCCTGGGCGGGAAACCTGTTCGCGGGCGGCGTGGGCAGCCAAGGAAACGGCGCTTGGGCACCTGACGCTCCCGAACCCGGGTCCGAACCCGACGACGACACCGGACAAGGAGCGGCCGTTGGGGACTCCGGGGAGTCCGCCGCTGCCGGTAACGGCGGTGAGCGAACGGCCACGCCGGGTAACGAGCGCAGGGGTCCCGCGGCGCCGTGCGGCCGGTTCTCACCGGAGGTGTGCGGCGCCTATACGGAACTGGCCACCACCGGTTCGGCCGGCGAGCAGACGACCGAACTGCTGCGTCGAGTCTCCCCAGCATCGATCACGCACAAGATCTCCATACCCACGCTGCTGGTGCAGGGCGAGCAGGACACCTTGTTCGGTCTGGACCAGGCCGATGCCACCGCCCGGCAGATCACGCAGGCAGGCGGGGACGTGCAGCTGGTCTGGTACGCGGGCGGTCATGACGGTGGCGGCCCTGGTCCGCAGTTGCGCGGCAAGATCGCCGACTGGTTGTGGTTCCAGCTCTCCGGCACCGGGAGCAACCCGCTCCCGGCGTTCAGCTACGACGTGCAGGGCGCGTTTCAGGCGACCCGAGCACCGTCGGTCCGCATCGTGCGGTCCGACAGCTACCCGGGGCTGCGCGGCCCGGATGCGAGCCGCGAACCGCTCACCCTCAGCGGGGATGAACAGACGATTCTCAACCCCCCGGGCGGCAATCCGGCCGCGGTCAGCGGCATTCCCGGCGCGGGCGCCGTCGTGGGACGCTCATCCAGCCTCACCTCGCTGCTGGGCATCGACCTGCCGGGGCAGTCGGCCGTGTTCACCTCCCCTGCCCTGACCGACCAGATAGTGATCACCGGGTCATCGACGGTTCGGCTGCGGATCGCCGCCCGGTCTCAGCCCGGCGGGCAGACCGGCGGCCGGGACGCGGTCCTGTTCGTCAAGCTGTACGACATCGGTCCGGACGGCAGGCGCACGCTTCCCGGCAGCGCGGTGGCCCCGGTGCGGGTGGCCGACCTGCCCGCCGACGGCAGCCCGCGCGAGGTCACGGTGTCCTTGCCGGGTATCGTCCGGCCGGTGGACGCCGGTCGTCGTCTCCAACTGGTCGTCGCCACCACCGATCAGGCCTACGCCAATGCACAGCAACCCGCCGCGTTCCGAGTGTCGCTGGCCGCTGATGGGGTCCTCCAGGTTCCGGTGGTGCCGGGCACCGCGGCCAGTTCGGGCTGGCCGGTCGGGCAACTGCTCGGCATCGCCGGAGTGCTGCTGGCTGCCGGAGCGGTTGCGGCTTTCGCCGCCTTCCGCAGAAGACTCGCCCGCAATGTCGACGCAGAGCTGGCCGACACTCCCCTGGTGATCGAGAACCTCACGAAGTCCTACCCGGGCGGGCTGACAGCGGTGTCCGAGCTCTCGTTCCGGGTCGAACGCGGTCAGGTCCTGGGGCTACTCGGCCCGAACGGCGCCGGTAAGACGACCACGCTGCGCATGTTGATGGGTCTGATTACCCCGACCGCGGGGGACATCAGGGTGTTCGGCCACCGGATCCACCCCGGCGCGCCAGTGCTGTCCCGGATCGGCTCCTTCGTCGAGGGATCCGGGTTCCTGCCACACCAGTCCGGCAAGGCCAATCTCCAGCTGTACTGGGACTCCACCGGGCGGCCTGGGGACAAGGCGCACTTCACCGAGGCCCTGGAGATCGCCGGACTCGGCGACTCGGTCCATCGCAAGGTGCGCACCTACAGCCAGGGCATGCGGCAACGGCTGGCCATCGCACAGGCCATGCTGGGCCTGCCGGAACTGCTGGTCCTCGACGAACCGACCAACGGGTTGGACCCACCGCAGATCCATCAGATGCGCGAGGTGCTGCGCCGGTACGCGGCCACCGGTCGCACCGTCCTGGTCTCCAGCCACCTGCTGGCCGAGGTGGAGCAGACGTCCACGCATGTGGTGGTGATGCATCGTGGGAAGGTCGTCGCGGACGGCGCGGTGGGCGAGATCGTCGCGGCAGGCGGCGAGGCTAGTTTCATCGTGGACCAGCCCATGCTGGCCGCGGATACCCTGCGCACCATCGAGGGCGTCTCCGACATCGACACCAACGGCGCGACCGTGCACGCCAATCTGGCCGGCATGCCCCGGTCGGTCGCGGTCGCCGCGCTCGTGCAAGCGGGCGTGTCGGTCGAGCAGGCGGGCCCGCGGCGACGGCTGGAGGACGCATTCCTGCAACTGGTCGGAGACACAGGCGAGGGTCGTGAGTGAGGATGGCGAAGCCGCTCACGACCGTCGACCGGGTGCGGGTGCCCCGCAAGACACAGGAGAGGGCTCATGAATGAGCGCACCGAAGCCGACCACGGCGTGCACACCGACCCGGCCGCCCTCGCCGAGCTCAGCGAAGCCGCTGAACACGAGCACACCGCGGTCACCGCGACCGGGGCGGTCGTAGGCTATGAGCCTGGCCGCACGTTGCCGTTCGGGGTCGAACTGCGCCGACAGTTGCGCAGGCGACGCACCCAGTTCCTGCTCGCCCTTGTCGCCCTGTTGCCCTTCCTGCTGGTGGTGGCATTCGAAGTCGGTGAGGCCAGCCCGAATCGCCGTTCCGGCGGGTTCATCGACCTAGCCACAGCGAGTGCACCGAACTTCGTCGTGTTCACCCTGCTCGTGTCCGCATCGTTTCTGCTGCCGATGATCGTGGCATTGTTCTTCGGCGACACCATCGCCAGCGAGGCATCCTGGTCCAGCCTCAAGTACCTGCTGGCGATACCGGTTCCTCGACATCGGGTGCTGCGGCAGAAGGCACAGGTGGCAGGGGCGCTGTCGGTCGGTGCACTCACTGTGCTGCCCGCGGTCGCGCTCGTGGTCGGCGTGTTCTGGTACGGCGCGGGCGATGCGATCAGCCCGACCGGCGATGCGGTTCCGTTCGGCGCCAGCCTGTTCGCTTTGCTGCTCGCGGTCGGGTACATCGTCATCCAGCTGACCTGGGTGGCCGGGCTCGCGTTGCTGCTCAGCGTGTCCACCGATGCCCCGCTCGGAGCGGTCGGCGGCGCGGTGCTGGTGTCGATCCTCTCGCAGATCCTCGACCAGATCACCGCGCTGGGGGACCTGCGCAACTACCTGCCGACCCATTACGCGATGGCGTGGCTGGACCTGATCGCGACCGACGTCGAGTGGACCGATCTCGCCAACGGTGCGCTCACCTCCGTATGCTTCGGCACCGCTTTCGGCCTGCTGGCGGCCCGCCGGTTCGCGCGCAAGGACATCACCAGCTGAGCCATGTCCGCGCCCCGCGTACGCGTGTGGACAATTAAGTGCACGTTCGTACACTCAGATCGTGGATCGAGACAGTGCGAGCGCCGAGTACCGGGATGCCGCGCGCATGCTCGCCGAGGCGAGCCGAGGTGTGACGAACACCGTCCAGCGCATGCACCGAGCAATCGCCCGTCGATCCTTCAGCCTGCTCGGCGGCACAGCCGAACCGGCCAAACTGATGCATGACGGCATTGCCGAGTTGGTGTACACCAGCGTGCACGCGGGCATCACCGCTGGTGGCGCGGTCGCGGAACTCGCCGCGCACGCCGCCGGCGCCAGCAGGCCCCGAGGCAGCCTGCTCGAGTCTTCCGCGGGCAGCGCCGCTGCCGGAGTACTGGGCGGCGCCTTCGGCGAACGGGCGTATACGGCACCAGCTGCGATGACCGTGCGGGTGAACAGCGCGGCAGTACCGATAACCCCGACCTCGCTGGCCGAGGCCTACCCTGACGCGTCCGGGCACATAGTGGTATTCCTGCACGGCCTGATCGAGACCGAACGGTGGTGGTACCCGCGTCCCGCGCGGGGAGGCGAGCCTGCGCGAGCCGACTTCGGCACCCGGCTGGCCAAGGACATCGACTGCACTCCGCTGTTCCTGCGGTACAACACCGGCAAGCACATCTCGACGAACGGCCATGAACTCGACGAAATGCTCTCCGCTGTAGTCGAGGCATGGCCCACCCGGGTGACGCGGATGAGCATTGTCGGCCATTCCATGGGCGGTCTGGTCGCGCGAAGCGCGGTGCACGACGCTGCGCTGGGCAGCAAACCCTGGGTGCACAGGCTCGCGCACCTCGTCTGCCTCGGCTCGCCGCACAACGGTGCGCCGCTGGAACTCGCCGCGCACGTGGCGACCTGGGCGCTCGGACGCTTTCCCGAGTCGGCACCGCTGGGCGACCTGCTCCGATTGCGCAGCGACGGGATCAAGGACCTCCGCTACGGCTACGTTCAGAATGAGCAGTGGACCGGACGTGATGCTGACGCATTGCTCCTCCGGTCACCGAGGGCGGAATGCCGGGTGCCGGACGGGGCGCGCCTGCACTTCGTCAGCGCGACGATCGGCCGCGACCAGCACGGTGTGCTGGCCAGGTTCCTCGGCGACGCGCTGGTCACTCCTGCCAGCGCGGGCGATGAGTCCCAGGATGCACTGCGGCACTGGGTGGGCGGCGTGCATCACTTCGGCCTGCTGCACCACGACGAGGTGTACCGGCAACTGCTGGCTTGGCTCTGCGCCGCCGAGTGACTACGCCATCCGGCTTCCACTCGTCCTTGGGCGCATTCGATAAGCGAGCGCGTCAGCCCTCGCCGAGGTCAACCAGTTCCAGGTCGGTCTGCGCGAAGTCGTCGCCGACGCACAGGAGCGGTTCCCCAGCCACCCAGGCCGCGGCGTAGGTCAGGCAATCACCGAAGTTCAACGACGCTGGGTGCCTGCCCTTGCCGAAGCGATGAAATGCGCTCTGCGCCGACCGCCAATGGGCATCGCCGAAGGACACCACGTCGAACGTTCGTCTTTGCAGGAACGACGCGAGCAACGATTGCCCCCGCGCTCCCTCCTTACCGATCAGCACCACGCTCGCTTCAACCAACGTCGGAGCGCTGATCCGGCACACCGTAGCCTCGCCAATTCGCACGGCTATTCGTGCGGCCGCAAGCTCGCCGAAGATCGATGCGATGATCGCCGAAGTGTCCAGGATCATACGCCGTCCGGGCCGTAGCCGAGGATTTCTTCTCGTTCCGCCTTGGTAATCCGCTTACCTCGGTTCTCGGGCGATACTTGCGGCCAGATCTCCTCGCGAAGGAACCGGAGAAACTCTTCGCCCCTGCGCTCGGCGCTCCCTTCGGCCACCAGTTGCTCGTGTCGCACCCGGAGCGCCTCACGCACAGCGGCAGTCTTGCTCTGGCCCGTCAGGGCGGCGACCTCGGCTGCCAGGCGTTCGGCTTCCGGGTCCTTGATGTTCATAGCCATGGTGTAATTCTACCCTGAATGGTGTAACTCGACTATCGCACGCCCGCCGCATCCATACCGCGGAGCTCCTTCTTGAGCTCGGCGATCTCGTCACGCAGCCGGGCAGCAAGCTCGAATTGCAGGTCTCGGGCCGCCTGCATCATCTGGTCGGTCATCTGCCCGATGAGATCAGCGAGTTCAGCTCGCGGCATGGTGGACACGTCCTTGTCCACCAGTACACCGGAACTGCGCACACCACCGCCCTGCTCGGGCTTCTTTCCCCGCGACACGTTCCTGCCGGAGCCGCCGATGGCCACCGTCTCGGAGTCCTCTGCCTCGCTGTAGACCCGGTCCAGGATGTCGGCGATCTTTTTGCGCAGCGGCTGCGGATCAAGTCCTCGCTCGGTGTTGTAGGCAACCTGCTTCTGCCGCCTGCGGTTGGTCTCGTCGATGGCGTAGCGCATGGAGTCGGTGACCCTATCCGCGTACATGTGCACCTGACCGGACACGTTGCGCGCGGCACGGCCGATAGTCTGGATCAGGCTGGTGCCGCTGCGCAGGAACCCTTCCTTGTCAGCGTCCAAAATAGACACCAGTGACACCTCAGGAAGGTCGAGGCCCTCTCGCAGCAGGTTGATCCCGACCAGCACGTCGAAGTCGCCCGAGCGCAACTGCCTGAGCAACTCGACCCTGCGCAGGGTGTCCACTTCGGAGTGCAAGTACCGCACGCGGATACCCAGCTCCAGCAGGTAGTCGGTGAGATCTTCGGACATCTTCTTGGTCAGCGTGGTGACCAGAACGCGTTCGTCCTTCTCGGCGCGTGTCCGGATCTCGTGCACCAGATCGTCGATCTGACCCTTGGTCGGCTTGACGACCACCTCGGGGTCGACCAGGCCGGTCGGCCGGATGACCTGTTCGACGAACTCGCCCCCGGTCTGCCCCATCTCGTACGGGCCCGGCGTCGCGGACAGGTACACCGTCTGGCCGATCCGATCGGAGAACTCCTCCCAGGTCAGCGGCCGGTTGTCCAGTGCACTCGGGAGGCGGAATCCGTGCTCAACCAGGGTCCGCTTACGGGAGGCGTCACCCTCGTACATGCCGCCGATCTGCGGGACCGTGACGTGCGACTCGTCGATCACCAGGAGGAAGTCGTCCGGGAAGTAATCGATCAACGTCGCGGGCGCCGAACCTGAGTCACGGTCATCGATGTGCCGCGAGTAGTTCTCGATCCCCGAGCAGAAGCCGACCTGACGCATCATTTCGATGTCGTAGGAGGTGCGCATCCGCAACCGCTGCGCTTCGAGCAGCTTGTTCTGCCGTTGCAGCTCGGCCAGCCGCTGCTCGAGCTCTGCCTCGATCGACCGGATGGCCTTCTCCATCCGCTCAGGACCTGCGACGTAGTGGGTGGCCGGGAAGATCCGTACCTCGTCAACCTCACGGACGATCTCGCCGGTGAGCGGGTGCAGGTAGTAGAGCTTGTCGATCTCGTCGCCGAAGAACTCCACCCGAATGGCGAGCTCCTCATACGCGGGGATGATCTCGACGGTGTCACCCCGGACCCGGAACGTGCCCCGAGCGAACGCGAGGTCGTTGCGGGTGTACTGCACGTCGACCAGCGCGCGCAGGAACACGTCCCGCTCGATCTCGTCGCCGACCACCAACTTGCTGGACCGGTCGAGGTAGGACTGCGGCGTGCCGAGGCCGTAGATGCAGGACACGCTGGCAACCACGATGACGTCCCGCCGAGACAGCAGGTTCATCGTCGCCGCATGCCGTAGCCGCTCGACGTCGTCGTTGATCGACGAGTCCTTCTCGATATAGGTGTCGGTCTGCGGAACATAGGCCTCTGGCTGGTAGTAGTCGTAGTAGCTCACGAAGTACTCGACCGCGTTGTGCGGGAAGAATCCGCGCAGCTCGTTGGCCAGCTGAGCGGCCAGCGTCTTGTTCGGCGCCATCACCAGCGTGGGCCGCTGCACCCGCTCGATCAACCAGGCCGTCGTCGCCGACTTGCCGGTACCGGTCGCGCCGAGCAGCACGACGTCGGACTCACCCGCCTTGAGCCGGCGCTCCAACTCGTCGATGGCCTGCGGCTGGTCGCCAGAGGGCTCGTAGTCGCTGACCATCGTGAATCGACCGCCGGACCGAGGGATGTCGGAGACCGGCCGGAACTCGGAGTGCGCGAGCACGGGGTGTTCGGTGCTGATGCTCGACCCCGCAAGCGGGTCTTCGGTTGCGAAAGCCACGGGCTCCAGGGTAGGCGCGGCCACCGACAGGGTGGCGGTGCATTGCGGATGAAGGGAGCTTTAGTGCGCATGATGCGCACTAAAGCTC
>JBOHER010000264.1:0-2766 GCA_050701115.1 Haloechinothrix sp. | reverse complement strand
CTACAGCATCAAGATGCCGTCGCGGCGCCGCGATGCGGTGGACCCCTTGGCGCTCAAGACGGGCGACTACGTGGTGCACGATCAGCACGGGATCGGCAAGTACGTCGAGATGGTGCAACGCACCGTTACCGGAGCAACGCGCGAGTACCTCCTCCTCGAGTATTCGGCAGCCAAGCGTGGCCACCCTGGCGACCGGCTCTACGTGCCGACCGACCAACTGGACGAGGTCTCCCGCTACGTCGGTGGCGAGCTGCCCACCCTGAGCAGGCTCGGCGGCTCCGACTGGAAGAACACCAAGGCCAAGGCGCGTAAGGCGGTCAAGGAGATCGCCGCCGAACTGGTGCAGCTCTACGCCGCCCGGCAGGCCGCACCCGGCCACGCGTTCGGTCCTGACACCCCGTGGCAGGGCGAACTCGAGGACGCGTTCCCCTACGTCGAGACCACCGACCAGCTGGGCGCGATCGACGAGGTCAAGGCCGACATGCGGCGTGGGGTCCCGATGGACAGGGTGATCTGTGGCGACGTCGGCTACGGCAAGACCGAGATCGCGGTACGTGCCGCGTTCAAGGCGGCGCAGGACGGCAAGCAGGTCGCTGTGCTGGTTCCGACCACGCTGCTCGCTCAACAACATCTGGTCACCTTCGCCGACCGGATGGGCGCGTTTCCGGTGACGGTCAAGGGACTGTCGAGGTTCACCCATACCGAAGAGGCCGAGCAGACGATCGCGGGGCTGGCCAACGGGGGTGTGGACATCGTCATCGGCACGCATCGCCTGCTGCAGACCGGGATCCGCTACAAAGACCTCGGTCTGGTCATCGTCGACGAGGAGCAGCGGTTCGGCGTCGAACACAAGGAACACATCAAGGCGCTGCGTACCCACGTGGACGTGCTGACCTTGTCGGCGACCCCGATCCCGCGGACGCTGGAGATGAGCCTGGCCGGGATCAGGGAGATGTCCACGATCCTCACTCCGCCAGAAGATCGGCACCCGATCCTGACCTACGTCGGCGCCTACGACGACAAGCAGGTGGCCGCAGCCGTCCACCGGGAGCTGCTGCGCGACGGCCAGGTCTTCTACGTGCACAACCGGGTCAGGAGCATCGAGAAGGCGGCCATGCGCATTCGCGAGCTCGTGCCAGAGGCGCGCGTGGTCACCGCGCACGGCCAGATGAACGAGGACAAGCTGGAGAAGGTGATCGCGGGCTTCTGGGAGCGCGAGTTCGACGTGCTGGTGTGCACGACGATCGTGGAGACAGGACTGGACATCTCCAACGCCAACACCCTGATCGTCGAGCGCGGCGACCTGCTCGGCCTGGCGCAGCTGCATCAGCTGCGCGGTAGGGTCGGCCGGGCAAGGGAGCGCGGATACGCCTATTTCCTCTTCCCCCCGGAGAGCCCGCTCACCGAGACCGCGCACGACCGGCTGGCCACCATCGCGCAGAACACCGAGCTGGGCGCTGGCATGGCCGTGGCGATGAAGGACCTGGAGATTCGCGGCGCAGGCAACATCCTCGGCGCCGAGCAGTCCGGGCACATCGCCGGTGTCGGCTTCGACCTGTACGTGCGGCTGGTCGGCGAGGCGGTCGATGCGTTCCGGCGGCACGCGGGCGCCGAGCCGATCGAAGACGAGACGCCCGCCGAGGTACGCGTGGATCTGCCGATCGACGCACACATCCCGCACGACTACGTGCCGGGGGAACGGCTGCGGTTGGAGGCCTACCGAAAGATCGCCGCCGCGACCGACGACGATGCGCTGACCACCGTCCGCGAGGAGCTCGTCGACCGGTACGGCCAACCGCCTGCCGCGGTCCGCAGGCTGTTGTCGGTCGCCGCGTTCCGGCGGGTCTGCCGTGATTCGGGCGTGACCGAGGTGACCAGCCAGGGCAACCTGATCCGGTTCGCGCCGATGCCGTTGGCCGATTCGCAGGTGGTGCGGCTGAAGCGGCTCTACCCGAAGGCGACCCACAAGGCGGTGACCGGCACGGTCGGGGTTCCGCGCCCGACCGAGGGCGCCGCAGGTGGCCGGATCGGCGCACCCCCGCTGCGCGACCAGGAACTGCTCGACTGGTGCACGCGGTTCCTGCACGCCATGACCCGCACCGCCGTGCCCGCACGCTGAGCCGGAGTTGCCTTCCATCACCACGATCTCGGCGAACTCACCCCGGTGAGATCACACTTCGAGATCAATTGCCCCGTTCCATGGGCGGGTAGGGCGGCGGGTGGGCGTATGAAAGAGGGGTGGCGCGACGACGCGTAGAGGTGCTCATTTCTCTGCTCCTGGTGGGCGGAGTGGTCGCGGCTGTGGTTGTCGCGGTGCTGATCGTGCGCGGTCACCGTGGGCCTGCCCCAGCCGCCGCCCCGCCTGCGACCTCTGCACCGGCCACCACCACGTCCAAGCCTCCCAAGGACATGCGGCTTCCTGCCGCACTGGTGGTCAAGGTCGACAACGTGTCGGCTGCCCGCCCGCACACCGGCATCGGCGGCGCGGACGCGATCGTCATCGAGCCGGTCGAGGGTGGGCTGACGCGCATTCTCGCGGTCTACTGGGGCGAGCGCCCGCAGGTGGTCGGCCCGGTGCGCAGTGCGCGGGAGAGCGACATCGAGCTGCTCGCCCAGTTCAAGCGGCCCGTGCTGGCGTATTCCGGCAGCGCATCCCAGCTGGAGCCGTCGCTGCGACGGGCGGATCTGGTCCTTGCTTCGCCGGATGTCGGCACACCGGGTTTCTACCGGAGTGCAGCACGGCCGTCCCCGCACAACATGTACGTC
>JBOHER010000263.1:0-11554 GCA_050701115.1 Haloechinothrix sp. | reverse complement strand
AGGCTCGCGAGGTCTCCGCCACAGCCAGAACCGCTGATCGGCTCGCGGGCCGGCGCCCAGGGTTCGACGCCGATCTCAGCGATGAGCGTGTCCCGGATCGTCGCCATCATGCCGAGGTAGTCCGCCTCCATGGCTTCGATGTGCGGTCGTTTCATCAACTCGCCGAACAGTGCGTTCACTTCTTCGTCCTTCGATGCATCGGATTGGCAGCCGGTCACCAGCAGTACCACGGCAGACATCAGGGTCAGTATCACTCGTCGCAAGTTCATCAGTAGGTTCCCGGGATCGGCCATGAGAGGACATCGGTCACGCCGCGGTCGTTACCGGTCACCATCTTGTCCGGCATGCCTCCGACGACGACGCTCATGTTGTATTGACTGGTGCTTCCGTCTTGGAGGTACGCGCTGTGTCCGGTCACTCCCGCCAAGGGGCGGTCGGTGACCGGGTGTCTGGCCTCGGCGGACGAGCCGTGTTGCATGCCCTCCAGATGGCTGGGGTCGAACCCGAAGCGCCCGAGATCGCCGACCCCGTCCCACTTGGCCTCGATGTAGGTGGAGTGGCCGTCGGGAACCTTGAGGTCGTCCAGGTCGTCGGTGCCAAGCCCCGGCGAGCCGAAGAACACCGCTTCGTCAACGCCGGTGTTCTGTCGCAGGGCAAGTCCGGTCGTGGTTGAGCCGTAGGAGTGACCCAATGCGGTGAGGTGGGCGTCCGTGTCGCGCGCCGTATCGATGCCTTGGAGGAACGGTGCCAGCTTCTCCGCGCCCTTCTTGGCCGCGTAGTCATCGGTCACCGAGTTCTCATCGATGATCGTCTCGCTCCATTGGGGTGCCTGGTAGCCGATCCACGTCACGGTGGCCACCGACGGGTCTTTCCCGTAGCGCGAAAGTTCGTCTTCGGAGCGGAACTGAAGTTGGTCCATGTCGTTGTCATAGTTGACCATGCTGTCCGGCACGTTCGAGGTCAGTCCGGGTGTGAAGACCGCGACGTGGTCGGCGGTGTCCACGTTGCCGTTCGCGATCGCGGCCTCGGCGCGTTCGTTCGACGTATCCAGCAACAGCAGCTGCCGTTCACCCGGTTGGGCCAGGGTTTTTTCGATGGCTGTGATCGCGTCGAGCTTCTCCCTCACCTGATCAAGCCTGGCGTCGGCGTTGGTGAACAGGCCGCCGAACGTGTTGTCGTCGAGATCCGCCTGGAGACGGCGGGCCTCTTCCTGCAATCGTGCCTTCTCGGTGACAAGAAGGCTGCGGTTCGCCTCGTCGCGCGCGCCGAAGGGAACGCCGTCTCGGTTGCCGATCCATTCCGGATGTTTCTCGATGATCTGCTTCTTCTCCGCATCCGACAGGGTGTCCCACCAGCCTGCGTTGTCTCCGGGCGTTCCCTTCCCCGGTGGGGGTTCGAGGACCGAAAGCCCACCCTGACCTGCTCCCGCGGCGGCGGCGCTCGCGAGGTCGGTAGCTCCGCCATCGTTGATCTCGCCATTGATGACCTTGCCGAGCACTCCGGCGAGGTCGTTGTCGATGTCGTTGGCTCGACGCAGGATTTGTTCCACCCGGTCGACGAGCTCAGCCTTGATCCGTTCCCGCTCGCGCTGGATCTCGTCCGCTTGGTCCGCAGGCACGTTCTGCGGCGGTGCGACATCGTTGACCAAGCCATCCTGGCCGATGGCGAATCCGTGCGCGCGGGCGAGGACTTCTGCCTCCTCAACGCCGCGCTCGAGTCCGATCACGGCGTCGGCTGCCTGCATGAGCGCGGACCGTGACGCTGACACACCAGCAACGATCTGCTCCATCCGGTCCGTGATCTGCTTCCGCCTGCCCGCGGCCGCATCCGAGGCGTCGCCTGCCCCACCCAGCAGGCATTCCCATCGCGGTGAACTCGTCAGCTAACCCAAGTAGTTTCTCGGATCGTCCCTTGAGATTCTGTTCGGCAGAGTCGAGTGGTTCCGCTCGCCATTGCCGTACGTCCCCGAAGCTGACCATCTACTCCGCCCTCGCCCCTCCACCGCGGAAAGCAGTGAAGTCATGCGCAGCGGCATCTTCGTTCGAACTGTAGCTGCCTGCCGTGGTGGTGAGGGCGTCCGCGTACCCTTCGGCTTGAGCTACCCACCCCTCGATGTTTGCACGCCACGCATTGCCCAGGGTTGAGAAAGACCGCACACTGCGCGCCCCAGGCATTCCGGCGCCCGCTTCGCTCACCGCGCCGGGGAGGTCCACACCTGACACTTGTTCGGCAGCTGATCGAGCCGCCTTCGCCGCTGACCGGAGAGCATCGATCTGAGCCTGGTAGCCGTTCACTCCCTTGGCCTCTCTTGCCGTTGACGTGGTCGCACGCCAAGCCACCGTCTGGTCACGGATCATGACATGTCCGATCGCCGGTCGCAGGCGGTTAGCAGGATCCGTTGCCGATGGCTCAGGCACTGAGCGCGCTGCGGTTGATCTTCAGGTCCGCGCGATCAGCGGCCACGCGACCGGCGTGCCAGCCCGCCCCGTTGCTGATCGTCACTGACTTCTGCACGGTATGACTGAACATCGCCTGGAAGGTGTCCTCGACAGCCCTGCTGCGGTCAGCCAGTACCGGGAGCAGCCGGGCGTCGTCCGACCGGTCATGGGCGGCCGCGCCTGCCTCCTTGAGACGTTCGCCGACCTGCACCGCGTAGGAGACCAGGAACGACCGACGGAAGGACTGGGTGCGGGACACCCCGGTGCGGGTCGTGTGGCGACCTTCGGCGAGCATCGCTCGGGTGGCCTGTACCAGCAGCGAGGTGGCCAGCAGCTCGGTGATCTCCAGGTCCAGCTCTTCGCCGACCAGCGCGACGAAGCCGAACTGTTTGTAGAACACCGTCCGGCACCGGTTGGCTCTGGCGATCTCGGCAACCAGATGCGACTTGGCATCCAGATAGGGATTGTCCAGCCACAGCCTGCTCGAGGTTGCCAGCTGGGGTTTGTGCGCATCTGCATCGAGCAGCGCGCGCTCGAACGCGTGCCGGTTCATCAGCTCCTGCGCCTTCGCCGACAACGCTTCGGCTTCGTCGGGGAACTGCGTCGATTCGGCCTTGGCCAGCAGTGAGCGAACTCTGGTGAGGATCTTCTGATCGACTCCCGCAGCCGATGCGGTCGCGTGCCGGGTCGCGGTTCCGGGCGGGGGCAGGATCTGCGGCAGCTCAGGTAGCGTCATCAACTCGGCTAGCAGCGTGATCACGACGGTTATCGCCTGCTCCAAGCTCATGGCCTGCCGCTGTGCCCATTGGCCGAGCTGTGGGCGATCGCGGTCCCACCAGACGACGGCGTCCAACTGGCGAACCTGCGCCCCCCAGCGCTCGTGCACCGTGGCGGATGCGTGGCGCGCGGTGTCGGCCGCGATGGTGTCGATGACGAGACTGGCGGCGTCCTCCCCCGCGCACCGCCGAGCGACCTCCCACACGTCAACGGGCAGCCAACCGGACTGCCACACCCTGTCGAGTACCTTAGCCAGTGCGATACCGGCGGCGCTGCCCACGGTCTGCGCCTGATGCCCGAACTGGCCTCGGCTGCGCTCTGCGGCGCAGGCGGGAGCAGCGGAGGCATCACCTGCGAAGTGTCTATGGGCGGCCGCGATCAGTGTCTCGGCCAGTGCCTCGGCTGGGGGAGGTAGCTGCTCGGACCGGAACTGGTCGGTGAACCCGTCCCCGCCGGAGTCCTCCTGGAAGCCGAAGTAGTCCCCGCGTGGGGCCGTGGGACCGTGGCGCAGCCGGTTGCGTTTCTTGGCCGCGCGCTTCTCCCGATTCCGCTTGCCCATCTTTCGCCCTTCACCTCGGTGCTCGTGGTGGCCGACCCTATCGTCGGTCACCGACACCGAAGGACCAGGACACGCGGTAGGGGGTGCCTCGGTCCATGCGGGCCCTGGCGGGTGATGAAACTTTGCAGGAGACCTTTCTTCCGCCACCGGGGCACGCTACTATGATTTACTGAACGTACGGTAGGTAATTCGACGCCGAATGGGAGGCCCGACCTGATGGCTCCACTGCGCAGCTATGTATCCGGCGGCTGGCACACGCCGACCGATGAGGGTGCGCCGTTGCCCGACGCCGTGACCGGCGAGGAGGTCGCCCGTATCTCCTCGGCAGGCATCGACATGGCCGCCGCGTTGGACTACGGCCGCACCCTCGGCGGCCCCGCGCTGCGCGAGCTGACCTTCCACCAGCGCGCCGCGCTGCTCAAGGCGCTGGCCTCGCACCTGCGCGAGCACCGCGACGAGCTGTACGCCTTGTCCGCTCGCACCGGCGCCACGCTGGGCGACTCGAAATTCGACGTTGACGGCGGCATCGGCGTGCTGTCCGCATACTCCAGCAAGGGCAGGCGCGAACTGCCCAACGACACGGTGTATGTCGAAGGTGCTGTTGAGCCGCTGAGCAAGGGCGGGACGTTCGTCGGCCAGCACATCGCCACCCCGTTGCGGGGGGTCGCCATCCAGATCAACGCGTTCAACTTCCCGGTCTGGGGCCCGCTGGAGAAGTTCGCGCCCGCCTTCCTCGCCGGCGTGCCGACCCTGATCAAACCCGCGAGCCAGACGGCCTACCTGACCGCGAAGCTGGTTGAGCTGATCGTCGAATCCGGCCTGCTGACGGAGGGCTCGCTGCAGCTGGTGTGCGGCAGCGCGGGCGATCTGCTCGATCACGTCACCGCCCAGGACCTGGTGTCCTTCACCGGCTCGGCGTCCACAGCCCTGCGGCTACGCGCACACCCGGCGATCGTGCGCAACTCGGTGCGGTTCAACGCCGAGGCCGACTCGCTCAACCTCTCGATCCTCGGCCCGGACGCCAAGCCCGGCACCGCGGAGTTCGACCTGTACGTCAAGCAACTGGTCACCGAGATGACCGTGAAGGCGGGGCAGAAGTGCACCGCGATCCGCCGGGCCTTCGTGCCCGCCGAGCTCATCGACGACGTGGCGCAGGCGGCGAGTGAGCGGCTGGCCAAGGTCACCATCGGCAATCCGGCCAATCCCGAGGTGCGGATGGGCGCGCTGGCCAGCCTGGAGCAGCGGGAAGAGGTGCGCCGCTCGCTGAAAGCGCTGCTCGACGTCGGCAGCATTGTGTTCGGCGACCCGGAGCAGGCCGACGTGGTCGACGCCGACGCCGAGCGGGGCGCGTTCCTCTCGCCGGTGCTGCTGCGCGTCGACGACCCGGAGCGCATCGAGCCGCACCAGGTCGAGGCCTTTGGGCCGGTGTCCACCCTGATGCCCTACACGTCTACCGAGCATGTCATCGCCTTGGCTGCCCGAGGTGAAGGCAGCCTGGTCGGATCCGTGGTGACCGGGGACGCCGCATTCGCGCGCGACGTCGTTCTCGGCGTGGCGCCGTGGCACGGCAGGCTGCTGGTGCTCGACGCCGACGACGCCAAGGAGTCCACCGGCCACGGCTCGCCGATGCCAGCCCTTGTGCACGGAGGCCCGGGCCGGGCAGGCGGCGGCGAGGAGATGGGCGGCATCCGTGGCGTGCTGCACCACATGCAGCGCACCGCCGTGCAGGCCAGCCCCAAGGTGCTCGCCGCGGTCACCGGCCAGTGGGTGGCTGGCGCTCCTCGTGAAGAGGGCATACACCCGTTCCGCAAGTCGCTCGCCGAGCTGAAGATCGGCGACACCGTGGTGGCCGGTCCGCGCCAGGTGACCCTGGAGGACATCGAGCATTTCGCCGAGTTCACCGGCGACACCTTCTACGCGCACACCGACGAAGCGGCCGCCAAGGCGAACCCGCTGTTCGGGGGCATCGTGGCGCACGGCTATCTGGTGGTGTCCTTCGCAGCGGGCCTGTTCGTCTCGCCCGAGCCGGGACCGGTGCTGGCCAACTACGGCTTGGAGAACCTGCGCTTCCTGACGCCGGTCAAGGCTGGCGACGAGCTGACCGTCACGTTGACCGCCAAGCAGATCACCCCGCGGGGGAACGCCGATTACGGCGAGGTCCGCTGGGACGTCGACGTTACCAATCAGGAGCAGGCGTCCGTCGCCAAGTACGACGTGCTGACCCTTGTCGCCAAGGAGCAGAAATGACAGCAACACTGTCCGAAGTGGACCTTGAGCGGCACTTCGAGCACACCATCGAGAAGGACCAGCGGCTCGAACCGCGGGACTGGGTTCCCGACGGCTACCGCAAGACAATGATCCGGCAGATCGCGCAGCATGCGCATTCGGAGATCATCGGCATGCAGCCGGAGGGCAGCTGGATCACCCGAGCGCCTTCCTTGCGGCGCAAGGCGATTCTGCTCGCCAAGGTGCAGGACGAGGCGGGCCACGGGCTTTACCTCTATTCGGCGGCCGAGACTCTCGGTGCCGATCGCGCCGACCTGACCGAGCGGCTGATCACCGGCAGGCAGAAGTACTCGTCGATCTTCAACTACCCGACGCTGACCTTCGCCGATGTCGGCGTGATCGGCTGGCTGGTCGACGGCGCGGCGATCTGCAACCAGGTCCCGCTGTGCCGCAGCTCCTACGGCCCCTATGCGCGGGCAATGATCCGGATCTGCAAGGAGGAGTCTTTCCATCAGCGGCAGGGTTATGAACTGCTGGTGACGATGATGAAGGGTACTGACGCACAGCGGGCGATGGTGCAGGATGCGACCAACCGCTGGTGGTGGCCTTCGCTGATGATGTTCGGCCCACCGGACGCCGATTCACCCAACTCCGCGCAGTCGATGGCGTGGAAGATCAAGCGCCACACCAACGATGAGCTGCGGCAACGGTTCGTCGACATGTCGGTGCCGCAGGCTGAGGCACTCGGTGTGACTCTGCCCGACCCCGAGCTGAAGTGGAACGCCGAACGTGGCCACCACGACTTCGGGACGATCGACTGGGACGAGTTCAAGGAAGTGTTGCGCGGCAACGGTCCCTGCAACGCCCAGCGCATCGCGCACCGGCGCAAGGCACACGAGGACGGTGCTTGGGTACGCGAGGCTGCGATCGCCCACGCGCGCACGAGAATGACCAAGGAGGCCGCCGCGTGATCGAGACTGTCAAGCACGAGTGGCCGCTGTACGAGGTGTTCGTGCGCAGCAAGCGCGGACTCAACCACGTGCACGTCGGCTCGCTGCACGCGGCGGACGACCAGATGGCGGTGCACCACGCCCGCGATCTCTACACCCGGCGCAATGAAGGCGTGAGCATCTGGGTGGTGAAGGCCGCCGACATCACCGCGTCCAGCCCGGACGAGAAGGACCCATTCTTCGCGCCGTCGGCGGACAAGGTGTACCGCCACCCCACGTTCTACGAGATCCCCGACAACGTCCCGCATATGTGAGCGTGATGACTGTGGCTTTTGACAACGCCTACGAGGCGATCATCGAAGAAAACGACGCACGCTGGGCTTTCGGTACCGGGTTCGAAGACCCATTGTCCGGAATGGACACTTCGGTCCCGCGCGGAGTGGACGGCGCTGATCTGGCCGCCTACTGCCTGATGCTCGGTGACGACGCGCTGATCATGTCCCACCGGCTACAGCAGTGGTGCACCAACGCGCCCGAGCTCGAGGACGAGGTGGCGTTGGCCAACATTGGGCTGGACCTGCTCGGCCAGGCGCGGCTGCTGCTGGCCCGCGCGGGCAAAGCCGACGGCTCTGACCGCGACGAGGACCACCACGCGTTCTTCCGCGACGAGCACGAGTTCCGCAATGTGCGGCTGGTCGAGGTCGGCAACGGTGACTTCGCCTTCTCCCTTGCGCGGTTGCTGATCTTCGGCACCTGGCGCTTGGCTCTGCTGAGCCGGTTGGTGTCGTCGACCGACCCCGTGCTGTCCGCGATCGCGGCCAAGGGGATCAAGGAGGTCAGCTATCACCGCGATTACGCGGCACAGTGGACCATCCGCCTTGGCGACGGAACCGAGTTGTCGCACCAGCGCATGCAGGCCGGGCTCGACACGGTGTGGCCGCTGGTCGGTGAACTGTTCGACTTGCACCCCGTTGAGGCGCGGCTGTTCGAGGTCGGCGTCGCCACCGATCCGGCCGGGCTCCGCGAGGAGTTCGACGCGGTACTCGCCCAGGTGTGCTCGGCCGCGAACCTCCGGCTGCCCGAGGCAAGCCCACTCGCAGGTGTCGCAGGAAGAAAGGGCCGTGACGGCGTACACACCGAGTCGATGGGCTTCATCCTCGCCGAACTGCAGTGCATCGCGCGAGCGCACCCGGAGGCGACATGGTAGGGAACGTGACCGAGCGAGCGCGGTGCACGTGGAGCGGAGCTTGCGGAGCGACGCCGATCGATGCTGCGCGAGCGCACCCGGAGGCGACATGGTGAGCGCACTGCTTGATGCCCGTGCGGTCGCGGAGACCGTGACCGACCCCGAATTGCCGATGCTCACGCTGGCCGACCTCGGTGTGCTGCGCGAGGTGTCCGAAGTGGAGGGTTGCGTGGTGGTCACGATCACGCCGACCTACACCGGATGCCCAGCGATGGACACCATGCGGGACGACCTGGTGTACGCGCTGCGCGCCGCCGGCTACCACGACGTCGAGGTGCGCACGGCGTTGCACCCGGCGTGGAGCACAGATTGGATCAGCGGCGCCGGTCGCCGCAAGCTGGCAGAGGCAGGCATCGCGCCGCCTGGGTCGGCGCCGCGCCACAAGGCGGGACCGATTCCACTCAGCCTCGGTGCGCCGGTGCACCTGATTCGCTGCCCGAACTGCGACTCGCCGGACACCGAAGAACTGTCCCGCTTCAGCGCGACCGCGTGCAAGGCGCTGCGCCGCTGCCGGGCCTGTGCCGAGCCGTTCGAACACATCAAGGAGATTTAGTGTCCGCACCTGCCACGACTCGCCGCCGCACCGGATTCCACCCGCTCACGGTCGCAGATGTCACACGGCTCTGTGAGGATGCCGTCGCGGTCACCTTCGACGTGCCACCGGAGCTGGCCCAGGAGTACGACTTCCTGCCCGGCCAGTCGATGGTCGTGCGCCGCATGATCGACGGGCGCGAGGAACGCCGGAACTACTCGATCTGTGCCCCTGCCGGTGCCGCGCCGCGGATCGGGGTGCGGGAAGTCCCCGATGGGCTGTTCTCCACCTGGATGGTGCACGAGGTGCGGCCAGGCGACCAGATCGAGGTCTCCACTCCCACCGGCAGCTTCACCCCGGATGTCGACGTGCCTGGCCATCACGTGCTGCTCGTGGCCGGCTCCGGGATCACCCCAGCGCTGTCCATCGTGTCGTCGGTGCTGCGCAATCCGGCGAACACCGTCACCCTGCTCTACGGCAACCGGCGCACCAGCACCGTGATGTTCGCCGACGACCTTGCCGACCTGAAGGACCGGTATCCGACCCGGTTGGCGCTGATCCACGTGCTCTCCCGGGAGCCGCGCGACGTCGAGCTGTTCACCGGGCGGCTGGACGCCGACCGGCTGACCGCGCTGCTGCCGCTGCTCGGCGACCCGGTGCGAGTTGATCACTGGTGGCTGTGCGGCCCGTTCGGCATGGTTACCGACGCGCAAGGCGTCCTGGCGGCCAACGGTGTGCCGCGCGATCGGGTGCACCAGGAACTGTTCTACCTCGGCGACCTGCCGCCCGCGCCTGCCACCCACCCGGAACCGGGAATCGTAGGGGCGAGCAGCGAGGTCACCGTTGTGCTGGACGGCAGGTCGACGACTGTCGCGCTGTCCAGGGAGACGAGCGTGCTCGACGGCGCGCAGCGGGTCCGGCCGGACCTGCCGTTCGCGTGTAAGGGTGGCGTGTGTGGCACCTGCCGGGCCAAGGTCATCGACGGCAAGGTGGACATGCGGCGCAACTTCGCCCTCGAACCCGCCGAGATTGACGCCGGATTCGTGCTGACCTGTCAGAGCCACCCGGTGTCGGAGAAGGTCACCGTCGACTACGACGCCTAGCTCCCCAGTTATCCACAGGTGCATCTGTCGACATGTGCACGTCGGTGGTGACCGGCGTCTCCCCGGTCTTGAGCGTGCGGCCTGGGCTGGTGCGGCCGGATAGGCTGACCCCTATGAGCACACACTTCGACGTGGTGGTTCTCGGGGCAGGCCCCGGCGGGTATGTCGCCGCGATCCGGTCAGCGCAACTCGGTCTGAAGACGGCAATCGTCGAGGAGAAGTACTGGGGAGGTGTCTGCCTCAACGTCGGGTGTATCCCGTCGAAGGCGCTGCTGCGCAACGCCGAATTGGCGCACCTCTTCCAGAACGAGCAGAAGACCTTCGGCATCAATGTCGAGGGCACGGTGACCTTCGACTACGGTGCGGCATTCCAGCGCAGCCGCACGGTGGCCGACGGCCGCGTCAAGGGTGTGCACTACTTGATGAAGAAGAACAAGATCGCCCAGTTCGAGGGTCGTGGCAGCTTCACCGACGCCAACACGCTGGATGTCAAGCTGGGCGACGGCGGCACCGAGACAGTGACCTTCGACCACTGCATCATCGCCGCCGGTGCGAGCACCAAGCTGCTGCCGGGCACGTCACTGTCCGATCGGGTGGTGACTTACGAAGAGCAGATCATGACCGAGGAGCTGCCGGAGAGCGTCGTCATCGCGGGTGCGGGCGCGATCGGCGTCGAGTTCGCCTACGTGCTGCACAACTACGGGGTCAAGGTCACCATCGTCGAGTTCCTCGACCGGATGGTGCCGCTGGAGGACGAAGAGGTCTCCAAGGAGCTGGCCAAACGGTACAAGCGGCTGGGCATCGAGGTGCTCACCGGTACCAGGGTCGACGCGATCGACGACTCCGGCGCGACGGTCAAGGTCACCGTCACCAAGGACGGCCAGCAGCAGACGCTGGAGACGGACAAGGTGCTGCAGGCCATCGGCTTCCAGCCGCGCGTGGAAGGCTACGGGCTGGAGAACACCGGGGTGCGGCTGACCGAGCGCGGTGCCATCGACATCGACGCTGCCTGCCGGACGAGCGTGCCGCACATCTTCGCCATCGGGGACGTGACGGCGAAGCTGATGCTCGCGCACACGGCGGAGTCCATGGGCGTCATCGCGGCCGAGACCATCGGCGACGAGGAAACCATCGAACTGGACTACGTGATGATCCCGCGCGCGACCTACTGCCAGCCGCAGATCGCCAGCTTCGGCTACACCGAGGCGCAGGCCCGCGAGCAGGGCTTCGACGTGCAGGTCGCCAAGTTCCCGTTCATGGCCAACGGCAAGGCGCACGGTCTCGGGGACACCGTAGGGTTCGTCAAGCTGATCAGCGATGCCAAGTACGGTGAGCTGCTCGGCGGGCACCTGATCGGGCCGGAGGTCACCGAACTGCTGCCCGAGCTGACCCTGGCCCAGCAGTGGGACCTGACCGTGCACGAGGTCGCCCGCAACGTGCACGCCCACCCCACCCTGAACGAAGCCGTCAAGGAAGCCATCCACGGCCTAGCTGGCCATATGATCAACATGTGAGCGCTGCCGGGTCGTGCGTGAAAGTTGTTGTTCCGGCAACGTTCAGCACGCACGAGCCCGCTGACCACCGCGGCCCGGGACTCCACCGAGTCCCGGGCCGTGCTGCGTTCCTGCCGCTACGCTAGCCTCGTTTTCCGCAGGACATCGTGTCATGGTTTGTCCGGTTTAGCTGGTTTTCGGGCCAGGGTAGGGGGATGTTGAGGTGGGCG
>JBOHER010000262.1:0-4165 GCA_050701115.1 Haloechinothrix sp. | reverse complement strand
CCCGCTCGGGCGGGAGTGCCACGGATTCGTGGAGGATCAGTAGTCTCGTCCACCGTCGTCTTCGCCGGTCTCTGGCATCTGCTCGATGGCGTTGCCCTCCGGATCGAGGACCCACCACACGTCGTTGACTCCTTGGCCGTTGAGATCGCCGGGCTCGACGTCCTGGGCGAAGTGATAGAGCGGCCACTCGTTGTAGGTCGCTTGGACCGTGCCGTCGGAGCGCTCGATGGTCCCGAGCAGGTTGGCGTCGACGCCGTCACCCGCGGAGGCCTCGCCCTCGAGAATCGGCCATGCGTCGAGGCATTCGGCCACGCAGGCGCTGGTGCCGGGGGAGTCCTGGGTGAAGAGATAGAGCGTGCGGCCATCACCGTCGGTGAGGATGGTGCCGAGGTCGGAGTCGGCGGTCGCGACCGAGGCACCGTCGGCGTCGGGAGCCGCCGTCTCAGTTTGTGTTTGGGTGCCAGACTGTGAGTCGGCGTCGTCGGAGGTGTCCTCGCCACAGCCGGTGAGTGCGACGGCGAGAATCAGCGCGGACAACGCACCGGCGAGTCGGATCCGAGGGCGGTTCATGGTTCCTCCCGAAGGGTTGGTGGACATATCTCTAGACGGCGCTGGCACCGGAGCCGTGGCCCGCAGCCAGTACTGATACGGGCAGGAGACACCGAGGGATTGCGCTCCGAGGCAATCCCTGGGGCCGTGTCGCCCGTATCACCTGACGTGCAGCTAATCTCCCGGGCCGACCGCGCGTCTGACACCACGCTCATTGCAGGTGTCGCGCTCGGCGACGAGGCGGCGGTGGCCGCCTTCGTACGCCGATTCCAGAGCGCGGTGTTCGGCCTGGCCGTATCGATCACGCGCGACACCGCCGTCGCAGAAGATGTCGCGCAGGAGGTCTTCCTGCGTGCGTGGCGGGCGGCCAGCGGCTATGACCCGCGGCGGGGCTCGGTGCTGACCTGGTTGCTCACGATCACACGCAACGCCGCGATCGACGCCGTCCGTGCCCGCCGTGCCACACCGACCGACAGCGATGTCCTCAACCAGCTGATCAACGACACGCTCCAGGGGCCGGACCCCGCCGAGTCGGCGCTACGGCGTCTCGAAAGCGAGCGCGCCGTACGACGGTTGCGGGAGTTGCCGCCCGAACAGGCTCGGGCCGTCGTCCTGGCGGTGATCGGGGGATGCACCGCCGCCGAGGTGGGCCGGCACGAGGGCGTCCCCCTTGGGACCGCCAAGACGCGGATCCGCACCGGTCTACGTCGACTGCGTGCGGGAATGGAGCAGATGCACCATGACTGAGCAGCATCCGGCAGAAGACCTGCTCATCGAACTGGCGCTCGACGATGTCGCGCGGCCGCAGCGCGACGAGGTCATGAGCCACATCAGTGGCTGCGAGCAGTGCCGAAGCAGCTACGACACGATCGCCGGCACGATCGACCGCATGCTGCCCGCTGCCCCGCGGACCGAGCCCCGGCCCGGCTTCGACGGCATCGTTGTCGCAGCACTGGGACTGGAAGCCGGCGAGCATGCCGACCTACAGCGCCGGCGCTCGGCGCGGCGCAAACGGCGGGTGTTGCAACTGGCCGCCGCGGCGATCATCGGGATCGTCCTTGGCGCCGGTGCCACCATCCTGACCACCGGTCTCAGCTTGTTCTCCGGTCAAGAATCCGTGCTCGCGCTGACCGCCAACAGCGCCCTCCTGCGCACCGGTGACGGCGAGACGGTCGGTACCGTAGCTACCAGCATGGTCGACGGCCAGCCGGTCGTGGTGGTCGGCGTGTCCAGGGCGCTCGTGGGTGTCGACTACCGGTGCCGGCTGCTGCTCGCGGACGGGCGTCGGGTGGACGCAGGCACGTGGACGGCCCGCACCGAGGACGGCTGGACGTGGGTGGTCCGCGCGCCCGAAAACGACGTGGTCGGCCTGGAGCTGGTGACCAGTGCAGGCAAGGTGTGGTCCTCCGCGAAGCTCACTGCCGGATGACCCACCTTGAAGCCCTGACTGCGCTGTCCGGCTACCGCCGGTTGCTCGACCACCCCTGAGATGACCGTCGCGCTCCAGGACGCGGTGCGCGAGGGTCCCTCGGTGGTATTAGGGGATTGCCGCGGCGGTGGGGGAACGGCCTGCCGTCTCGGCTTGGCAGTTCAGGCCGGTGTCGAGCACGTCCTGCGCTGCCTGCTCGCCGAACCAGGACTGACGATGTCCTTGCGGGTTTCGCGGCACGACGCAACCGGCCGGCGTGACCGACGCCTACGAGGTTGTGTGGGCCCGGCCCGCCAAGCGCGCGATCAACGAAATGCTTCCCGAATCTGTGGCTGCGGCAGCGTTGGAGCTCATCCTTGGCCCGCTGCGGGAGAACCCGCATCGGCTCGGTAAGCCGCTTCGGCATCCCATGGAGGGGCTGTGGTCGGCGCCTCGTGCAACGTACCGCGTGCTGTATCGCATTGACGACGAGCAGCGGACGATCACGATTGACACCATCCGACATCGCCGCAACGCATACCTGTGACAAATGCACGTAGTCGCGCAGCGCGGTGCGGTAGTACCCCTGGATCGGTGAGATGAAGCGGAGCTGTTCCTCAACAGCGGAGAGCAGCCCGGGCCGGTTGGCCTTCGGCCGGCGGACCTGGACCTCGGTGCAGTCCATGCGCAAGGTCACACCCTCGGCGGCGGCATAGGCGGTGTCGGGAAACTCGTTGAACGCGGACGCCCACGCCGCGCCCAGCGTTGTTGACCAAGATGTGCAGCTCTGGCTCGCGCCGGGTGAACTCATCGACCAGTGCGCGGCACTGCAATTCGTTGCTGACATCGGCGCGGGTACCGCCGGTCACTAGGGCGGTCTTGCTCTGGATCGAGAACAGGTCGGGAAACATGGTGGTGCTCCAGTGTTGGGTTCGAGACCGGTGGTCCAGTGCGCCGATGTGCGCGCAATTGGTCCAAAGTGGAGCGCACACATGAGGATCCAGGCATTGCGGTGCGTCGTGCACGTGCGTCAGGATGACGTCGGAATTTCACGCACGATGTCGATGGCCTTGGCCAGCGTGGTGAGCCGGGCATCGAGGGTGTCGCCGGAGGGGTAGAGGCGCACGGTGTCGACTCCGGCGTTGCGCCAGACGCGCAACCGCTCGCGCACCATCGGTTCGGTGCCGATCAACGTCGTGCCCAGTATCATCTCGTCGGTGACCAGGTCGGCCGCGCCGTCGCGGTCACCGGCTTGCCAGCGCTGCCGTACTGCGTCGGCCACCTCCGCCCAACCTTGACGGCTGTAGGCGCGGTTGTAGAAGTTGGTGGAGGCGGAGCCCATGCCGCCGAGGCTGAAGGCCAGTTCGGTCTTGCGGTTGGCGATCATCGTTCGCAGCGCGTCCTCGTCGGGAGCGAAGGCCACTTCCGCGCCCTGGCAGATGTCCAGGTCGGCGCGCGAACGCCTGCTGCGGGCCAGGCCTTCGTCCAGGTGTGCGAAGTACGCGGCGGCGGCGCCTTCGGGCACGAAGCTGGTGCCCAGCCAGCCGTCGGCGATTTCCCCGGTCAGGCGCAGCATGGCCGGCGACAGGGTGGCCAGGTAGATCGGGATGTCGTGCTCGGGTCGGGTGGACAGCCGCATGGGCACGGCGTCGCCGCTGGGCAGCGGAATCTCGAACTCCTTGCCGGAGTAGGAGATCTTGCCGCCGTCGAACACCTGCCGGACGATTTCGACCGTCTCCCGCACTCGCGTCAGGGGCCGGGCGAACGGGATTCCGTGCAGGCCTTCGATCACCTGCGGGCCGGATGCGCCCAGGCCGAGCAGGAAGCGTCCTTCCGACAGGTTCGACAGGGTGATGGCCGTCTGGGCGACCGCGACCGGTGTGCGCGTGCCGACCTGCATGATCCCCGAGCCGAGCAGCATCCGGTGGGTGCGCGCCGCGCAGTAGCCCAATGCCGAGGGTGCGTCGGAGCCCCACGCCTCGGCGACCCAACAGATATCGAGGCCGAGTTTCTCGGCCTCGACGACGAAGTCGGCCTGCTCCTGCCAGCTACCGCCGCCCGACGCCTCGATCGTCGTGGCGGTACGCATCAGGCCTCACCCTCTGCCAGCTTCTTGACCTGCTGGAGGTTGGCCGTCATGACGCTCTCGAACTCCCGTAGCCGCACGAACACGATCTTCTGCTCCTTGTCCGGCATCTTCTCGATCGC
>JBOHER010000261.1:0-7168 GCA_050701115.1 Haloechinothrix sp. | reverse complement strand
AGACGACCCGGGGTGCGCTCGGCGAACAGGTGGGCGTCGATGGCCGAACCGGCCCCGGTCAGCCAGACCGGCCGATCGCAGGTGCGCCGGGCGACCTGCTCCTCCGCCAGGACGACGGCGACAGCGCCGTCGAGGGGACGCGCGACCTGGGGCCGCCGCAACGGCTGGGCCACGAGTTCGGCCGCGGTCAGCGCCGCGCGGTCGACGGCCTCGGGTGTGTGGACCCAGGTGTTGGCGGCCGCGCGCGCCCAGTCATGGGCGGCGACGTCCAGCAGTACGTCCTCACCCAGGCCGGTCGCCGACAGGTACTGGTTGGCCATCAGGCCCGCCGCGGCGAACTGGTCGAGCCCGACGGGTCGCTGGTAGAACGGCTCGGTGATGCTCGTGTAGTACGCGCGGACATCGGACTCCGAGGGCTTGGAATAGGCCACCACGAGCGCGACTTTGGCTTCGCCCGCCGCGATCTTGTTCATCGCGTAGGCGGCGCCCCATAGCCCGTCCTCCTCCACCCGGGACTCCTCCTTGTGGTGCGCTCCCATGGCACCGAGGAACCCGCAGTTGGAGATGCTCCTACCGTCCAGCACGTCGCTGCCGCAGTCGATGACGACATCGACGTCGGAAATCCCGAGACCGGTCCCGCGCAGCGCGTCGGTGACCGCCGCGAAGATGAGGTCCACGTGCTGGACACCGCTCCAAGATTCTCGTAGCTCGGTCTGAGCGGAGGAGACCACAGCTACCTGGTTGAGATCGGCTGACGACATGCGCTCACGGTAACATGCCAACCGGTTGTTTGGTAGACCCGTCCAACCGGTTGTTTGATAGCCGTTCGTGAGGCAGGATGTGGACATGTCAGAGCTCTCTCACTCCGTGGTCTTCGCGACCGACGTGCTGCTGCCCCTGACCGAGGTCGCCCGCGAAGCGGCCGATGCCGGCTTCAACCGCGCCTGGACCACCGAGTACCCCGGCCGCGACGCCATCGCCCGCGCCCAGTACCTCGCCTCGTCCACTGAGGACATCACGGTCGGGCCGGGAATCGCCTACGCCTTCACCCGTCCTCCGCTGGCCATGGCCGCGCTGGCGGCCGACGCCTACACCGTCACCGGAGGACGGTTCATGCTCGGCCTGGGAGCAGGCACCAGGGGCCTGCGATCTCGCTTCTACGGAGTGGACGACTTCGACCGTCCGGCGCCCCGCCTCGCTGAGTACGTGGAGCTCATGCGGGCCGCTTGGCGAGCCACCGACGGCCTGCACTTCGCCGGGCGCTTCTACCAGGCCGAGATCCCGCAGTACGAGAATCCCCACGACCCTGAGGCGCTGGCCGGCCTCGAGGTCTTCGGCTCGGGTCTGAACGCCGTGATGCTGCGTCACGCGGCGCGCGCGTGCGACGGTATCGCGCTGCACCCACTGGCGGGCGCGGAACACTACCTTCGTGACGTCGTCGCACCCGCCGTCCGGACCGGCGCTGCGGAGGCGGGCGCGACGCGACGCAAACTCGCCTGCTGGGCGATCGTCTCGCTCGACGACGACGAGAAGGTGGCCAGGGAGCGGGCCAGGATGGCGCTGGCGTTCTACTTCTCGACACCGAGCTACCGCACCATCGCGGAGAACGCCCCGTGGGAAGACGCGGTCACCGCGATCCGCGACGGCTTCCGGGACTCGGGCTCCGATTGGTCCGGCCTTGCGCGCCTGGTGCCCGACGAGATGGTCGACGACCTCACGATCGCGGGCACGCCCGACGTGGCGCGCACACAACTGTCCGAAGTGGAGAAGCGGTACGCGGAGAACGGGGCGACGGAGATCGTGTTCCAGACCGTAGGCGTGGGACTCACACCGGAAGAGGTCGTCGGCAACTGCCGCCGGATCGTCCGCGAACTGCGCCCGCAGCGCTGACCCGATCACCATTAGCTCGCGAGGTCCAGGGTGCCATCGTCGGCCAGGACGGCGCTCAGTTTGCGCAGCGCGCGGTGCTGGATCGCACGGACCGCCTCAGACGTCTTGTTCATCTCCGACGCCGTTTCGGCGACGGACAGGCCGCCGAGGAAACGGAGTGTGAGGCACTCGCGCTGCGGCTCCGACAGTTCGGCGAGCGCCGAGCGCACCGTGACACAGAGTTCGCCCGCGACGGCGAGGTCTTCGGGTCCGGGAGACTGCTCTCGCCGGTCTACGAGCGTGTCGACCTCCACCGGGAAGACGTAGCGCGTCCGAAAGGCCTTGAAGTGGTCGAGCGAGAGATTGCGCGCGATGGTGATGAGCCACGATCGCACCGGCCTTCCTTGGAAGGAAAGGGTTCGGATGGCCAGGAGCGCTTTCATGAACGTCTCACTGGTGAGGTCCTGAGCCAGCGAAAGGTCGCCCGTCTGCTTGAGCAGATACCGGTGGATCATCGCGGCGTGCTGGCGATAGATGTCCTCGAAACGAGCGATGTTCCCGGCCTGCACCTCGCGCACGTTGTTCCAGCCGTCCTCTCGGAGGTCGGCGCACGGCCGATCGAGTGTGCCCGTACCGTGCACCGACCTCACGAGTTCACCACTTTCGCTTACGCTGACGAGGTCACTTCTGCGTGCTGCCCGCGTCGACGGGCAGCGCCACGCCGGTGATGTACTTGGCCTCCTCCGAAGCCAGGAACACCACCGAGTGACTGATCTCCACGGGATCCATCCAGGGCAGTGGAAGGATGTTCAGCTGCGCCAGTGCTTCCGCGGCCTCGTCGATGCCCGGGTTCTCCAGGTCGGGCCGGAACAGCCGGAACATGGTGTCGTTGTCGACCATCTTGGTCAGGACACCCGTGGGATGGATCGAGTTGACCCTGATGTTGTGCGGACCGAGCTCGGCGGCCAGCGTCTTGGTCAACCCGGTGACGCCGTGCTTCGCGGCGGTGTAGTGGGCCATGTTCGGGAAACCCATCAACCCCGCCGTGGAGCTGATCAGGATCATCGAGCCGCCCGAGCCCTGCTCGATCATGATCGGCGTCGCGGCCTTTGTGGTGTGCCAGACTCCGGTGAGGTTGACGTCGATCATCGCCTGCCACTGCGCCTCGGGCATCTCGTGTGAGGGCGCGTGGGACCATATGCCCGCGTTCGCCACCACGACGTCGAGCCTGCCGAGCTCGGCGACCCCCTCCTCGACCGTCGCCTTCAGCACGGGATAGTCCCGCACGTCGGCGGCCCTGGACACGACCTTGCGGCCACGCACCTCGACCTCTTTCGCAGTGACCTCGAGCTCTTCCCGAGTCGCTGCCTCGTACGGCACCGTCTCGACCGCCGCGCAGATGTCGACGGCGATGATGTCGGCACCTTCCTCGGCCATCCTGATCGCGTGCGCGCGACCCTGACCTCGTGCCGCACCCGTGACCAGTGCGACCTTGCCTTGCAGTCTTCCCATTCGCAAACACTCCTCGGTAGGACGTCTTCGACCTCGATAACGGTTGTGCTGGTTGTGCTGACGAGCCGCTCGGAGCGAACCGCGTCGATCAGCCGTAGTCGTGGTACTCGACGACCAGACCGTCGCGCACGGTGTAGCGGGTGCACAGGTCGAGCTTGACGCCTTCGCCGGTCTCCGCCCAGCCCGGCACATCCGCCGCGGCGGTCGCCGCCCAGGTGTGCTCGACGAGCACGTTCTCGCCGTCGGCGTACTTCGCGCGACGGTTCTCGAAGTGCTTGTCCGGGAAGGCAGCCCCGAAGTTCCCGATCAGCTCACCGAACGCCTCACGGCCGTCGACGGTGACTTCGCGGTTGTGGTGAATGACGTGGATCTGCTCATGGCACAGGGCGAGCAGCTTGTCGTTGTCGCCGGAGTTGTAGGCGTCCACGAACTGGTCGACCACGGTGGCCGGGTCAATTGCTGACATGACTTTCTCCTCGATGTTTCCGGTAGGGGAACGGCTTGGGCCGCAGGGCTTTCAGGCGTTGGTGAGTTTGGGGGCGACTTCGGTGGTGAGTAGTTCCAGGGACTGGATCCACGGCTTGGGGTCTTCGGTGTAGTCGTGCCCATAGACCATCGTGGTGCCCCACCCGCCGGTGCGCTCGTGGATGTCGGCCAGCTTCGCGGCCACCGTCTCCGGCGACCCGACGATCCACACATGCTCGGCCAAGGTGTCCATGTCCACGGTGTCGATGTCGTGATCGGGCAGCATCGCCTGCAACAGACCGAACTGCTTGTACACCGGCAACAGATAATTCCGCCACGCCTCGCCCATACCACCCTCGACCGCGAGCCTCTTGGCCTCCGCGTCGGTCTCGGCCACCAACACATCCCGCACCACATGCAGATCCGACCGGTCCACCTCATGCCCCGCCCCGGCCGCCGCCTTCGCATAGGTCTCCCAATGGTTGGCCACCGCCGCCTCCCCCGCATACACACTCAACGGCAAATACTTCCGCGACCCCGCGAACGACAACGTCGGCGAATTCGGCGACAACCCCGCCAACGCGATCTCCACACCGTCACCCCCGAACGGCCGCACATCACGCCACGGATGCGCCGGATCCGACTCCGGAAACCCCGCACTCCAAAACTCACCCTCGAAATGGAACGGCTCCCCCCGCCACACCCGCTCCATAATCTCGATCGCCTCGAGCATCATCCGATGATTGTTCGACAAATCCCGCATACCCCGAACCGCCGCATCCGACGGATACGCACCCGCACCCACCCCCAAGATGTAACGACCCCCCGTCACATGCGTCAACCACGACACCTGCACCGCCAACGACGCCGGATGATGATACGCAGGCAAATGCGCACCCGGACACAACTTGATCGACTCCGTCCCCCGCGCCGCCGCCGCAATAATCAACTCCGGATTCGGAATCGACTCATACGTCATCGTCGCATGCTCACCGATCCAATACTCGGTGAAACCCACCCGATCACACTCAACCGCCTGCTCCACCGCCCAATCAAAAACCTCACGCGGCGAACGCGACTGTCATGCGTCTGAGTTAATGAGCCAAACCCGGTTGGAAATACCCAGCCACGGGTCGGTGTGTCTGACCGATCTGGAGGCTGATGTTGATGTCCACTACGACCGTGAGTGTCAAGCAACGCAAGCGGCGGCGGCTGTTGTCGCCCAGCGAGAAGTACGAGATGTACGTGTCGGTGCTGACCGGGCAGTGCACCCAGCGCGAGGCCGCCGAGAAGTGGAAGGTGGACCGCTCGACGGTGACCACGATCTGCCGGACCGCCAAACAGGGCGCGTTGGATGCGCTGTCGGCGCGGCCCGGCCGACCGGGCAAGTCCGCCGAGCAACTCGAGCTGGAGGATGCCCGGGCGGAGGCCGAGCGGCTACGCGCCACGGTCGCCGAACAGGCCGTGGCGCTGCACCTGCACTCGGGAAAACCACGCTGGGACTGACCGCTGGCCCGGTCCCGGCGCGGGTGCACGCTGACGTGAAGGCCGGCCTGCTCGACCTGCTCGATCACGCCGTCGAACACGGCTGGTCGGGCCGCCGGGCCTGCGGGCTGCTCGACCTGGACCACATGCGCGCCGCCCGGTGGACCATCCGCCGAGGCGGCGACCGGTTGGCCGACCTGCCGCCGGGCGGTCACCCGCTGCACGGCATCCTGCCGGCCGAGCGCGCCGCGATCGTGCGGTTGTACGACGAGTGGGGCGAGATCGACCGGTCGCACCGCAAGCTCGCGCACCGTGGCTCCCGCATCGGCCGGGTGCACGTCTCGGAGTCCACCCTGCGGCGGGTGCTGCACGACGAGAACCTGGTTTTGCCTGGTCAGCCGCCCCGTGAGCCGATCCCGCGGACACCGTGGCCGGACTGGCTGGAATGGAAACCGAAGCGGGTGTGGGGTTACGACTTCACCCACTTCACCCGCGCGAAGGCCGCGGCGGTGGCGATCATCGACATCGTCTCCCGCAAGTGGATCACCACCGTCGTCTCCGCCGAAGAGTCCTCCACCCAGGTCGAGGTCGCCTTCACCCAGGCGCTGGACGCCGAAGACCTGTGGGAAGCCGCCGACGCCCGCGCCACCGACGCTCTGGTGGCCGCGCTCGCCAGCGGCGACCGCGACGCCATCGACACCGCCATCGGCGACGGGCAGCTGCCGCTGCTGCTGGCGATCAGCGACAACGGCCCACAGATGCGCTCGCACACCACCCGCGAGTTCCTCGCCGGCGTCGCCATCGCCCGCCAGTTCGGCCGGCCCGGGACACCGACCGATCAGGCGTGGATCGAGACCCTGTTCGGGCACGTCAAGGGCGACTGGCCGCACCTGGAGAAGATCCGCGACGCCGGCGAACTCGAAGCCGAACTCGAACTCGCTCGGATCGAGTACGACACCGTGCGATTGCACGCCGGCATCGGGTATGTCACACCCGACGACGAACACGAAGGACGAGGTGACGCCTACCGCACCAAACGCCGCGACGGACTCGCCCAAGCACGCGAGAACCGCATCGCATACCGTCGAAGCACAACACCTGAGGAGAACCAATGACCGCGCCCCGGTCCTGGCTGGGTATTAAAACCCGCGATTGGCTCATTAACTCAGACACACCTCAGTACGACGAGTAGATACCTCCAACTGGTCTAGCCTGGCAAGGAGTCATGAACGTTCCCGGGGGCGAGCAGCGGCTGGCGGCCGAGCAGCGGGCACGAGTGCTCATCGACCGCCAGTTGACCGATGCTGGCTGGGTCGTCCAGGACCGCAGCAAGTTGAACCTCTTCGCGGCGCAGGGCGTGGCCGTCCGCGAGGCGGTCATGGCGCCGGGGCACGGCCGCGCGGACTACCTGTTGTACGTGGACAAGAAGGCCGTAGGGGTCATCGAGGCCAAGCCAGAGGGCACCCCGCTGTCGGGGGTGGAGTGGCAGTCGGCGATGTACGCCGAGGGTCTTCCGCCAGACGTGCGGCTGAAGGCGCTGACCGTCGGCGGTCGGTTGCCGTTCGTGTTTGAGGCGAGCGGATCGGAAACCCACTTCACGAATGGGTTCGACCCCGAGCCACGCGCTCGCCGCATCTTCAACGTCCCCCAGCCGGCGATGCTGGCCCGCGTTCTGCGGGAAGCCGAGCAGGATCAGGAGCGGCCGACGTGGCGGGCGTGTGTGCAGACGATGCCGCCGCTGGACGAAGCCCCGCTGCGGCCGGCGCAGATCACCGCGATCCACGGTATCGAGAACAGCCTCAAGGAGCAGCGTTTCGACCGGTCATTGGTGCAGATG
>JBOHER010000260.1:0-1603 GCA_050701115.1 Haloechinothrix sp. | reverse complement strand
CCAGGAATCCGTCGGTCTGGCCGCATGTCGCGCAGGTCCAGTCCCGGTGCGGCATGAAGACCACGATGTCGGGAGCCTTGTTCTGCTTCTCGAGCAGCTTCTCGCGTTCGGCCGGCGATAACTGCGGTGAGAGCCAGTGGGAGCGGAACATGCGTTCGTCGTCCGCGCTGCTGCCGGCCAGGAACGTCAGCGGACGCCGATCACGGGTGGCCGCCAAGTAGTCGACATCGGCCTGCTCGAGGCCACGCTCCTTCGCCCAGTCCACCAGGTGCTCGCACGTCTGATGGAGGCGGTCCAGGGGAACGGGCAGCAGCGGCTCCAGATTCTTGATCCTGCCCTTGCGCCACGCGTCCACGTTGACGGGAGCGATCCAACCGACCCCGCATAGGACGTCGACCAACGAGACATACTGCCGCTCACTCAGCACTTCCTCGGCAGCGTCGGCGACCCTGCGTCTCAGACTGACCTTGCCCATCTAGCCCAGCTTCTCCCACAGGAACTCGAAGACCAGCGCCCACATGAACGCGGCCTACTTGGTGTCGGCGGCCGCACCGTGGCCACCCGCGATGTTCTCGTAGTACCACACCTCGGCGGACTCGCTGCCGACCTCCCGCATCGTTGCGATCATCTTGCGGGCATGGCCGGGACGCACCCGATCGTCCAATGTGGGACGTGATGACGATCGTCGGCGGGTAGCGCCGCTCGGTGGTAGGTCGGGTCGGACCACGCGAGGTCGCGGGTTGTTCCGCGCATCAGGACGATCGCAGCGGAAGACCGAACCCCGATGGCTGACCGTGCGCTCGTCGGGTGCTGGGTGAGCCCCGGATGGCAGGACGGGCTCATCGTTGCCCCTCGGCCGGAATGGCCGAACGGGGAGCCGGTCGAGGCCAGCACGGTTGGGATCGTGACCGTGTTGGTCGCCCGCGAGGGCTCGGCTTCGAGCCCCATGCGGACTTCGACGCGGCAGCGGATCACTTGGGTCGGTGGACGGGTCCCAGCGCCATTACCTTCGGGCGCGACGGCAAACCGCTCTACGTCGAGGGCCCCTATGACAACACCTCGGCGATCCTCAAGACGCTGGAACGTACTGTCGGGCGGGACAGCTTCCATTTCACCGCCGCACTGGCGTGAGCGGCAGTCCGGCGACCGCTCGAGGCTGCCGAGTCCGCTGGTGAGGAGTTGATCCATGGCACGTACCTGGTTGTCGATCCGGGTGGATTTGATATCGGGGGGCGACACGGACTGCTGGCCGCGGCCGGGCCGTATCTTCGCAGCCGCGCGATCTCACACGTTCGCTCAGTTGGCCACGGCGATCGACGACGCGTTTGCCAGGTGGGATCGCTCCCACCTGCACATGTTCACCCTCAGCGGCGACACCGAGGTCAGCCCGCTGGATTGGTGGGGTGCGAGGAGCCGGAGGGCACGCTGGACGGGCGCACCACCAGGCTCAGCCGCCTGCAGCTCGGAGAGCAGTTCGCGTATGTGTTCGACCTCGGGGACGATTGGGCGCACCTGTGCACGGTCGCCGATTCGCGCATCGACCCCTACGACACGCTCGGTGTGGTTCCTGATTGCCCGCTGCCCTACTGGGGCTGGGGCGTCA
>JBOHER010000259.1:0-7477 GCA_050701115.1 Haloechinothrix sp. | reverse complement strand
CCTACCACGTCACCGGGGCCGAGTTCGGCCACCCGTTCCCGCCCGGCGAAGACGGCGACCTTCCCGGCGAGCAGGATGTAGCAGGCGTCACCTGGGGTCTGTTCATGAATGAGCGGCCAGTTCGCGGGCAGGCTGACCCGGTCGGCCGCGCGGACGACCTTCTGCAGGTCGCTCTGGGAAAAGCGTTCGAAGGTCGCGGATTCGCGCAGGAAGCGCGCCTCGGAGCCTGACTTGGGTACTCGGGTCGCCATGTGACTCTCCATTCCTTGTGCTGTCCGTGCGCTGTCAGGCCCTGCCGGGTTTGACGGCAACGAGCCGCTCGACGAGGCCCAGCTTGAACCGCTGCACGCGCTCGATGTCGAAACCTGCATCCCGCACCTCGTTCAGCGGCCTGCGCAGGAAATGCTCACCGCCTAGCGGGATCGTGACAACCTCCAACAGGCGTTGCACGCCGCGCGCCAGACGCGACGAGCTCTCCACATGGTCGACGAGGATGACCCGTCCGCCGGGGCGCAGCACCCGGCGCATCTCGTCGATGGCGGCATCGATATCGGGAATCGCGCAGAGGCCGAAGGTGCACACCACCGTGTCGAACGTGGCGTCATCGAATGGCAACGCGTGCGCGTTGCCCTGCTCCAAATCGACGTCCCGATTGAGCTTGGCCGCGCGGGTGCGAGCGATGGTCAGCATACCTTCGCTGAGATCGATGCCGGTCAGCTTGACGTCCGCGGGGTAGGCGGACAGGTTGAGGCCGGTGCCGATCGCGACCTCGAGCACCTCACCGGTTGCCCGCGAGCAGGCCCACTGCCGCGAGTCCCCGAAGAGAACCCGGTCCATGAACCGCATTTCCCTGTCGTAGGTGCGGGAATGCTTGTCCCAGTAGCGATGCCACCGGTCAGTACGGTCACGCGATGAAGACATGGCGTCTCTCCCACTTCGTCGACAACTCATCGGCCAAGCAAACTCGGCAATGTCGCGTGAAGCATCGGGGACCGACCCGGAGATTCCCCTGACCTAGACCCCGAGGGCCGGAGCGACGTCACGACCAACTTCGCATGAGCATCTCCGCATGCAGTTGTTGACGCGCGCCCAGCGCGGCAAACGCGATCAGGACGAGCGCGACGCCTATACGGAGGGCGATCCGAGGCAACCGGACATCGAGCCAGCGCTGGGTGGTCCACCCGACCATGGCTCGCGCAAGCAGCACCACGCCCGCCGCGGCAATCGGAAACACCACGGGGTTGTAGTGGGCGGCCGCACCGAATTCTCCGGAGGTCAGCAGGTACATCGCCCGAGTGCCGCCACACAAGGGGTCCATGATCCCCAGGTAATGCAAGAGACCATGCACGTCAATCGGCGGGACACCGACGATACGCAGCACAATAGCGGCCACCAGGAGGAGGACCGCGGCAAAGGTGATCGGCCGAGCGCGGTCCCGATCCGCCCATACGATCAGAGCCTGCTCGCGCAGCTCAGTCATCGCACGTCTCCGTTCCGGCCAGAGCCCGCTATTCCTGGCTGTTGCGCAGTATCGCGAGGCGTTCCAAATACTCGTCGTGGCTGATCTCACCCGCAGCGTAACGTTGCTGGAGCGCGCCTTCGGCGGGACTGGCGCTGCGCTCATGGCCGTCGGCGGCCCGGTGGCGAATCAGCCGGACGGTCACCACAACGACCAACGCAAGGAGTGCGAGGCCGAGCGCTCCCCAGAGGGCCATCCACCAAACCATCGCGTCCATCATGTCGGGTCCTCCTTCGGCCGGGACCTCGTCGCTTACCCCAGCGGTTGGCACACGCTGAAGGTCTTGCCGTTGTCGGTCGCTGTTTCTACGGCACGAGCGCCGTAGGCTGCTCGTGCTGCTTGTGACGCAGCTCGTGCTGCTTACGCTGACCGTACCGGGTCATGCCCCGCGGCTTGTACACCGCCAGCACCGTGGCCACGAGCAACACCAGCAGGGCGAGCGCGGCGTGGAGCACGAACGTTGGAGACCGCAGCTCGCCGATATCGGCACCGGATTCCGCTGCTACGCCTGCGAAGTAGCTTACGGTCTGTGTGTACATCAGCAAGATACCGGTGGCAAGGATGTTGATCAGGAGTTTGAAAAGGACCCAATAGTGCCGGAACAGACCCCATGCGGTGCCTAGTGACGAAACGAGCCCGGTGAGCAGCGAAGCGAAGGCCAACGGGACGATGACGAACCAGGTGAGTGGCTCCGCCGCGAGATAGACGGCACGCGCCGTCTGAGCATCCTGGCTGGACCAGCCGACGATGGCGAGAGCGAGGAAGGCAATGATCGCGCCGAGCCAGCCTACCGAGGATGTGACGTGCACGGTGAGCGCGAGCGTGCGGAGGCGGGGTGTCATGGCCATCGTTGACCACCCCGGGGCGGTGCGTGTCCACCAAAGTCCCCGCCGAGCTTCGCGTGGGGTCCTGCGACGACGCGAGAGGGCGGCGTGTCGTCCCCAGAATCACCGGATGGTGTGTGGCGGCCAGGGCCGTGGCCACCAGGTGGACCACCGCCGGAGAGGAGTAAGACGACAAACAGCAGGACCAGCACGGCCACGATGATCCCGAACACCTTCACCCAGCGCGGTGTGCCAGTGATCGACCTGCCGTCCCGTCCCCCGCCGATGTCGGGATCACGAGGCACGTCAGCCATGTACGCCTCCTCTCCTCGCGCATGATTTGTCAGGTCATCAATCCATGAGGCGCCAGTTTATCGAGACAGTGTGTCGATGTCGAATCCTGATGTCTCGACATCGACGTCACGTATACTGCGGTGGTGCCGAAGCTGTGGAACAAGACGATCGAGGCGCACCGCAACGCGGTGCGCGACGCGACCCTGGACACCACAGCGACGCTGGTGGCCGAGCGCGGGCTGCGGGCGGTGACGATGTCGCAGATCGCCGAGAAGACCGGCATCGGACGTGCGACGCTATACAAGTACTTCCCGGACGTCGAAGCGATCCTGCTCGCCTGGCACGAACGTCAGATCACCGGCCACCTCGACTATCTCGCCGAAGTCCGGGACCAGGCCGGCGAGAGGCTAGAAGCCGTGCTGGAGGCCTACGCCCTCATCTGCCACGAGTCTCGCAGGCACCACGACAGCGAACTCGCTGCGTTCCTCCATCGAGACCAGCAGGTCACGCGAGCACAGCAGCACCTCCGCGACATGATCCAAGACCTGCTGACCGAGAGCGCACAGACCGGCGAAATCCGGGATGATGTCGCGCCTGACGAGCTTGCGAGCTTCTGCCTCCACGCCCTCACCGCAGCGAGTAGCCTGCCGACCACGGCCGCGGTCCGCCGGCTCGTCACGGTCACTCTGGCCGGGTTGCGCCCGGGGACTGACGCGATCTGATGCGCTGGGGTCGACGCCATGGGCAGACTCGCCGTGCGCCGGGGCGAACCGCGACGGTGTTGTAGTAATCGGCTACCGAGTGCCATCGTGGCCGCCGTAGCGCGCGGGATTATCAGCGAAGATGCGCTCGCACTCAGCTGAACAGAACGCGAAGTTGTTCCCCCGCCAGGTAGTTCGGGCATGCACGTCGCCGGGCTGCAGGAGCATGCCGCAGACCGGGTCGGTTTTGCGCTCCACGCGTTGGATGCTCCGCCGCCGCACCCTGACGAGACGGATCGGGTCCGGGAGGCCCTTAAGCCGTCGCGGCGAAAGAGGCACGAAGTCGGCGTCCACGTGTTCCTTGGTCGTCTCGCGGAGTTCCTCGGTGACCAGGAACTCCCCAGCGGCGCTCGCCGACGTGACCCGTGCGGCCAGATTGACACCGCCACCGACGTAGTCGCCCTCCCGGTAGAGCACCGGGCCGTGGTGCGCGCCGATGTGCAGCGCCGGGAACTGCGGCTCGGCTTCGGCAAGCTCCTCGATCGCGAGTCCGAACGTGATCGCATCCGTCGGCGCCGGGAAGACCAGCATGAACGCATCACCGATCTGCTTGATGACCCGCCCGCCCTGCTCGCCCGCCGTGCCGCGAACCAGCGCGCCGAACCGGCGCAGCACATCGGCGGCCGCCAGGTCGCCCATGGCCACCGTGAGCGGTGTGAAGCTCACCAGGTCGATGAACATGACCGTGGCATTGGTCTCGCCGACCGTTGCCGACGGCGCAGTGCCCTCCTCGGCGAGATGACGGAGTAGATCCTCACGGTTTGCCTGGCGCCATGCGCGATGGTGGAAGTACTGCACGGCGGGCTCGACGAGTTCCAGCATCGGCTTACCGACGCTCTGAGTGGCCTGCAACAACTCGCGGCCCGACATACCTTGGGCACGAAACCGTTCATGGACGTAGTCGTGGAAGATGCGGGTCTCGGCCTCCGCCAGCCTGTCCATCGCGTCGGCGAAGACACGGATCAGCTGCAGCAGTGCGTCCCGGGGCAAGCCGAGCGTCAGCGCCCGGGCGAGCACCCGTAGCGCGGCAACATCCTGCTCATTGCCGACGTCGTCCCAGTTGAGGAACTCCCGCAGCTCCTGGCGCAGATCCTCGTCGATGCCGACTTCGTCGGCCACTTCCGTGAGGCTGTAGGGCTCATCATCCGCAGGCGGGAGATCCTCGAAGATCCCGAGGAGGTCGCCTTGGCTCGCCGTGGCGGCAGCAAGCTGATCGTCACCGATACCGCGGTTGCGAGCGAACTGAATGAGGCGGATCCGATGCAGCGAGTCCGCCTCGAAATGACCATCCGGGCGCCGGAGCAGCAGTCCCATTTCCGCATACCGGACCACGCGGTGTTCCGGTATGCGCGACACCGCTGCGAGCTTGTCGAGGCGCCAGGGCTCCGGCATGGGAACACACTACCGGGCCACATCAGCGGCTGATCCTCGCTACGAGTCATCCGTTGACGAGACCAGTAGCCCCAGGGCTGCAGCCACGAAAGCGATGACCACGATGACCGCAGCGGGCAGCCAGCGTCCGGCGAGGCCGGCCGGCAGCCAAGAACCGACGTTCCCTGATAAAATCCGACTGGTCCTACTACCACTGGTAGTGGACCTCTGCAAAGGGAAGGTGCCATGTTCGGTCTGGGCGAACTCGAATCCGCGGTGATGCAAGAGCTGTGGGATGCCGCGGAGCCTGCCAAGGTTCGCGACGTCCTCGGACGGCTGTCGTCCAAGAAAAGGCTGGCCTATACGACTGTGATGACCGTACTGGACAACTTGCACCGCAAAGGCTGGGTCAACCGCGAGTTGGTGGGCAAGGCGTACCTGTACGAGCCCGCGCTGTGCCGAGAAGATGCCGCAACTCGAGCGCTGCGTGACGTGCTGCAAGCGTCAGGGAACCCCGAGCTGACCCTGCTGCATTTCGCCAAGTCGGCCTCGGACGAGGAGACAGCCATCCTGCGCGATGGCCTGAAACGCAAGTCCCGCCGCCGATGACGACGGCTCTGGCACTACTCATGGGCGCGCTGGTCGCGGGATGGCTGGTGCCCCACCAGTTGGGTCGCATAGACCTGCATCGCGTGGATCCAGCCCCGCTGATCGTCTCCTGGCTGCTTTCCATTGCTGGGTTTCTGCTCGCTGGAGCAGTGGGCGTCGCGCTACTGCTAGTACCTGATCACGGGACGTCCGGCGGGCTGGCTGCGGCACTGCACCAATGTTGGATCGCTCTGCAGCATGGCTCACTGCCCGGGGCCGAAGAATTCGGTGCCGTCTTCGGTCTTGGCCTCCTGTCCGCCGGAGTGGTTCGGTTCACTGTTGTGGGCGTGCGCGAGTTTCACCAGCGAGTGCGTACCCGCCGCGATCAGGTCGCCGTGCTCAAGCTGGCAGCGCGGACCGACGCCGACTCGCCGAACACGCTCTGGCTGGCACACGATCGTCCCCTCGCGTTCAGCATCGCCGGCCGACCAGGTGTGGTGGTCGCCACTGAGGGTCTCCACCAACACCTGAGCCGCGATGCTGTGGCTGCCGTGCTCGCCCACGAACAGGCCCACCTACGCGGTCGTCACCACCTGCTGGTCGCGATCGTCGATGCGCTCGGCAAGTCGCTACCGTTTGTGCCGTTGTTCCGGAAGGCTCCAGACGCCTTGCGAGAACTCGTGGAGCTCGCGGCCGATGTCGAGGCGGCACGGAAGCATGGCAACGGGGCCGTACGCTCCGCTCTCCTGTGCGTGACCGGCGACGGCACCCCCCAGGGAGCGTTGGCGATGGCGAGAGATGCGGTTGACCTTCGCCTGGAACGCTTGAGTCTCGGCACCCAGCCCCTGCGTCCCGGCCGGCGGGCACTATCTTGCGGCATCGCCGGTCTTGGCGCCGCGACGCTTCCCTTCCTCACCGGTGCGTTGCTCCTGCTCGCCGTGGCCGTCGTAGCCTGCCCGGTCGTCGTGTAGCGCCAACCTCAAGCACCGCCGTGCCCTGGATTTGCCAGCCGGCCGGGACGACCCGCGAGCACGAACGCCCGGTGGCCTCCCGTGCCTCGGTGCCGTCCAACAGGCGGGGAAGCGGGTGGGCGTCCTGGCCAGGCAAGTCGCGCGGGCCAGAGCAGGCCTGACCGAGGCGCAAGTGGAACTGGCCGCCACATATAACCACGCCACGGTGACGCGGCAGCGTGCGCGGTCCGCGACAGCGGCGGCCGAAGCCGCACGAGCGGCAGTGCGTAGTGCACGCTTGGCCGTGGATGCGGCGAGACGACACATCGAGCGTGTTCAGCGAGAGGTGGACAAGTTGGTCGCCGCGCGAGCTTCAGACAGGGCAGCACTCTCGGCTCGATCACCGCTTAGGGTTTGCGGAGGACCCCGAAAACCTGCTGGACCGTGCTCAGTTGCTCAACTCAGTCGGGGGTGATCAGTTCGACGCACTGGAGAACCTGCGTCGCGCCCGGATCGAGAGAGCCAACCTCGACGCGGCCGCTCGAGAGGCCCTGAATGAGGCCGAAAGGCAAGCGGGAGAGGCTGATTCCGCCGCCCGGGCGGCCTATACCGCAGCGATAGATGCGAAGGCGGCGGCCGGGCGCAGTATCGAAGAGCTTCTGGTCCGCGAAAACTCGGTGAAGCGGCAGTTCGCGGAGGCACAGCATGCCCGGTGGCTCCGACCACGGGCGTGATCACTTCGACGTATGGCCAACGGTGGGGCACCATCCACTACGGACTCGACATCGCCAACAACATTGGCACACCGATCGTTTCGGTCATGGATGGTCGGGTGATCTCGTCCGGGCCCGCCAGCGGGTTCGGACTATGGGTGCGCGTGCTCCACGACAACGGAATCATCACCGTATACGGCCATATCAATGAAACACTAGTGTCCGTTGGCCAACGGGTAAGGACGGGCCAGCGAATAGCCACCGTCGGCAACCGTGGCCAGTCCACCGGTCCGCACCTGCACTTCGAGGTCCATCAGAACGGGTTCAAGATCGACCCATTGCGCTGGCTGCGACGCAACGACGTCTCCCTCTGATGCCGGATCGTCACCATCAAAACCCAGCCTGTCCACTCCTCAGGCAGCGGGTTGATCTATCACCCGGCCGCGCAGGACATGGT
>JBOHER010000258.1:0-21563 GCA_050701115.1 Haloechinothrix sp. | reverse complement strand
GCCGGTAACCGCCACCAGCATCCGCTCATCGGCATGATCGGGCGTATTCGACACCAGCACGCTGCAACCACCAACGAACAACCCGCCAGGGCCATCGGATACCCACTGTGACCGCCCTCATGGCCTCTGGTAACCGCCCAGCCGAATCTGCGTGAACGGTTGCACAGCAACAGGGTACGCCGCTGACCAGCATAGACTCCTCGTCGGCGAGCATGGCAGCGAAGAGACGGACGAACGCTGCCACGCCGGCTCAACGCTCCTGCTCGGTCACCTGCCGAAGCCTCGGCTCCTCGGTAGTGATCTCGCGCCGCTGGCACCTCCGCCGCTGCGACGGCGGCTGCTGCTGCTTCTCAGACATGGTCATGACCTCCCGACGACCACAGCATGAACCTGGCTCGATGGCGAGGCCACAGTCCTACGAACTCCGTTCCATGTAGTCGATGCCGGGAGGGACGGACGCGATCGCTCAGCGGCACGTCAGGCGTTGACCTACGCGTCAGGCTGATTGACCAGCCACCGGTGGCCGAACGGGTCCCGGAACACCGCCACCCGACCGTGCGGGCTGTCCTCGGGGCCACGATCCAGGGCGATGCCGGAACCGGTCACCTTGGCGGTCAGTGCATCGACATCGGGCACCTCGAGATGCAGGGTGACCGCCGCCCCGCGCTCAGCTCGTTCATCGGTCTCAGCCCCTCGGTTGCACGAACGACCTCAGCCCCACGTTAGGACCTTCGACCGCGTGAGGTGCAAGGAGCGGGTTCGGCCCCGCCTCCCCGGGCCGCCGAAGGACGCACGTTCATCGGCACGAGAGGACACACCATCTACCTTCGATCTGGCTGACGGCTCACCGCGACGGCCATCACGCCGGATCTTCGCGTGAGCCGGCTTCACAACCACGTGCGCGCCGCTGACCAGCAGGTTTGGGTTCGGATAATGCCTGGGTTGGATGCGCCACGGTCGACCTGGGGCGAAGGCCCCCTGAACAGCGCAAACGCGGCCAGTCGGCGATCACCGATGTGCGGCTGCGGAGTCAAGCGGTGCAACGCGGCTGGTTGTGCCGAATACGTGCTGGACACCTCGGTGCTGTTGTCCGACCCCTGGGCGATGTCCCGGTTCGACGAGCACGCCGTCCTACTCCCGCCGGTGGTCATCGGTGAGCCGGAGGGCAAACGGCATCACCCGGAGCTGAGCTGGTTCGCGCGAGAGGCGCTGCGCATCCTGCACGACCTGCGTCGCCAGCACGGGCGACTCGACCGCCCGGTGCCGATCGGCGACGTGGGCGGCACGCTGCAGGTCGAGCTGAACCGCTCCGACCCGGCCGTGCTGCCGTCCGGCTTCCGCACCGACTCCAACGACCACCGGATCCGGGCCTGTGCACTGAACCCGTGGGCCGACCGCGGTGAGGTCACCCTGGTCACCAAGGACATCACGCTGCGGGTCAAGGCCCGGGTCCGTCGGTGCACGCCGCCGAGTACCGCGCAGGAGGTCACGCCGTCGGGGTGGACCGGCATGGCGGACGTCGAGGTCCCGCAAGAGGCACTGGACGAATTGTTCAAGGGCGACTCGGTCGACCTGACGGCGTTCGGGCTGCCCGAGCTGTCGGCCGAGCAGCGGATCGCCCTCGACCTGCTGCTCGACCCGGCGGTGCCAAGGCGGTGTTCGACACGCTGGGCGCGCTGGTCAGCCAGGAGGTGCTGGACGAGGTATTCGACCGCGGGATGCCCGAGGTCTTGCCGCTGACGCACATCAGCAGGCGCTCGCTGCACGACTCCTTCGTGATCGTCGACGAGGCCCAGTCGCTCGAGCGCAACGTGCTGCTGACCCGCTCGGAGCGGTCGCCATCGCCGCACTCGTCACCGAGATGCTGGAGATCACGCCTAACTCGCGGGGAGGACCGCGAACCGGCCGCCCGTGAGCGGGCGGACGACGCCGAAGTGCCGCCGATCCAGGGTGGCGATCGTGCGGGTCTGGTAGCGATCGGCGAGCGCCACGTTCGAGGCGTCGGCCACGCCGATGTCCTGATCCCGGTACTTGCGCACGACTCGTGCCGCCCGCGCGAGATCAGTCGCTTCGAACGCGGCCAGCTCCCACGCGCCGCCTGCCAGCTCCGCCAGCACCGCAAGCTCGGCGTCGACGCCGATTCGGGTGGCGACCAGGTAGTCAACCTCGGCGACGACGTAGGGAGACACCACGAGCGGGCCTGTCGCCGCCTCGATGACGTCGGCCACCGCGGCGTGGCCGGGCTCGCGGTCGTTGAAGTACGCGAGCAGCGCGCTGGTGTCGACGATCACCGCTCGCCGAATCCGGCCAGCAGTTCGTCGGCCCGCTCAGCGATAGGCTCCGGGCTGGACACGATGCCACCACGCGGGCGCGGCCGCTCGCCGCCGACGGCGGCCCGGATGGACGCCCGGATGACCTCCGCCTCGGAGCTCTTGCGGAGCTGCGACACACGCTTGACCGCGGCCCTGAGGTCCGCAGGCAAGTAGATCGTCGTCTTCTCCATGTCCATGCCATGTATGGTACCACCGGTGGCACGGATGGTGGTCAGGCCAATGCGAGCGGCGTCACCAGCCGCTGGGCAACAGCCGTCCTTCGGCAAAGCCGGCGAGACGACGGCCCGCTGGTGGAACTCCGCGAGGGTGCGGGCGCCCGTGTAGGTGCAGGCCGAGCGCACCCCGGAGCAGATCGCATCGAGCAGGTCCTCGACGCTCGGGTGGGCCGGGTCCAGCGCCATCCGGGACAACGAGATGCCCTCATCGAACAGCGCCTTGCGGGCCTGGTCGTACGGGCCCTCGGTGCTGGTGCGAGCTCCGACCGCGCGCTTGGACGCCATCCCGAACGATTCCTTGTACGGCCGCCCTTGCTCGTCGTCGTGCAGGTCGCCGGGGGACTCGTGCCGGCGAACCAGGAGCCGATCATCACCGAGGAAGCGCCCGCGACCAGGATGCCGCACGCCTCTGTCGGACCACACGTGTTTGCCCAGCTCACGGGCCGTGGCCGCGGTCTCGGCGACGGCGGAGAACTGCGGGCGGCCGACCCCGGTGGCCGCCGACGTGCCGGTGGGTGCGCGCCTCCGCCGGGCGTTCGGTCAGCAACGTCACCAACCGGTTTGTCGGGTCCGTCGGCGCCATCGGGTCACGTTGCCCGTTGGACAGGAACACCTTGGTGCCCGACAGGTCATGCGGCGCGGGCCGCGGCCTTGCGGCCGATCCGCACCGGAGAGCCGGGCGGACACCACATCGGTGCGATCATCACCGGTGGCTCACCCCGGGGTGGTCACCGTGCCGCGGCATCGCCCTGGCATCGTTCTGGTTCCAGCACCACAACCCGATCCGGGTCAGCGGCCAGGCTCCGCGACGACGAGGACGCACCAGGCTGCTTACCCGGCCTACGGCCCGAGGACGTCCGCGACGAGCGTTTCTTCGCCGACTTCTTCTCCCACGGCGCATCCGACGACGGAGGACGCGACGAACTCGACGAATCCACCCCAAGCGACGTTCCAGCTCCGCCATCCGCCGCGCCAGCTCATCCACCGGCGCACCGCCACCTGCTCAACTTCCCGAGAGCCGGGACAAACCCCTTACTCACTCACCCAGCCTGGGCTAGGATTGTCACATGAGCCTCGATGAGACGTTGCTCACTCGGCTCGGCCAGGCCATGGAGTCTGATCCCGAACTCGGCGTGGTAGGTAAGTTTTTCAGCTGCAGCTTCCTGCTCGGCTGCGACGACAGCCGCTATCTGGTCAGGGTGCGCAACGGCAGGCTGGACGAGCTCTTGGTCGACCCGCACCCAACGGAGCCCTGGCAGTTCGCCATCAAAGCCCCCTCCGACACCTGGCAGCGATTCCTGCTGGCCAGCCCGCCGGCGGAGTTCCATGACATCTGGGCAGCAGCGTGGCTGGGCCACATGACGCTGGAAGGCGACATGAAGGTCTTCATGCAGCATCACTTCGCGCTCTGGCGGACGCTCAAATTGCTTCGCGCGACGGCCTCCTCCGCGCCCGCCTCGTCCACTTCCGCGGCCTGACACCGGCCTCACCGAGGAGACGCACATGGCTGCCCCCGTTTCCCCCGTCACCGGTCACTACGTCGAGGTGACCGTGGCCGGTGTCGCCTACGAGGTCTTCTACCTGGAGGCCGGCGAGGGGATACCGCTGCTGTGCCAGCACACGGCCGGCGCGCACAACCATCAGTTCCGCAACCTGCTGCGCGACCCGGAGGTGACCAGGAACTACCGGGTGATCGCCTACGACCTGCCCTACCACGGAAAGTCCGACCCACCGCACGGCGAGACCTGGTGGACCAGACAGTACGACCTGACCAGCAACTTCTTCACCGAGTTCATCGTCGCCTTCGCCCAGGCGCTGGACCTGGAGCGGCCGGTGTTCATGGGCTCGTCGATGGGCGGGGTGGTCTGCCTCTACCTCGCCCGCGACTACCCGCAGCGTTTCCGCGCGCTGATCGCTCTCGAGTCCGCCGAGTTCACGCCCGGCTTCTACATCGACTGGTGGGCGCACCCCGAGGTCGAGGGCCGCGAACTGGTCGCCTCAGTGATCGACGGCCTGATCGCGCCGCAGACCTCGGAGCTCGATCGCCGCCTCACCATGTGGTACTACTCCCAAGCGGCGCCGCGCGTGCTCAAGGGTGACCTGTACTTCTACTCCGCCGAGCACGACATGCGCGAGACGGTATCCGAGCTGGACACCGGCAAGGTCCCGCTCTACATGCTCACCGGCGAATACGATTACCTGTCCACGCCCGCCCAGAGCGAAGCCACCGCCGCCAAGATCGACGGAGCCTCCTACCAGACGATGCGCGAGATCGGGCACTTCCCGATGAGCGAGGATCACCCCCGGTTCATGAGCTACATCGGGCCGATCCTCGAGGAGATCCGCGAGAAATCGTGACCGGAGGGGAAGGCAGTCCTCATTAGCGGGACGGATGGTGCAGACGGTGCCTGAGACGAGCGTGGCCTACCGTGGGATGCCCGCCACCGTCTGGGCGCCCCCGCCCCCGCAGCTGATCAAGAACGCCCGAATGCTCATCGTCGGCTACCAAGCCGACCCTGAGGCACTCCAGTCAGTGCTGCCACCGGGATTGACCCCGCACCCGAACAACCTCGTACAAATGAACATGTACGAGGTGGAGGCGAGCCAGACCAGCGGCTTCGGCGCCTTCTCGCTCACCTACCTGACCGTGGAGATCGAGGGCCACGACAGCCTCGCGGCAGAGGGCACGATGCCCATCCCGGGGCGCTTCTTCGCTTACTACTGGAACAGCTCTCCCCGAGTACTCGCGTACACGCGGGAGGTGGTCGGCATCCCGGCGATGCCCGGTGTGAGGCGCGCGGAGACTTCGGATGGGACGCTGGTCTCCACGCTGGCGGTCGACGGCGAGGACGTCATCACCGCTCGGGCGTCGGTGACCGACAACTTCGCCGCAACACTGGGCGGGCATCTGAACTACTACGCCCACCGGCAGTTCCCGCGGCCGGAGGGCGGAACAGCGGCACTGAGTGAGCTGCTTGAATTTCCCCTGCCGTTCATCGTCGACCTGTACGAAGCGACGGTCGACGACATCTCCTTCAACTTCCCTGATGGTCACCCCGCAGCCCAGCTCGCTCCCGTGTCACCGCTCAACACACCCTCGGTGCTCTACGGAGACGTCACCTTCACTTACTCAATGGGACGACAAATCAGGGACTACATCAAGGAAGCGTTGGGTCCACAATAGACAGTCGATCTGCGCGGTGATCTCGAAGGTGTGATCTAGAGAATCGTTGCCCCCTGCGTGTCCTGCTGCCCTTGCGTGCCTGACGGTCGAGTCCGTTGAGGCGCAGGGCAGCCGCTTGTGTGTCAGTGCGGCGCCCGTGTTGGCGTCGGCGATATGCCGCGCGGTGCGGCTGCTCGTCGGGGCGGGTGCATTTTCGGCGGGGACCACCCGTGACCGGCAGTCGAGGCGGCAAGAACACCCGTGGGAGCCGCCGCTTGCCCTGCGCAAGAAGCTCACCAGGAAAGACCTCCACAGAATGCGAGTCGCTGGTGCCTTGGCGTCCGCAGGACACGCCGAATGGCAGCTACTGCCCACAGCTGTCCGCGATCACGGTCAGCTGGCGTTCCGAGTCCTGATCGCCGACTGACATGCGAACTCGGCCGTGATCCTCTTCATCCCCATGACTGGATACGCGGTCTACGGCGGCACCAAGCACGCGATACGCGCCTTCCACCACGGCGTCGCGTTGGGGAGCGAGACGGACCGTGGCGACCAGTTCATCCGGCGAAGAGGTGCAGCAGTCGCACTTCATCGGGTGAGGTGATCTCCTTGAGCGGCTGAAGCTTGGGAACCACGGTCATGATCACGATCGTGCTGCAGGGGGATCTGTTGGCGCTGCTGTTTCTGCATCCGGACCAGGAGTACAGCTTGGCGGAGGTCGCGCAGGCTATCGAGGCCAGCGTGAAGGGTGCATGTAGAAGCTTCCCGACTTGTCGAGGCTGGCTGGGTCAGAGACGCACGTCGGGGAAACGTACGGCTGGTTCGCGCGGCGCTAGACACTCCGGTCGCTCGGCCACTGACAGATCTGCTCGCGGTGACCTATGGTCCGCTCCCGGTGTTGACGGATCTGTTGAACGGCCGGCCGGGTATTCGACAGGCGTTCATCTATGGGTCGTGGGCTGCACGCTACCGCGGCGAGTCCGGGCCGATTCCCGCCGATGTCGATGTCCTCGTGGTCGGAACAGCGGACCGCGACGAGCTGCACGATCTCGCCGCCGAGGCACAGAAGCGGTTGTCAAGGCCGGTGAACATTCACCGCGTAAGCGCGGCGTGGTGGGACAGCCCGGATCCTCGCGACCCGTTCATGGCGTCGGTCAAGGAGCGACCACTCGTTGAACTGCGGCTATGCGACGTTGAAGGAGCGACATGAGGTGGAACCAGGGCCACGAGTTGATCGAGCGGAGGCTCGCGGATCGCCAATTGTAGCGCGTGCCCGCCAGTCGCGAGCAGGCCAATCAGTTGATCGCGCACGCGCGTAAGCATCTGGGCTCGGCGGACCGTGTCTGCGGAGGAGATCCGGACGGCGGCTGGTGACGTACCGCCGCTGACGGCCGCCGACGTGCGCGAGGGCATCGAGAAGGCCACCGCAATCGTCGAACTCGCTACCGAGGCCGTGGACAACATGTCCCCGTTCTAACGGCCAGCATCGGGGGCGGGCTCCCAGCCAGTCAGACCGTTCGGCCAGACCTGTCGACGTTGAGTAATTCCCCTGGAACGCGACCGCCGAACGCAACGTCCTCAACGCCCACTACACCGACATTGCGCTGATTCGAGAAGTTTGGGGCGCCGTCGAAGGACTCGGATTCACCGGTGGCCGCGTGCTCGAACCCGGCTGGGAATCGGGCACTTCATCGGGCTCGCACCCTCCGCCGCTCACCTGGTCGGGGTCGAGCGGATCCCGTCAGTGCCGGTATGGCCCGAGCCCTCTACCCCGCTGCGAAGATCCTCACTGAATTGTTCGCCGAGACACGGGCGGAGTACGCCACGTTCGACCTGGTCATCGGCAACGTTCCTTCGGCGACGCCGTGCTGGCCGATCGCCGACACAACGGGGTGGCCTGGCCATACACAACCGCTTCATCGTGAAGTCGCTCCATCTGACCAAGCCCGGCGGGTTAGTTGCCGTGCTGACCTCCCACTACACGATGGACGCGCAGAACCCGGCCGCGCCGCGAGATGGCTGCCCTGGCCGACCTGGTCGGTGCTATTCGCCTACCGTCAGGAGCGCACCAGCGGGCCGCAAACCACGGAATGTTGTTGGAAGTCGGGCGCTCGGTGCCGGTGAGAAGCGGGCCACCGATTTCCGGAACGCGGTCACGATCTTGTCGAAGATCGCCGGTGGGGGGATCGGATGGCCCAGATGCCGGGTCATAAACGTCACGACCTGCCCACCGACCTGCAGGTTCGGCACGTAGGCGCTGAGATGGATCCGATCGAGGCATTCCAGGTCCAACACCACGTGACCCTCAGGCGTCGTAGTCGATGTCGATGCGGTCGGCGGTGGGATAGGACTGGCAGGTCAAGATGTAGCCCTCGCCCAGATCCTGCTCGGTGAGGACCAGGTTCTGCTCCATCTCGACGGTGCCGGTCAGCAGCTTGGCCCGGCAGGTCCCGCACGCGCCGCCCATACACGCGTAGGGGGCGTCGACGCTGCTGTCCAGCGCGGCATCGAGCACAGACTGGCTGCCGTCGACCTCGAAGGTGGTCTGCTTCCGGCGTAGCGTGGCCGTCACCGTGGTCGGGTTGTCTCTGGTGGCGTGTCGCCTGGGCGCAGCGTTCTCGGGGTGGAACAACTCGACATGCAGCCGATCGGCGCCGACGCCGTCGCCGAGCAGGCTGGCCCGGACAGCCCGCACGAGGGGCTGGGGCCCGCAGAGGTACCAGCCGTCCACCCCAGCCACGTCACCGACCAGTTCAGCGAGAAGATCAGGGTCGATCGGGCCGGCGTGCATGCTGGCGGTGGCTAACCGAGCGTCCTCCGGGGCCACCTGGGCACCGTGCAACTCCTCGATCTCCGATTCGGCGAGTCCGTCGAGTTGGTGCACCACTCGGAGCCGTCCTTCGAACTGGCGTTCCAGCATGCGCAGATCGTCGGCGAACATCGTCGTCTCCGGCGTGCGGTTCCCGTAGACCAGCGTGAAGCGGCTGTGCTCCTCCACCAGCAGTGCGGTGGACAGCATCGAGATGATCGGCGTGATACCGCTGCCCGCGACGATCCCGACGTAACGCCTCGCGTTGTCGCTACACGGGTCGAGGGTGAAATGTCCCGCCGGTGCCTGCACGCCGATGCGGTCGCCGACTCGCACCCGCTCGGTGAGGTAGCCCGACACCACACCCCCAGGGATCCGCTTGACCCCGATCCTGAGCAGGTCCGAGGTAGCGGCGGCGCAGATCGAGTAGGTGCGTCGGTAGATCACGCCATCGATGTCCACCTGCAGCGTGAGGTGCTGGCCCGGGGTGAATCGGAACTGCTCGCGCAGTGTCTCCGGTACCTCGAAGCTGATCGCCACGCTTTCCTCGGTCAACGGACGCACCTCGGAGACCCTGAGCTTGTGGATCACGCCGAGCGGGCTGACGTCTGGTTCGGCCGCGGTGTCGGACTGGAACGAATCGGTCAGCTTGCGCCACGCGCGGTACTCGCCGGCGGTCAGCTCTGTGCCCCACGCCGTCATGATCGCCGAGTCGCGGTCCAGATAGGTAGCCTCGTTGAGCTTCCACGCCTGCACATAGTGGTAGAACGGGATCGCGGGGTGGAGATGATGGACCAGGTGATAGTTCTGATACAGCAGCACCGGAGTCAGCAGCCATTCGAGGCCGACCCGCACCCGGGTGGCGCGAAACCGGTTCTGCGCCTGGGTCTCGGTCAGGCCGTGATGCGGCAGCCAGTCAAACCACCAGGCCAGCACGGTGATGCCGATGCGCTGAGGAATCAGGTAAACGACGGCGAGCTGCCAGACCCAGCCTCCTATCCAGGCCCAGACGATGAGCGCGATGGTGCCTACCGCGTAAGCCGCCGTCTCGATCGTCTCGGCCCGCGGACGGCGGAAGAACCGCGGCGCCCAGAAACGGATGTAGTACAGATCCTGGGTGGCCCACCGGAACGGAAGCTGCCACGCGGGGCCGTGGCTGGTCCACGCATCCGGGTCGATGCTGCGGTGCTCGTTGGTATTGCGGTGGTGCTCGATGTGAATGTGCCGCATCGCCGGAAAACTGGCGAAGCTCGCGACGAACGGCATGGACAACCTGCCGAGGACCTCATTGACCCACGTCAGTCGACCCGCGGCGTGGTGCGTGGCCTCGTGCAACACGGTGAACATCGTGAAGGTGACCGCGGCGTGGATCGGGATGGTGACCCAGGGCGTGACCTCTGAGCCCAACGCCAGCCAGGTAGCGAAGGACCACAACGCAAGCGAACCGGCAAACAACAACAGCGTCGGCAGCGACACCACAGGAACAGGGATACCGGGGTCCGGCACGCCGCGTCGCACCGCACGCGACTCGGCTTCGCTCAGCACCGGACGTTGATCAACGGACACGGACACGGCCACCTCCGGTCACTAGAGGGCTTGGTCAGGGAAGGGATCAGGGCAAGCGAACTGGGCAGCTCGCTTCCCGGCCGCTGCGTGGCAGCCGGTTGCCCGGTCAGGATCGAGGCCAGTTTGCGTACCGCGCGGTGCTGCAAGGCGCGCACCGCACCGGGGTCTCGGCCCATGGCGGTTGCCGTTTCCGCCACGGTGTGCTCACCGAAGAACCGCAATGAAACGCACCGCTGCTGGTCACCGGTGAGCTGGGCAATCCCGGAGATGAGCCACTGACGTTCGCGGCGCCGAAGGACCAGATACGACGGGTCGGGTGCCGATCGGCCATCCTCGACCGGCTTGTCGACGACAACCTCGAGCCGATGGCGGGCCGACTTCACGTGGTCGTAGACGAGGTTGCGCGCGATCCTGGTCAACCATGGCCGAATCTCCACCGTATCCGCGCTGAGCAGTCGCGCACCGCGCAGAGCTCGCAGGAACGTCTCGCTCGTCAGGTCCTCGGCGGTCACCGGGTCGCGAAGCTGGGACAGCAGGTACCGATGGAGGTAACCGGAGTAATGCGAGTACAGGTGCGCGAACGCGTCCCGTTCGCCTGCCCGCAGCGCGGACACAAGTGTGATGGCCTGGACCGTCATGCCGCCCCGCCCGGCCTAAGCAAGCTTCGTTCCCCAGCCTTCGCCACGGTTTCCGCGCGCGTGCTGGTACCGAGCTTACGCATGATCCGACTCAGGTAGTCCTTGACGGTGTAGTGGCTCAGGTGGAGCCGGGCACCGATCTCCTTGTTGGTCAAGCCCTCGGATACCAGCTTCAGCACCAGCATTTCCTGGTCACTGAGCAATTGCTGCGGAGCCAGGACGGCTGAGGCCACCCTGGAGTCGATCACCAGGTGACCGCAGGCGACATCGTGCAACTGCCTGCTCAATTCGCTGGTCAAGGTGTCCTTTAGCAGATAGCCGGTGGCGCCTGCCCGGACCGCGGAGGATGCCGCACCCCCGTCATCGAAGCTGGTCAGCACCGCGATCTTGATGTCCGGGTGCCTGCGATGGGTCTCGGTGACCACCGAGATGCCGGACTCGTCCCGCAAGCGGAGATCCACAACCAAGAAGTCCACGACGTGGCACCCGAGGAAACGCAGAGCCGAATGTCCGTCCACAAAGGTGCCGAGCACGCTCATTCCCTGACGCGTCAACGCACGGCTGAGTCCGTCCAGCACCAGCTGGTGGTCATCGACAAGAACAGCACGAACGGCGGCCTTGGTCGTCATGTCAGCACCCCAGCCCGACCGGGACCGACACACTGAGGCTGATTCCCGCGAGCCGTTGTGCCCTGGATACCCAGAGTCGGCCACCCAGCCGGGCGGCCTCGTCGGCCAAGCTGCTGAGCCCGAACGACAGGCCGACCGGCTGCGAGAGCCGCGTTCGGACATCGGCGGAATCACCGACACCGTCGTCCTCGATCTCGACGGTCCACCACGCGCGCCCACGCCGCAGCGACACCAGCACGTGAGAGGCGTTGGCGTGTTTGGAGATGTTCGCGAGCGCTTCCCGCACCGACCGGACGAGCAGCTCGCTCTCCGCAGCGCCCGGTTCGACCCCACTGCCGGAAACACGGATATCGCCGGTGAACTCGCAGCGCGCGTAGCATTCCTCGACGCTGTCCCGAACCCGGTCGGTGACCGATCCGCACGGGTCGGTGCCGCTACCGGTCTGGAACAACCGGTGCAGCACCGACCGCAGTGCGTTCGAACTGTCACCCAGCCGCGCGGAGAGTCGTTCCAGCTGTCGCCGGGCCGGGCCCGGCAACTCGTCCGACGCAAGCAACTCGTCAACGTCAAGGCGAGCCGCGAACAGCGCCTGGGCAAGGCCGTCGTGCAGCTCGGCCGCAAGCGCACGCAACGTGGCGTCCGGTCGCGACGGCGCTGACGCGACCAGATCGCCGTGCACCGCGTCCGGCAACGACATCGGCTGGAACGGGGCCAGCGTGGACCCTCCGATGGAGGCCAACGACATTGTCTACTCCTTACGCGGCGATGGGATTCAGCTACGAACTGCGGCGAGGCTCTTCGCGATCGCTGCCGTGTCCTCCTCGGCGAACTTGTCCTCGAGCTGCATCGGCGTGTAGTCCTCATCGATCTCTGTCACATCGCGGCCGCGCGCACTTTCGATGGACTCCAGCCGCCTGCCGACCTTGTCCATCGCGTATTCGGTCATTTCCTCGATGTCGAGTCCGAACGGGATGGTGTCGGGGAACTGATCGAAGATCGTCGCGATGAGTGCGATCGCGGGCTGCAACAGCTCCCCCATCCGCTCGTCCACCACGTCCCAGTTCGCGTCGTCGGCGGCGACGTGCCTGCGGCAGGTGAACGTGCCCCACGCCATGTGACGACGTTCGTCGTCACCGATGTGCTTGATCACCTGCTGGATGCCGGGCAGGATTCCCCTGCTGTTGCACACTTTCGCCCACACGTAGTAGCCGGTGAGAGCGAGCGTTCCCTCCACGACGTGGTTGTAGGTCACCGACGCGCGAATCTGCGCGGCAGGCGAAGGGTCATGTGCAAGGGCATAGAGCGAGGCGGGCAGCTCTTCGTAGAAGATCTTGTGGTAGGGCTCGCTGTAGTCGACGTAGCTGTGCAGGTCGGTGGTGAGCCCCAACGCGTCGAACCACATACGGAACGCCTGCATGTGCTTAGCTTCCTCGAACAGAAACTGCGTCAGGTAGGCCTCGTCGGCCAGCCGGCCTTCCGATGCCATTGCCGACATGAATGGCTGCAGATCCTGCGCGACGGACTCCTCCCCCGCCATGAAGTGCGAGGCCAGTGTGCAGGTGAGCTTCTTCTCGTCGTCGGTCATCGCGGCGAAGTCGCCCGCGTCCTGCGAGAAGTCGATGTCGGACGGGTCCCAGAACTTCTTGTTGCCCTTCTTGAACAGCTTCATCGGGAACGACTCCATGCGGAGCCCGCCCTCGGACAGACTGCCGAAGCCAGTACGGCTGCCGTGCTCGATAACGACGTCGATTGCCATCGGTGAAACTCCTTCTCTTCGGCCGGCCTCTGCCCGGCGATGTGGTGGAACGGGTGTCAGTCGTCTTTGCTGTAACCGGCCACAAAGGACGGATCGGCGATAGGGAGTTCGACCTTGGTCGAGCCACCCGGGACGCCCAGTGGGTGCACTGCTTCCTTCGCGGCTTCCTGGAAGGGCTTCCACTCCTCGGCGAGCCGTTGCTGCGGGCGGATCGCTTCCATGGGACACGCCGGTTCGCAGGCGCCGCAGTCGATGCACTCGACGGGGTGGATGTACAACATCCGCTCGCCCTCGTAGATGCAGTCGACCGGACACTCCTCGATGCAGGAACGGTCCATCACGTCGATGCACGGTTCTCCGATGACGAAAGTCATGACGTTGTCCTTTCAGACGGCGACGGGCAGGCCAGATGGGGCATCCGAGGAATGCCCGGGTTCGATCCCGATATCGGGTTGCATGAGCGCTGCGGCGTTGTTGACCGCGGTCGCGACCTCGCCGAAGCCGACGGCGATGAGCTTGACCTTGCCCGGATAGGTCGCGATGTCGCCTGCGGCGAACACGCCGGGCACCCCGGTTCGCATCGCGGTGTCCACGGTGATACGCCTGCGGTCGAGGGTGAAGCCCCAGGACTCCAGGGGACCGAGGTCAGCTGTGAAGCCAAGGGCGGCGACAACGGCTCGCGCGTCGAGCACGAGGTGCGCGTCCTGCCCCTTGACCGAAACCACGGCCTCGCGCACATGATCGCCGCCGCGCAACTCCACCACCTGGGCGTCCAGCACCAAGCGCGTCGAGGATTCGCGCAGTTGCGTCACGCTGTGCTCGTGCGCGCGGAAGGCCTGTCGGCGGTGCACCAGGGTCACCGAGGAGGCTATTTCCTCCAGGGCGAGCGCCCAGTCCACCGCGCTGTCTCCGCCGCCGACGACCACCACGTCGAGACCGCGCAAGGCGTGCAGTTTGGGCACAAAGTAGCCGAGTCCACGCCCCTCGAACTCGCGGCCACAGGGCAACGGTCGAGGCGAGAAGCTACCTATCCCACCGGTGACCACCACCGCGCCGGCCGAGACTCGGGTACCGGCAGAACTGGTCACTACGATCTTGCCGCCAGCGGCCTGCTCGACTGTGTCGGCCCGCTGCCCGAGCAGGTATTGCGGCCGGAACGGGGCGGCCTGCTCGACCAGGTTGTCGACCAGGGTCTGCCCGCGCACGCCGGGCAGGCCCGCGACGTCGTAAATGCTCTTCTCCGGGTAGAGCGCCGACACCTGGCCGCCGACCTCGGGAAGGCTGTCCATGACCGCGACGCTGAGGCCGCGAAACCCGGCGTAGTAGGTGCCGTAGAGGCCTACCGGTCCCGCTCCGACGATCAGGACGTCGACGTGTTCCACTGCCTGGCTCCTCCGCTACCCGCTGTCGCTGCTGGTTGCGACGTTATGCAGGCAGCATCTCCGCCGGTCGGCGGCACGCATACGGGTCGGAGGTGCCACCTCTGGCCCATGCGGGCCAACTGGCTTGGCCGGATGCCAGAGTGTGGGTCAGTCCAGCGGAACGGACAGGTGTGCGGCCAGGCCACCGCCGGGTCTGACGTCGAGACGGAGTTCTCCACCCATCGCCTGCACGATCTGCTCGACGATCCATAGCCCGAGTCCACTGCCACCCTCGGCTTCGCCGAGCGACACGTCCTTGCGGGTGGCCACCCGCAATTGCTCGGGGGTCATGCCCAGGCCGCGATCGAGGATGTCCACCCTAAGGCGGCCGTCGACCCGGGCAACGACGTCGACCGGCTCGTTCTTCCCGTGCCGTTCCGCGTTGTCCATCAGGTTGGTCAGCACCCGCCGGAAGCGTTGGGTGTCGATTCGGATCCGCGCGGTCGGCGGATCCACGATCAGCCGCAACCGAGGCGGTCGCAGTCCCGCGGCATCGCCCGCGACGAGTAGCAGTTCCCGCAATTCCACCGTCTGCGGCGCCCTGCCTGACAGGGTTGGGTTCCGGCTGGCCGCCACATCGGAGAGCGCGTCCAACATCGCCGAGAAGTGCTGGGCGTGCGCGGACACCAGTCGCAGTGCGGCCTCTTTCTCGGCATCAGCGATGGTTGTTCGGGGATGCGCGAGTTCCGCGGTCAGGGCAGTGAGGGAGGACACCGGGGTACGAAAGTCGTGCAGGATCGCGCGTAAGCCGTCGTGCTGCGCCTGGTGCGCCGCGAGCAACCGAGTTCGCAGGTCGCGTTCTTCCTCCGCTGCGCTGTGCTCAGCGATGGCCTCGGCCTTCGCCGCGGCTTGCGCTTCGTGTGCGCGCTCGGCATACAGCGACAGGCTGCCCGCGAGCACGGCGGTGAACAGCAGATACAGCGCCCACCACAGGCCGATCTGCATCCGCTCGTCGAAGGGGTTTCGCTCGGGTTCGACCAACAGCGCGATGGCCAGGTAACTTGCAGCGAGTGCCAGCGCGATGGCGATCGTCACGGACAGGCGCATCCGGGTCGCCGCTGCGACGATCACCAGAAACAGAATCGTCGCGGCGGGGCTCTCCACCGCTCCGGTCGCCGCGATCACTCCCAGCGAGAGTGCGCTGTCCAGCATGGTGACCAGGACAGCCGACCGTCGGCCCGGGCGCTCCCAGTGCGGGCGAAACATGAGCAGCACCGCGTAGACCAGCGCGACACCAAGCAGCGCGATGGCGGGAACCGGGTGCCGCCGCATCGGATCGACACCGATCACCACTACCACGATCGCAGAGAGCACGATGGCAAACCGGATCGAGACGATGACCAGTTCGATTCGGGACAGTCCGTACTCGTCCTCGTGCCCATCGGATCGCGGCAGCGCTAGGACCGGGACCTTGTCGGTGCGCCTGTCCACGGCCGCCCTCCGTCGTAGCTTGTGCGGGGACTGGCAATCACCGGCCACCGTGTCACACTGCAAGCGTGACTGATCGGCTGCGTGTTGTCATCGTGGACGACCACGATCTGTTCGGCCAGGGGCTCGCATTGCTGCTGTCCGCCAAGGCAGGCGAGAGGTTCGAGGTCGGTGGGCACACCACGCGGGTGGAGGAGGCCGCCGCCCTGGCCGAGCGGTGCCAGGCCGACCTGGCGATAGTGGATCTCGCGATGCCCCCACTCGGTGGCGCGGCCGCGATCCGCCAGATCAAGAAGCGTTCTCCGACGACGCGCATCCTTGCCCTGTCCGGCGCGGAGGACATGGAGTTGGCCGAGGAGGCGATCCGAGCGGGCGCGGACGGCTACCTGCCGAAGTCAGCCGATCCCGAGGTCCTCATCGCCCCGCTGCTCACCATCGCGGGGGGCTTCTGTGTCTTGGACCCCCGACTCGTCGACGTCATGTTGAACGCCTCCCGCAAGCCGTCGCGAGAACTGCTGGAACGACTCGGTCCCCGGGACCTGCAACTGTGGCAGTTGCTGTCCCGGGGGTTGGAGAACACCGACATCGCCCGCAGAATGCTGGTCTCGGAACGCACCGCGAAACGCATGGTGGCGTCCCTGCTGAACAAGATCGGGGCGACCAACCGGGTCGAAGCGGCCAGCCTGGCCGGGCAGTTCGGGCTGCTCGATCCGGGACAACCGCCCCGTACGCCTGGCCTGTCCGGGCGCTAGGCGCTCAGCAGGTCGGTGCGCCCGTTCTCCTCCAGCATCGCCCGGTATCGCGGGAACAGGCTCTTCGCGCTCGGTACCAGCTTGAGTAGCTTGGGCACCGAGCCCTTCGCCTTCACCTGTCCCTTGGCCATCGCCAGGGTCAGATTCACCTTGCCGAGCCAGAACCGGTTACCAGTGTCGGCCGACATGAACATCTCCACATTCGGCGTCGGTCCCGAATCTCCGGTGTGCACCTCGCGTCGCGGCATATCGACGGTGAGCGAGGCGTCCGGGTCGGTGTAGTTCAGCCGAAGCACGACACCGGATTCGGCGAACTTCGCACCGAGCACGGGGTCGGCGACGGCCTGCTCGAAGATTCCTCCGACGTAGTCGTAGACCTCGGACTCGTCTTTGAACGCGGGCATGGGTGTCTCCTTCTTGTTGTACAACACTGATTTCCAGTGGGTCAGGCAGCGAACCAGCTCCGTACCCGATCCAGCACCAACTCCGGAACCTCATCGGTGATGAAGTGACCGACGTCCGGTACCAGCTCCAACCGCAGGTCATCGGCGAACCGCTCACCGCCCGCCACGAAGGCCGGACGGAGCACGATGTCCCGGTCGCCGTGCACGAACAGGGTCGGAACCTCCAGGCGCTGAAACCGACCACCCCGCCCCAGTCGTGACCCACCAGGCGCACGTCGTCCAATTCGAGCGCGTCGAACAAGGCCAGCAGATCGGTCACCATCTGCTCCTTGTCGTATCCGCCAGACGGCACATCCGACCAGCCGTAGCCGCGCAAGTCCGGGCAGATCACGCGGTAGGACGACGCCAACGAGGTGAGCAGGTGCCGCCAGGTCCACCAATGCTGCGGCCAGCCGTGCAGGAACACCGGTGGCGGCCACGAACCGGCCTCGGCGACATGCACGCGCACGCCGTCAAGGTCGACGAAATGGTGACGCACGCCGGGAAGTTCGGGAAGAGGAAGATCGCTCACCGCGCACCTCGGCCAGCCAGCGCCTGCGGCGAGGCAGCATGCCGGGCGCGCCCGTGTAGCAGGGTGGTCAGCGTCGCGACCGCCTTGTCCGCGCCTGCCGATCGGGCGAAGGTGGTGAGCGTGAGGGGCACGCGGAAACGCTGCCGCGCAACGGCTTTGGCTGCGGTGAACTCCTTCAAGCCATCTGGACCGTGTATCCGGCCGAATCCCGACTGCCCTATACCGCCGAAGGGCAAAGACGGCATCGCCGCGAAAGCGATCACGGAGTTCACGGCGGCCATGCCGGAGCGGATCCGCCGGGCCAGTTCCGCGCCGCGCCGCTTCGAGAAGACCGTCGCACCGAGGCCGTAGCGGGAGTCATTCGCCAGCCGCACCGCCTCGTCCATGTCGCGCACCTTCGCGATGGTCAAAGTCGGCCCGAAGGTTTCCTCGGTCACCGCGACTGAATCCTCCGGCACGTCGACGAGAATGGTCGGCTGCACGCACCGATCGCCGACGGCATCGACCCCACCCACGAGTGCCCTGCCACCGCGGGAGATGGCGTCGGTGATGTGCCTGCGGATGACGTCGAGCTGTGACGGCATGGTCATCGGTCCGAACTGCGCGCCGGTGTCCACACCGCCGCGGATCTGCCGCGTCCGCGCGGTGAGTTCGTCCAGGAACGCGTCGTAGACCTGCTCGTGCACGTATACCCGCTCGACGCCGATGCAGGTCTGGCCCGCGTTGGACATGCCACCCCATGCCGCGGCGTCGGCTGCTGCCGCGATGTCAGCGTCGGCATCGACCAGCATGGCGTCCTTTCCGCCGCCCTCGATGATCATCGGGACCAGGTCGTCGGCGCAGGCTCGCATCACATGGGTCGCCGTCTTCGCCGACCCGGTGAACGCGATCTTGTCGACGCCGGATCGGCACAGCACCTCTCCGGTCGGCCCGAACCCCGTGACCAGTTGCAGCACGGGCGCCTCCGGAACGACCTGCGCGAAGGCGTCCACCAGCCAGGCCGCGACTCCGGGGGTGTGCTCGCTGGGCTTGAAGACCACCGCATTGCCCGCGGCGAGCGCGTAGGCGATCGATCCGAGCGGAGTGAAGATCGGGTAGTTCCACGGCCCGATCACCCCGATCACCCCGAGCGGCCGGTATTCGACCGACGCGGCGTGGTTGGCCATCAGCAAGCCGGGTGAGACACGGCGCGGGCCGAGCACCTTGCGCGCGTTCTTGGCCGCCCAGGCGATGTGGTCGATGGCGAGGACGATCTCCAGTTGCGCGTCAGAGTGCGGTTTGCCGGTCTCGAGGTGCACGACATCGGCCAGTTGGGCCATCCGCCGAGCGAGCACTCCCTTCCACGCGACGAGGCGCTGTGCCCGCTCGGAGAACGACAGCGACGCCCAGAACTCCGCCGCCTGCTTGGCCCGGCCGACAGCGGCCGTGACCTCGTCGGGGCCGTGCACCGGGTAGGAGCCGACGACCTCGCCGGTAGCCGGGTTGAGCGAGTCGAAAGTGGACGGACTCGTGGCGGGCGCGATCGTCTGCTTCGGCTTTCGACGACGGCTGGCTGTCCCGGCGGCGGTGTTAGTGGCAGTCACGGAAACTCCTCCAATGCGTGCAGAGTCGAACAGTCGGCGGCGATCAGACGGCGGCGGCGGGCAGCGAGCGGCCGCGGACGAGGTCCGCGGCCTTCTCGGCGATCATGATCGTCGGTGCGTTGGTATTGCCCCTGGTCACCGTGGGCATCACCGAAGCGTCGACCACCCGCAGGCCCTCGGTACCACGCACCCGCAACTCGGCATCGACGACAGCGTCTTCGCCCTCGCCCATTGCGCAGGTGCCGACCGGGTGGAACAGGGTCTGGGTCAGCGCGCGCACGTGCTCGGCCAGTTCTCCGTCGCTGAGGTTGTCCGTGCGTGCGGGCAGGTAGGGCCGATCGAGCAATCCGGCCAATGGCCCCTGCTGAGAGATCTCGAGGAGGGTTCGGCAGCCCGCGATGACGGCATCCAGGTCGGCCGGATCCTCGTAGTAGCCGGGATCGATTTCCGGGCTCCACAACGGATTCGCTGACTTCAGCCGCAGGACGCCACGGCTGAATACGTTCACCAGCGTCGCGCCGACGGTGACCATCCGACCGACCGGTTCGCGCAGCCCGTTCTCGTAGAAGCCCGTAGGTGCGGCATGGACCTGGAGGTCGGGAGCGTTCAGACCGTCACGGCTGGCGAAGAAAGCGCCGCCCTCTCCCACGTTCGAGGCCAGCGGTCCTCGCCCGAGCAGTTGCCATTGGGCGAGCCGAGCGGGCGTGGAGTAATCGACGAGATCGCTGGTCCCCTTGGTGAACCACAGCAGGGGCACGATCGGGTGGTCCTGCAGGTTCTGGCCGACTCCCGGAACGTCGACGGCGACATCGATCTCGTGGTCCCGCAGGTGTGCGGCCAGTCCGATGCCGGAAAGCATCAACAGGTGGGGAGTGTTGACCGCGCCGCCGGACAGGATCACCTCGGCGCCCGCGTGGGTGGTGCGCTCCGCGCCGTGATGCAGGTAGCGCACGCCAATGGCGCGGGTGCCCTCCAGCAGCACCTTGGTCGCCTGCGCATCGGTCCGGACGGTCAGGTTCGGCCGGTCCATGGCCGGACGCAGGTACGCGTCAGCCGCGGACCAGCGCCTGCCGCGCTTGCAGGTGACCTGATAGAGTCCGGCACCTTCCTGATCGGGGCCGTTGAAGTCGTCGTTTCGCTTGAAACCCCACTCAACGGCCGACTCCACCCACGCCTCGGTGAGCTCATGGGTGTAGCGCCGATCCTCGACGTGCAGCGGGCCCGACGTGCCATGGTAGGGACCGTCGAGGCGATTGTTGCCCTCCGCGCGGACGAAGTAGGGGAGCACGTCGGCGTAGCCCCAGCCCTGCGCGCCGTGTTGGTCGCGCCAGGTGTCGTAGTCGACGCGGTTGCCTCTCATATAGATCATCGCGTTCATCGAGGAGCAGCCGCCGAGCGCCTTCATCCGCGGCCAGTAGCTCCGTCGATTGTCCAGATGCTTCTGCGGAGAAGTCTCGTAGTTCCAGTCCCAGCGGGTCTTGAACAGGCTGGCGAACGCGGCCGGGATGTGAATCTCATCGGCATCATCGGCGGGTCCCGCTTCCAGCAGCAGCACCGAGACAGTGGGATCCTCGGTCAGCCGCGCGGCCAGCACGCAGCCGGCGCTGCCCGCGCCAACAATGACGTAGTCGAAGGTTTCCTGATCAGCCACGTGCGTCTCCAGACTTGGCGGTGTTTCACCGAGATTGAGGAAGGTTATGCGGCCGATGACCTGCTGCGACAGCCACGAGAAGTGGGGTCCGATCCCCTTGACGGGGGTCATTGCGCCGCCGGATGGGGGTATTCGGGCACCTCCGGCGCGCCCATCTCTCACCAAGCCCAGAAGTTGCCACGCCGGGCCGCGTCACCCCCGGCAGCACCGAAACCGGGGTTGCGTGGCGGCAGAGCCTCTACTACAAAAGACCGGATCCGGGCCGAAATGTTTCACCGAGTCCGCCCGATCCTTCCCGCATTATCAGCCAGACTCGCGCTATTGACGGTGCGCGCCTCGTCCAGCGGTAGCGGAAGGATCATGGCATCGAAGTGCGGAGAATCAGGGAACGGTCGCAGCTTCCCGACTCTTTGCCAGCCCCAGCGACGATACGCGGCTTGCGCCGGTTCGTTGTCCTCACGCACGAGGAGAGTCGCGCGCTCCGGTCCGGCTGCCGGACGGCATCACGGCCGCGACGTTCGCCGAGCGGCTGCCGGAAATCTGTGAGGCGCTGCGGGCGCGGGAGGCGCGGGTGCTGATGGCCCCCGCTCGCCGGTTCGTCCCCGGATGGCTGCGGGTTCGGGGCGCGGCCGAGTTCGGGCGGG
>JBOHER010000257.1:0-2024 GCA_050701115.1 Haloechinothrix sp. | reverse complement strand
ACCACTCACAAGGGTGGGGGCTCAGCTGAAGGTCCGGCCACACGGTTCGACGCCCTCGTTGTAGCCGATCCTGAGGGCTTCGATCCGAGCGAAGCCGTTGGGTACCGGGATGCCGTTGACGTCGGAGGCGATGAGGCTCTTCGGCTGCAGCATCTCCAGGATGGCTTCATCGAGGTCGCCGGGGGAAAGGCGGATGATCGGCTTGATCGCGCGCGGCCGATTCGCCGCGCCCGCCCACGCGCCCACCAGGCAGGCGGTGCGTAGCCCCGCACCGGCGTCATCGAGCGCGCCACCGGTGGCCTTCTGCACGGCCAGCGCATAGCGCGAGGCGACAGAGGCGAACGCGGCGAAGTCGCCCTTGCCGCTGGACTCCTGCCCCTCCCGCTCGGCCTGCATGTCAATGGGCTCGCCGAGCGTGCCCAGCGCCTGGATATCCACGGTGACCGTGTTGGTGTCCTGGCAGTAAGAGGCAGGTGGAGTGCCGTCGCCGTCCGGGCAGGACCCACTGCCGGCGACGATCTCCGGCGGCTGGGCCCCGGTCGCCCGGAAGGTGGCGTCAAGGCTTTCCTTGACGAAGCCGAGGGTTCGCTCATCGACGCGGGCATCACCCTTGCCGGACTGGAGGTCCTGCTCACTGAACTTCTGCTGGGTGGTCCGCTCGCGGACGGTTTGCGCGTCGATCTCCGCACAGGCCTTGGGATCCTGCTCGAAGCCGAGCTGGAAGGCATAAGTGCGGTCGAACGCGGTGCCGTGCGCACCTCGATCGTTGCTCAGCGCACCTGGCGCGTCTCGTACGAAGTACAGCGAGCTGAGAGCGGCGTTGACTCCCTCCGACGTCGAGAGGGTGAAGTACGGGCTGTCGCCCTCCGCCAGGTAGCGGAAGTAGTTTCCGGTGAAGCAGTCGGCCTGCAACTCGCGAACGATGGTCTTCGTCGCGTTGTTGATGCCGGCGTTCGGGCCAAGCCGGAATTGCAGCGCATGGCCGTACTCGTGGGCGAGCACCGTCGCGACCGACATCGGACCGTACTTTACGTGCACCAAGGGGAGCAGCCGCCCGCGATCCCACGCGATCAGATCCTCGCTGGGGCAGAAGAATGCGTTCACCAGCCCCAAGGTGGAGGCCCCGCACGCGCGGAAGTCGTCTGTGCTCGAGTCATACGACAACAGGCGCTTGAGCGGCTGGAAGTCCTCCCCGAAATGGGCAGGCATCTGCTCGCTCCAGTAGTCGGTGACGTCCTCGATGGTGGCGATGGCCAGCCGGTCGATCTCGTTGCCGGTCGCGTTGTCCACCCACAGCGTCGGCTCCGGCGCGTCGTCCTTGAGCCCGCTGTCGAAATGGGTGACCGGCAGGCCGCCTACATCGCCCTCGGTCACCGCTTGACCTGCGGTCGAGTTGTTCCCGCACGCCGTGACAGCGCCGATTGCCGCCACCACGAGCCAGGCGGTCAGCATGGTGCGCCCCCTCGTTTCCATCATGTCCTCCCGCTCTTGTCGGGGCCGTTGCAAAGTGAGTGAACTCTAGTGAGTACTCGCGTTGCAGCCAGCCGTTACCAGCTAGCGGTCCCCGTCTTGCCCGGTCACCCGGTGCGGGGTTGGCGTTTCATCGCCACCTGCCGGGCCGGGCCCGGTCTTCTGGTCGGCTCCACGCCCTGTTTTCGCGTCACGGTGTCCACCCACGCGGAGGTGGCGCCGCGGTTCTTGATCGCCGTGGAGATCACGCCGGTGCCCAGTGGCCACCCACGACGATCGTCAACGATCGGCGTGAAGAACACGCTCTCTAGCTTCGCCAACGGAAGCTTGCACGCGCCGAGGACGTGCTAACACCGTCAATCGGTCGAGGCACGACCGATCGGGTTTCCTCAGAAGGTGATCACCTGGTAACCGTCGCGGACCAGGTTCCTGATGCTGGGGTGACCTTCGTACTCGTTGAGCAGCTGCACGTGGGCGTCTTCGACGCCGTCGACGGTGTGGAAGGCCTTCGCGCAGTAGCCGCACGCTCCGGTAACGACGTCTTCCACAGCCGC
>JBOHER010000256.1:0-4739 GCA_050701115.1 Haloechinothrix sp. | reverse complement strand
GGTCAGATTCTCGGCGGTCCGGCCTACGACGCGCTGATCGCCTTCACCGCAGCGGAGCACAAGGCGACGCTGCTGAGCCTCGACCAGCGCGCGGCCGCGACCTATGAGGCCGTCGGCGCCACCGTGGCGCAGCTGACGACCTAGGCCTCGGCGTCGGAGCAAAGTCTGACACGACAACTGGACCAATAGGAGTCTGATCCAATCTGCCGGGTTCACCCTGGAAGCGGTGGAGCAGACCTGAAGCCCGGATGGTCGTCATTCTCCAGGGGGCGGCTCTCGATGCGGCAGTTGCGAGTGTCGGAGGTTTTCCCGGCACGCGGCCAGGATCGGGTGGTCCTGCGTGACGCGGGCGCGCAGGATGCCGATGGTGCGCCGGTATAGCTGTTCGGCCTCGGCGAGGCGGCCCGTGTGTCCGCGTACTACCCGCCAGGTCGTACCACGCACGCCATATCAGGTAGTACGCGGACACCCCGGGTCACCGGCTGGATCTACTGCAGCACCATCGACGCCTGTCACCAGCTGCACGACGTCCGCCGCGCCCGCGAGTGGACCCGGGCGCTCAACGCCTGGCGTGACTCGCTGCCTCAGTTCACCGGCCCCTACTCCGGAATTTGCCGCATCCACCGGTCCGAGCTGCTGCAGCTCGGCGGGGCGTGGCCGGATGTGGCCCACGAGGCCCGGGTTGCCTGTGACGAGCTGCAGCACGGCTACGGGCAGATCGTCGCCGGGTACGCGTTCTACCAGCTCGGCGAGATCCACCGGCTCCGTGGGGAGTTCACGTCGGCCGAGGACGCGTATCGGCACGCCAGTGAGTACGGCGGTCAAACCCAGCCCGGGATGGCCCTGCTGGGGCTCGCGCAGGGCAAGCCCCAGGCCGCGGCAGCGGCGATACGGCGATCGCTGGTCGAGACGAGCGACCCGCTGGCGCGGTCGAGCCTGTTGCCTGCTTCCGTCGAGTGCATGCTGGCCGCGCACGATCTGCCCGTCGCGCGGGATGCAGCCGACGAGCTGGCCGCGATCGCCGCCACCTGCGACATGCCGGCGCTGCGTGCGCAGGCCGCCCACGCGCGCGGCGCCGTGGAGCTCGCAGCGGACAACCCGCAGTCGGCGCTACCGGAACTGCGCCGGGCGTGGCAGGAATGGCGGGACCTGGACGCCCCATACGAGGGCGCCCGCGTGCGCGTGCTGATCGGCCAGGCATGCCGCGCCCTGGCGACGAAGACTCCGCGGCGATGGAGCTCGACGCCGCCGCCCAGATCTTCACGCAGCTCGGCGCCCTCCCCGACCTGAAGGCCGTCGAACAGCTCACCCCGAAACGACGAGGGGCGGACACCGGCGGCCTCAGTCTCCGTGAGGTCGAGGTGCTCCGGCTTATCGTCGCCGGCAAGACCAACCACGCCATCGCGACCGACCTGTTCCTCAGCGACAAGACCGTGCACCGCCATGTCAGCAACATCTTCACCAAGCTCGGCGTCGGCTCCCGCACCGCCGCAGCCACCTACGCCATCGAGCACAACCTCACCTGATCATCGACACTCCGCCGGCGTCCGGCCGGGAACGTCCAGATGAGCTTCAGCCCGCCGACCCAGCGCGGCACGTGGATGGTCCGAGCCCGCTTGAGCGTGCCCTTCTCAAGGATGTCCAGCGCGACGTCCCTCAGGCAGGTCGTGCCCAGCAGACCGGGCATCCCGGCGCGCAGCTTGCCGAACACCGGGTGCGCGTCGGCGCTGTCGACCAGGTCGGTCTTGATCCACGCACCAGTGAGTAGCCCTGTGTCAAGCCGCGGCTGGTTGATCTTGTCTGAGCAGGTGTTGGAGGGCGCCGTGCTGGGCGGTGTCGTAGGGGACGCGGTCTTGCCAGCAGTGCCAGATGACGTAGAGCCAGGCGCGGGCGAGGATGCGGGTGGCGTGGGGGTGGTCCTTGCCGCGGGCGGTGGCCTGGTTGTAGAGGTTGGCGGCCCAGGGGTTGGCGCGTCAGCTGTCGGCGGCGAAGTCGCTGACGGCGTCGCGGAGTTGCTTGTCGACCGCCCAGCGGAAAGCGACGGCCTTGTGCTTGCCGGACGGCGGGGTGAGACCCTAAGGCTAACTCGGTGCCGCAGGTGGCCAACTCGGTGCCGCAGGTGGCCAACTCGGCGACACGAGCGGCCAACTGAGTCGCGGGTCCTTGCGGTGCTCGTTACCTTGGTGGGCAATCGAACCCGGAGGGCTGAGGCGTCATGGCGCACGAATTTCACCGAGGTAAGACCTACCGGACGCTGGACGAGCAGGCCGAACGCCTGACGCCGGCCGAGGAACGCTTCGAACGTGGTCGCCGAACGATCGGGTTGTTCCTGGGGCCACTGCTCGCGGTCGTCGTCCTGCTGCTCCCGCTGAACCTCACCCCGCAGCAGCAGACGCTGGCCGCGATCATGGTTTTCACCATCACCTACTGGCTGACCGAGGCGATCCCGATTCCGGTCACCGCGGTCGTGGCGATGGCCTTGTGCGTGCTGTTCGGCGTGGCGTCGGTGGACGACGTGTTCGCCGCGTTCGGCAGCCCCACGCTGTTCGTCTTCATCGGGGCATTCATCATCGCCGAGGCCATGACGACGCACGGCCTGGACCGCCGCTTCGCGTTCCGAGTGCTGTCCCTCCCCGGCGTGGGCCGGTCCACGTACGGGGTGATCATCGCCTTCGGCGCGATCGGCATGTCGTTGTCGGCGTTCATCTCCAACACCGCCGCGACCGCGATGCTGCTGCCGATCGGGCTGGGCATGATGGGCGCACTGTCCGGACTGATCACCGAACAGACGGGCGTTTCCGATCCGACCCGGCTGCGGTTCGGTACCGCGCTGATGCTGATGATCGCCTTCGGCGCGAGCGTCGGCGGGCTGATCACACCCATCGGCAGCCCACCGAACCTGATCGGGATCGGCTTCATCGAAGAGCAAACCGGCACGAGTATCTCGTTCTTCCAGTGGACGATCACCGCGCTGCCCATCGTGCTGGTGATGTTCGTGGCGCTCTGTGCGGTGCTGATCCTGCTGAACCGCCCCGAGATCAACAAGATTCCCGGAGCTGCCGAGTACATCGCCGAGGAACGAGCCGAACTCGGCCGGATGTCCCGGGGTGGGCGCAACACCCTGATCGTATTCGTGATCGCGGTGACGCTCTGGATCCTGCCGGGTGTGGCCAACCTGATCTTCGGCGACGAATCCGGGATCTACACGGCGTTGAGCGATCGGCTCGACGAGGGCGTGGTGGCCATCTTCGCGGCCGCGCTGCTGTTCGTGCTACCAGTGGACTGGGGACAGCGCCGGTTCACGCTCAACTGGAACCAAGCCGTCAGCATCGACTGGGGCACGATCCTGCTCTTCGGCGGTGGGATCGTGCTGGGGTCGCTGCTCGCCGACACCGGGCTGGCGCAACGGCTGGGCGAGGGCATGGTCAGCACACTGGGTGTGTCCAGCCTGCTCGCCATCACCGTGCTCTCGGTCGTCATCGCAGTGCTCATCTCGGAGACGACGTCCAACACCGCAAGCGCGGCAGTGGTGATCCCCATCGTGATCCCGATCGCGGTCGCGGCGGGCGTGAGTCCCGTCATCCCGGCGCTCGCGGCGACCTTCGGCGCCTCCTACGGGTTCATGTTACCGGTGTCGACGCCACCGAACGCGATCGTCTACGGTTCCGGCCTTATCCCCATCACGAAGATGGTCCGCTCCGGTGTCGTCTTTGACCTCATCGGCATCGTCCTGGTGGTCGTCGGCGTATCGCTGATGGCCCGACTGGTGGGCATCACCTAGCGGTGCATTGAATGGCCCGTTCACCGCACTAGATGCACTGAACGGGCCATTCAGTGCACCCAACGCGCCCAAAGCGTCTTTCAGCATCGTGAATGTTGAGTTACCATGGTAGTTGAGGGTTCAACATAGTAGTGGACCTACCATAGTAGTTGAGGGTTCAACATAGGAGTTCGGATGACCACCGAGCGGATGCCGGTGCTCTACCTCAGCCACGGCGCTCCACCGTTGGCCGACGACGCGCTCTGGACGCGCCAGCTCGCCGAGTGGTCGGCCGATCTGCCTCGACCGCGCGCGATCCTGATCGTCTCCGCGCACTGGGAGGAGGCACCGCTGACCATCGGCGCCACCACGACCCGGCCCCTCGTCTACGACTTCTGGGGCTTTCCGGAGCGCTACTACCAGGTGACCTACCCCGCCCCGGGCGCGCCCGAACTGGCAGCCCGGGTCCGCGACGTGGTACGTGGCGTCCACCAGGTGCATGACGACCCGGCCCGCGGACTCGATCACGGCGCTTACGTGCCGCTGGTGGAGATGTACCCGGACGCGGACATCCCGGTCCTGCAGATCTCCATGCCCACATTGGACCCGACCGAGCTCTACCGGCTCGGCCAACGCCTCGCGCCGTTGCGGGACGAGGGCGTGCTGATCATCGGTAGCGGGTTCTTCACGCACAACCTGCGGGCGATCAATCTGGGCGGCCGCAGCGATGTACCCGCGCCCGGCTGGTCGGCCGAGTTCGACCACTGGGGAGCCGAAGTCCTACGTGACCGCGACATCGACGCCCTGCTGGACTTCGAACACCGGGCACCTGGTCCACGGCTGGCGCACCCACGTACCGAACACTTCGCCCCGCTGTTCGTCGCACTCGGCGCGGGCGAGAGTGAGACTCCGAGCAAGACGGTGGTGGACGGCTACTGGTACGGGCTGGCCAAACGGTCCGTCCAGTTCGCCTGACGAG
>JBOHER010000255.1:0-8017 GCA_050701115.1 Haloechinothrix sp. | reverse complement strand
TGCTTGAGCAACAACATTCACGCACGACACGGGGCCAGAGGGTTGCGGTCAGCCGATCAGGATCTCCGCGAGCAGGTCCGGGTCGATGTTGCCGCCGGAGACGACAGAGACCGTGCGGCCGGGGGGTAGCGCCTCGCTGTGGAAGAGGTGCGCGGCAGTGGTGACCGACCCGCTCGGCTCGGCGACCAACCTGGCGCGGGTGGCCAGCACGCGCACCGCGGCGCGGATTTCCACCTCGGAGACCGTGACGATCCCGTCCAGCACCGCGCGAAGGTGCGCGAAGGTCAGCTCTGAGGGTTCGGTGCGCAACCCGTCGGCGATGGTCCGGGCCCGCTGCTCAGCAGGCCAGTGCACCCGGTGCCCGGCCGCGAGGCTCTCCGCAGCATCGGCGGCGAGCTCCGGTTCGACGCCGTAGACGGCGGCGTCCGGGCACAGAGCCTTGATCGCGGTCCCGACGCCGGAGGCCAGCCCACCGCCCGCGATCGGCACCAGCACGACGTCAACGTCGGGAAGGTCCTCAGCGATCTCCAAGCCGATGGTGCCCTGCCCGGCGATCACATTCGGGTGGTCGAACGGTGGAACCAGGGTCAGACCGCGTTGTTCGGCGATCGAGTGCGCGACAGCTTCCCGTTCTGACATCGGCACCTCGATGATCTCGGCGCCGTGGGCGGCGGTCGCTTCGACCTTGACCCTCGGTGTCGAGTCCTGCATCACGATCGTCGCGCGGACGCCGAATTCCTTGGCTGCCCGAGCGACGGCGTTGGCGTGGTTACCGCTGGAGTAGGCCACTACACCGCGCGCTCGATCCTCCTCGCTCAGCGCGGCGATGGCGTTGTACGCGCCTCGGATCTTGAAGGCGCCACCTTGCTGGAGGTTTTCCGCTTTGAGCCACAGTGGACGGTTCGACCATGGTTGCGCCAGCAATGGCGTGCGGGTCGCGATCGGTGCGATCCGTTCCGCTGCGGCACGAATATCGCTGAGGGTCACCAGGTTCATACCGTCACTATGCCAGCGCGGCGCGGTCACCAGCTGTCACCGTCGAACCGTGCGCGGTTACTGTGTGTGCGGCTAACTGGGAATGGTGCGGGCTTGGGAAAAACCCACCGCGTCGTCGGCACCGCAAGCCCTTCCGGGCTCCCCGTCAGTTCCTTACCGTCGTGACCAGCAGTCGTGCGGACTGACCCTGCACAGCCCGCACCGTCTGCGTCGCATCGATCGGGCCCGCTGAGCCAGCCTTCCCCCCACCGGCTCAGCGGGTCCGATCGTCGCGCAGTGCGGCCGTGAGTTCGGCCGCCGCCGCGCGGGGATCGGCCGCCTCGGTGATCGCCCGCACCACGACGATCCGTTGCGCCCCTGCCTCAAGTACCTCGGCCAGCCGAGCGCGGTCGATGCCGCCGATCGCGAACCACGGACGGTTGGGCGCTTCGGCCGCGGTGGCACGCACCAGATCGAGCCCGGGCGCGCTCCTGCCCGGCTTCGTCGGCGTAGGCCAGCATGGCCCGGTGCAGAAGTAGTCCACGCCTGGCTCGGCTTCGGCGGCCCGTGCCTGGGCAGCCGAGTGCGTCGAGCGGCCCACGACGGGGCCTTCGCCGATTATCCGTCGCGCCAGGTCAACCGGGATGTCGTCCTGGCCGAGGTGGAGCACATGAGCGCCGACGGCCAGCGCGATGTCCGCCCGATCGTTGACCGACAGCAGCGCGCCGTGCCGTTCACACGCTTCGGCAAGCACCTCGACGGCGGCGATCTCCCTGCGCGCCTCCAGCGGGGCGCCACCCGTCTTGTCCCGGAGTTGGATGATGTCGACGCCGCCCGCGAGCGCCGCGTCGACGAACTCCGCGAGGTCGCCCCGCTCCGAACGCGCGTCCGTGCACAGGTATAGCCGCGCGTCGGCGAGACGCTTTCTGATCTGGTCACCGGTGAGCTGTGGCATAGCCGCGACGCTACCTGGCGGAAGCGTGCACTGGATTCCGATGGCCCACCCGCGCTACGGTGGAGGAGTCCGCACGGGAGCCCGAAACGACGGGTTGAGAGGGAGCTGCGAGCTCCGACCGTGGAACCTGATCCGGATAATGCCGGCGCAGGGAGCGTGATCGACGTTGGTAGGTAAGTCCAGGATCGCCGTGGTAGGCGGCGGCGTTATCGGCTTGTCCGTTGCATGGCGCACGGCAGCGGCCGGGTACGCGGTAACGCTGATCGACCCCACCCCAGGCAGAGGTGCCTCCTGGGTGGCCGGCGGCATGCTCGCCCCGGTCACCGAGGCGTGGCCTGGTGAGGAAGCCGTGCTGCGGCTCGGCGAGGAGTCGCTTCGCCGGTGGCCGGAGTTTGCGGGCCGGCTGGCAGCCGAAGGCGCCGACCCCGCCTTGTCGATGGCTGGCACCGTCGTCGCCGCATTCGATCGGGCGGACGCCGCGCAGCTGGAGATCGTCGCGGAGTACCTGCAGTCGGTGGGGCGCACCGTCGATGTGTTGACCGGTCGGCAGCTTCGTTCGCGGGTACCCGGGTTGTCCACCGCGCTGCGTTCGGGGCTGTGGGTGCCGGGTGACCTCGCTGTGGACAACCGCAAGCTGCTGGACGCGCTCCGGGTGGCCGGTCAGCACAACGGGGTGCGCGTCGTTGCCGAGACCGCGGTCGAGGTGACCGCACATCGGGTAGTCACCGACCAGGCAACCCACGACGTCGACGCGGTCGTGATCACGGCGGGCGCCCGCAGCGCAGCACTGCACGCCGAACTCGCCGACGTGATTCGGCCGCTCAAGGGGGAGATCCTGCGGCTGCGGCCGCGCAGGAGCAGCTTGCCGCCGCCTGCCGTCACGATCCGCGCGATCGTCGAGGGTCGGCCGATCTACCTGGTGCCGCGCGCCGATGGCGAGGTGGTGCTCGGAGCGACGCAATACGAGGCCGGATTCGACGAGACCGTGACCGCTCGCGGTGTGCGCGAGTTGCTGGAAGGGGCCGAGCGGGTGTTCCCGAGCATCGGCGAGTACGAACTGGTGGAGGCGGCCGCCGGGCTGCGTGCGGCCAGCACCGACAATCTGCCGCTGATCGGGGCGCTGTCCGACGGTGTCCTGGTGGCATCCGGTCACTACCGCAACGGCCTGCTGCTGGCGCCGATCACCGCCGACGCCGTGCTGGCCCAGCTGGACGGAAGGGAGCCGCCCGCGCACATCGCGGCAGCCCATCCGAATCGACAGCTGACCAGAAGAGAGGAACGAGTGTGATCGAGGTAGAGGTCAACGGTGACCAGCGTCAGTTCTCCGACGGGATCACGCTCGTCGAACTGCTCACCGAACTCGGCACGACGCAGCGCGGTGTCGCTGTCGCCGTCGACGGGGAGGTCATCGCGCGCGGTAGCTGGCCCGACGTGGTGATCGCAGATGGGGCACGAGTGGAAATTCTGGTCGCGGTGCAAGGCGGTTGAGTGGCATGAGTGAGCAGATCGAGAGCAGCGGCTACGACACAGCCGACCCGCTGGTGATCGGCGGGCACAAGTTGAACTCGCGGTTGATCATCGGCACCGGTGGCGCGAACAACCTCGCGGTGCTCGAGCGCGCGCTTGTGGAATCCGGCACCGAGCTGACCACCGTCGCGATGCGCAGGGCGGATACCGCGGGCGGCTCGGGCGTGCTCGACCTGTTGCGGCGACTCGGCATTCGGTTGCTGCCGAACACGGCGGGCTGCCGGAGTGCGGCCGAGGCGGTGCTGACCGCCCGGCTGGCCCGGGAGGCTCTGGAGACCGACTGGATCAAGCTCGAGGTGCACGCCGACGATCGCACTTTGCTGCCGGATCCGCAGGAAACCCTGGAGGCCGCCGAGCAGTTGGTGGCGGACGGTTTCATCGTGCTGGTCTACACCAATGACGATCCGGTGCTCGCGCTCCGGCTGGAGGAAGCGGGTTGTGCCGCGGTCATGCCGCTCGGCGCGCCGATCGGCACCGGCCTTGGCATCCGCAATCCGCACAACATCGAACTGATCACCTCGCGGGCAGGGGTGCCGATCGTCTTGGACGCCGGGATCGGCACGGCGTCCGACGCGGCGCTGGCGATGGAGCTGGGATGCGATGCGGTGTTGCTGTCCACGGCGGTCACCCGGGCGCAGGATCCGGAGCGGATGGCCGCGGCGATGCGGCATGCGGTGATCGGTGGCAGGCTCGCCAGGCAGTCCGGCCGCATCCCCCAGCGGTTCTGGGCGCAGGCTTCGAGCCCACCCCGGTAGGTGCCCCGCCCGGTCACATGTCGACATGTGACCGGGTGGGGCCGCGCACTCCGGTTCCGAAGTGTCGGTAGTTGCACGGCGAAGCGGGTACAATGCCGACATGTCCGGCGCCGACTCGCTTGCCGTGGCCCGCGAGGCGTATGAACGGTGGGCCTGGGTCGACGCCTTCGAGGCGTTGACGGCGGCCGATGTGCACGAGGCACTGACTGCGGTAGACCTCAATGCGCTCGCGACGGCCGCGTACCTCATCGGGCGTGACGATGCCGCCGTCGAGGCGTTGCAACGCGCTCATCGGGCTTACCGGGACGCCCACGATGTGCCGCATGCCGTCCGGTGTGCGTACTGCTGGGCCTGACCCTGATGCAGTCCGGCAGGCACGCCGAGGCGGGCGGCTGGTGGACCCGCGCCCAGCGGCTGCTGGACGTGGGCTCGCGGGACCACGTCGAGCAGGGGTACCTGCTGATCCCGCCCGCGTTGGGCGCCCTCGAGGGTGGCGATCCGCAGACGGCGTACGACGGGTTCGGGAAGGTCATCGCGATCGCCGACCGTTTCGACGATCCTGACCTGGTCGCGTTGAGCAGGCTCGGCAGAGGTCGCGCGCTGGTCCGGCTGGGGGAGGCCGAGCGGGGTGTGGCGATGCTGGACGAGGCGATGCTCGCGGCCACCGCCGGCGAGCTGTCCCCGGTCGTTACCGGGCGCATCTACTGCGCGACGATCATCACCTGCCGGGAGATCTTCGACCTGCGCAGGGCACAGCAGTGGACCGCGGCGCTGAGCCGCTGGTGCGCCACCCAGCAGGGGCTCAAGCCCTACCGTGGGCAGTGCCTCGTCCACCGTTCCGAGGTCATGCAGCTGCACGGTGAGTGGTCCCAGGCCTTGGCCGAGGTCCGCCAGGCGCACAAACACCTGTCCGATCGGCCCGATCCGGTGCTGGGCATGGCCGAGTACCAGCTCGGTGAGCTGCTGCGGTTGCGCGGGCAGTTCGCGCGTGCCGAACAAGCCTACCGGCGCGCAGGCGACTGGGGACACCGCGTCCAGCCGGGCCTCGCGTTGCTGCGCCTGGCGCAGGGCCGGGTCGACGACGCGGCCGGGTCCATCCGCAGGGTGATGGCGGAGGCCGAAGGAGACCGCGTCAATCGGGCCAGGGTGCTGGCTGCGTTCGTCACCATCATGCTCGCGGTCGGAGATCGCGGCGCGGCACACGCGGCCCGCTGACGAACTGGAGCAGCTCGCCTCGGATTTCGATGCGGTCTACCTCCGTGCCGTCGCCGCCTACGCGCGAGGTGCCGTCTTGCTCGCCGAGGGCGACGTGCGCGCCGCCTGTGATTCGCTGCGGCTGGCCAGAAGCGCGTGGCAGGAGCTCGAGGCGCCGTACGAGGCTGCCGAGGTACGGCTGCTCATGGCGAAGGCCTGCCGGGAGCTCGGCGACAACGACGGTGCGGACGTCGAGCTGGACGCCGCGCGCCGGACCTTCGAGCACCTCGCGGCCGCCCCGGCTCTGGCCAGAGTCACCGAACTGGCCCACGCACCCGGTCACAGCGCGCCCGGTGGCCTGACCCACCGAGAGCTGGGCGTGTTGCGGCTCGTGGCCACCGGTGCCACCAACCGCGAGATCGCCCAAGCGCTGATGATCAGTGAGAAGACCGTCGCCCGGCACCTGAGCAACATGTTCGGCAAGCTCGGCGTGACGACCCGGGCGGGCCCCACCGCCTACGCCTACGAGCACGACCTCGTCACGAGCTGAGGCGCTGCACAGAATTACCCATCCCACCGGGCCTGCCCGGATTGGGTAGTTCGTTCGAAGCGGTACCCGCAGAACATATCCGATCCTCGAACAGGCAGAGATAACTCAAGCTCTGATCCAACCGCAGACGCAGCAACGAGGAAGGAGCAACGACGATGTCGACCCGAATCCTTGCACCGAAGGTGGTGTTCTTGGCGGCATTGGTTCCGCTGGCTCTCGGGCTGATGGTCGCACCGGCGGCGGCCGCTACCGCGGAGCGCTCGACCAGTCCGGTACTCACCCTCCCGCCGCCGTCGCCGAGCGCGGTCGGGTCGTCCACGCTGGTGCGGACCGACAACGGCATCTCGGCGAATCTGCGGACCAGTGGCCTGGAACCGGGCCACGCGGTCACGCTGTGGTGGGTCGTGTTCAACGACCCGGACAGCTGCGAGGCGGGGTTGCCCGGCCTGTCGCAGTGCGGCCCTGACGACGCGCACTACGGTCGGGGAGGCGTGTCCCCGAACCACGCGACGGGGCACGTCGTCGACGACGACGGGACCGGTGGGTTCGGCGCGCACCTGCGGGTGGGCGACACCTCCCGCGCACTGGCCGGGCCTGGACTGGTCAACCCGCGCGGCGCCGAGGTGATCCTGGTCCTCAAGAGCCATGGGCCGAAGATCGACGACCTGGTGTCCGACCAACTGCGCACCTTCGCAGGCGGCTGCGCCGACCAGAGCGACGCACCTCCCGGCACGCCGGCCGAACTGCTCGGCGAACGGGGTCCGAACGACTGCGCCGAGATCCAGTTCAGCGCGCACAGCCCGGCATGAGAGGCAGGTGGGAAAGATGACCCCAGCAGCACCGTCCACAGAACAGATCCGCCAGTCATGGGACGCGATCGCGCCCGGTTTCGACGAGTTCGTCTCGCCGCTGACGATGACGTTCGGGGACGAGATCGTCGGCAGAGCCGACATCGGACCGGGGACGAAGGTCCTCGATGTCGGCGCAGGCAGCGGCGCGCTCGCGATTCCGGCGGCACGTCGAGGGGCCGATGTCCTCGCGGTCGATCTCGCGCCTGCCATGATCGAGCGACTCACCGCGCGGGCCACGACGCTGCCGAACCTGCGGGGACGGGTGATGGACGGCCAGGCCCTCGACCTCGACGACGACTCGTTCGATGTGGCCGTATCGCTGAACGGCGTATCGCTGTTTCCCGACGTCGATGCGGGCATCGCCGAGATGGCGCGGGTGACGAGACCGGGTGGCCGGGTCGCCATTGCCTGCTTCGCGCGCGGTATCGAGTACGCCGAGTTCATCGCATTCTTCGTGTCGGCGATACGGACCGGGGTACCCGACGCGGCACTGCCGCCGTTCGACCCGCCCCCGCCCCCGTTCCAGCTCGCCGACCCGGAGAAGCTGAGCGGCAAGCTGCTCGACGCCGGTCTGACGCGGGTCTCGGTCGAGTCCGCGAACTGGGAGGTCACCGTGCGGTCCGCGACCCACTTCTGGGACGCGGCAACGGCGAGCAACCCCATCGCCGTACGGCTCATCGCGGGCCTCACGGCCGAGCAGCGAGCCGACGCCCGGCAGGTGCTGGACGGGATGCTGCGCGAACGTTCGCACGGCTCTCCCATGGCGGTGTTGCACAACGCCATGAACATCGGCACCGGCATCAAACCCCGCACCAGCCAGTGACTTGGACACCGAAGACTTGGACACCGAACAACTTGGACACCGAACAAAACAAGGAGATGGATCATGACCTCGATCGAGACAACAACAGCACGTTACGGCGCGGTCGCCGTCGCGTTGGCGCCGGCGGTGATGTTTGTCGCGCTCGTCGCGCACCCGCTCATCATGGTGCTGCCTGACTCCGTGGCTATCGCCGCCGCCGTCGAGGACAACCCCACGCGGTGGGGCCTCGTCCACCTCCTCACCGTGATCGGTATCGCGTTGACCGCACTGGCGTTCGTCGCGATCCGGGCCCGGCTGCGGGACGCGGGGGAGCAGCGCTACAGCAGGTGGGCGCTGCCGTGGGTCCTCGTCGGTACGACGCTGTACGGGTTCTTGCCCGGGCTGGAG
>JBOHER010000254.1:0-2392 GCA_050701115.1 Haloechinothrix sp. | reverse complement strand
GGACTGACCGTGCCGCGCGGCGCTCCGGGTGAATTCTGCACGCGTGGCTACTCGGTCATGCTGGGCTACTGGGAACAACCCGACAAGACATCGGATGCCATCGACGCAGCGGGGTGGATGCACACCGGCGACCTCGCCGTGATGGACCAGGACAACTACGTCAAGATCACCGGCCGGATCAAAGACATGGTCATCCGCGGCGGCGAGAACATCTACCCCCGCGAGATCGAAGAGTTCCTCTACACCCACCCTGACGTGGTCGACGCGCAGGTCATCGGCGTGCCCGATGAGAAGTACGGCGAAGAACTGATGGCTTGGATCCGCATGCGTGAAGGCGCCGAGCCGCTCACGGCCGAGACCGTGCGGGAGTTCGCAGGTGGCAAGCTCGCGCATTACAAGATCCCGCGCTACGTGCACATCGTCGACGAATTCCCGATGACCGTGACCGGCAAGGTTCGCAAGGTGCAAATGCGGGAGGAAGCGGCCGGAATCCTGGGCACATGAGGAACCCGCACGGATGAGGGGTCTGCAGACCATGGAACGCAAGAAGTCATCGTTGCACCAGCGACTCGACGAGCTGGTCATGCGTGTGCGCCTGCAGGCAGGCCTCGACACCACCTTCGGCGGGGAGGTCACCGAGGACGGGTTCGTCATCGACTGTGTCGCAGGCGAGCGGATGCAATCGCTGGTGAACCTGGGTATTCAGATCGGTGCCGGACTCGGTGGCAAGTCGCTGATGCTGGCGCGGCCGGTTTCTGTCGCGGACTATCACCACGCGCACGGCATCACCCACCACTACGACCAGGCCGTTTCCGCGGCCGGACTGCGGTCGGTGTTCGCGATACCAGTGATGGTGTCCGGCGCGCCGCGGGCGATAGTGTACGGCGCCTTGCGCAGCCCAGTCCCCATCAGCGACATGCGGCTGGCCATCGTGCACCGCTTCGTCAAACAGTTCGAGTTCGATCTGCGCGTTCAGGACGAGGTTGAGCGCAAGCTGGCCGAGCTCGATGCCGAGGCGTCGATGGCGCGGATGCGCGAAGAACTGCGTGACATCTACGCCGAAACGCTGGCCATCGCCGCGACCACCGATGATCCGCTGCTGAAGACCCGGATCGAGTCGCTGTGTGAGCGCGCCCGGACCAACGCGGCGATCGAGGCCCCGCGCCTCCTGGTGCCGCGCAGCCCGCTGACCAAGCGCGAGCTGGACGTGGCGGTGCAGGTGTCGGCAGGGTGTACCAACGCGGAGGTCGCGGACCGGCTCGGTCTGGTGTCGTCCACGGTCAAGTCGTACCTGAAGTCGGCCATGCGGAAACTCGGCGTACGCAACCGGATGGAATTCGTGAGCGAGTGCCGTCGGATCGGCTTGATCCCGTAGCGCCCCCTGCGTGACGGGGTCGGCTGCACGCCTATGCCGCTGAGGAGGTCAAGCGCCGGTGAGCGCGGCGACGACACGTGAGGGGCTCGGCCTGCCCAGTGCGGCTGCCATCCAGGCGCTGGTGGCGGCGAGCGCGTCGAGGTCGACACCGTGCCCGACGCCGAGGCCGTCCAGCATCCACACCAGGTCTTCGGTGGCCAGGTTCCCGGTTGCCGAGTCCGCATACGGGCAGCCACCGAGACCGCCTGCAGAGGAATCCACTGTGGAAACCCCACGGCGGAGGGCGGCCAGCGTGTTCGCCAGCGCCTGACCGTAGGTGTCGTGGAAGTGCACAGCGAGCGCGCCGATGTCCACACCGGCCGAAGTGAATGCGGTCAGCAGCTCCTCGACGTGTCCCGGCGTGGCAACGCCGATGGTGTCGCCGAGGGACAGCTGGCTGCAGCCCAGGTCCAGCAGTCGCCTGCCCGCCGCGACAACGTGATCAATCGGGACCCCACCTTCCCAGGGGTCGCCGAAGCACATCGAAAGGTAGCCGCGCACCCGCACTCCCTCGGCCACGGCGCGGGCGACCACGGGTTCGAACATGGCGAACTGACCGTCGAAGGGGCGGTTGAGATTGCGCTGGGCGAAGGATTCCGTGGCACTCGCGAAGATCGCGATGGAATCCACATCCGCGGCGAGCGCCCGGTCAAGACCGCGCTCGTTGGGTACCAGGACCGGGTAGGCGACGCCGGGTCGGCGGTCGAGTGCGGCCAGCACCTTCTCGGCATCAGCGAGCTGCGGGACCCATCGTGGGTGAACGAAGCTGGTCGCCTCCACAGTGCGCAGCCCGGCCCGAGCAAGCCGATCCAGGAACTCGACCTTGTCGTCGACGCCGAGGACGGACCGCTCGTTCTGCAGCCCGTCCCGAGGACCGACTTCCCAAATGGTGACATGGTCGGGCATGCCAGCTTGATTCATCATCGGCGTTCGCATCGGCAGCCCGAGGTTCTGTACGTCCACCAGACCTCCAGTTAG
>JBOHER010000253.1:0-8062 GCA_050701115.1 Haloechinothrix sp. | reverse complement strand
GCGGTCCGGCCCGTGCCACCGAGACGCTTCCGGTATGGACCTACCTGGAGGCGTTCCCCAACCGAAGGGTCGGGATGGCGTCGGCCATCGGTGCATCCGTGATGGTGATCCTGATCGCGGTGACCGTGATCTACTACTTCGGCATTGTCCGCAGGGAGCGACTATGAGCTCGCCCATGACCCGGCGCAGGGTCAAGGCGTCCCTGATCACCGCCGCCACCTTCGCCATCGTGCTTGCCGCGGTGTTCCCGGTCTACTGGATGGTGGTTTCGGCACTGCAGAGCGGGACGCGGTTCCAGTCACCGTCATTGTGGCCGACCGAGATCTCCTTCGACGCCATCACGGCAGCGTTCGACAAGCGTCCCGTCGGTCGATGGTTCATCAACACATCGGTCGTGTCATTGGTCACCGCGCTCATCACCGCGGTCCTCGCCAGCAATGCCGGCTACGCACTGGCCAGGTTCAAGTCCTGGCTGACCGGCGGGTTCGGCATCATCATCCTGTTCACCCAAATGCTCCCCGCCGCGTTGCTGGTCGTACCGATCTACGTCATCCTGCGGCGGCTCAATCTGCTCGACGAACTGGCCGGGCTGATCGTGGCCAACACAGCGTTCGCCCTCCCACTCGGGATCTGGCTGATGCGCGGGTTCGTCAAGTCCGTGCCGACCGACCTCGAGGAGCAGGCGCAGGTCGACGGATGCTCGCGGTTCGGTGCGTACATGCGGATCACCGTGCCGCTGCTCGTGCCAGGGATCGTGGTCGTGGTCGTCTTCTCGTTCCTGCTGGCATGGAACGACTTCTTCTTCGCCCGATCGTTGATCTTCACCGCGGACCGGTGGGTACTTTCGGTCGGACTCACCTCCTTCGAGAGCGAGTACACCATCGAGTGGTCTGAGCTGATGGGCGCCGCAGTCGCGTTCACCGTTCCTGCGGTCATCTTCTTCGGCTTGGTTCAGCAACGGTTGGTCAGCGGCCTGACAGCCGGGTCGGTCAAGGGATGATGGATGAGGACCCCACGGAGGAGTGCTGAACGGGTATGAGCACGCCGACACCACGTTCAGCACGCCCAACCCTCGCTGACGTCGCCGAGGCGGCGGGCGTCAGCAAGACGGCGGTCTCGTATTCGCTCAACCGCACCGGGCGCGTCGCTGAAGACACCCGTCGCGTCGTCCTGGAGGTGGCCGAGCGGCTCGGCTACCCCATCCCCGAGAGCCGTCCTCACTCTGCGGGCACGATCGCTGCCATCCTGTCGCCCACGAGACACCACGGTGAGACACCGAACTACTACGTCTCCGAGGTCCTGGCGGGTGTCGAGAGCGCGGCCACGGCCCGGGGCTACCAGGTGCGCATCTCGTTCTGGGAAGGCGCTCCGCCATCACTCGTTCGAGATCCGGACGTGAACGGCTTGCTGTTCATCGGTGGCGCGTTCGACCCTGACGCGCTGGCCCGGCTTCGGCGTCCCGGGGTCCTGGTGGGAACCTCCTTCTCCAGCCTGGCCCACGATGCCGTGCTGGCCGACAACCGACGCGGCGCGTATCTTGCCACCAGCCATCTGTTGCGGATCGGCCGGACTCGGCTGGCCTTGATCAACGGTCCGGTGGACGCACCGACCAGCGGCGAGAAGCTCCTGGGCTTCAACGACGCCTTGGTCGAACATGGCATCGACCCCAACGACGTCCCGGTCCGATACGCCGGCTTCTCGACCGAGTCCGGCGATGACACCGCAGACGCACTACTGAGGTCTGCGACGCCGCCCGATGCCCTAGTCACTGCTGACGACACGATCGCCGTCGGCGCCCTTCACGCCGCACACCGGCGAGGCCTGACGCTGGCGCAACAGCTCGCCATCGTCGGCTATGGAGACGGGCCGATGGCAGCGAGCACCAACCCCGGCTTGAGCAGCGTGCGGGTGTTCCAGCGACGGATGGGAACGGTTGCGGTGCAGCAGCTGCACGCCGTACTCAGCAATCGCACCGACCGGTCGATGCGAATCCTGATCGATCCTGAGCTTGTCACCCGCGGATCTAGCCAGCCCTGACCACAGATGAGGATCCACGTGCACGTCACCAACATCGATGTCTGGGTGGTCAACGCACCGTTGACCACAACCTTCTCCAGCAGTATCGACAGCAAGACCGGTACGACTCGGACGGTGATCCGCGTCCGGACGGCCGGTGGTGCCGAAGGCTGGGGTGAGACGCTGCATGGGCGCCCTACGGCCGAGATCATCAATCGGGTCAAGGACCAGTTCATCGGGGTCGACCCCAGGCAGACCGCGGAGGTCCACCGTCGATGCAGGATGGTCCCGTTCTTCTATGGGTACATCGGCTACGCCGCCACAGCCGCATTGGAGATGGCGTTTCTCGACCTGGTGTGCCGAGTGTGGCAGGTCCCACTGCATACCTACTTGGGTGGAGCGGCCCGCAGCTCGGTGCCGATCACAGCGCTCCTGACGTCTGGCCAGGTCGAGACGGTGAAGCCGGACGACATGCCCAAGGTGCTGGCGACGACCGCCGCAGAAATCGTCGCTGAGGGTGGCTTCTCGACACTGAAGTTCAAGGGGTCGGCCGACGTCCGGTTCGACGTGAGCGTCATGCGCGCGTTGCGGGACGCCCTGCCGGAGACCGGGCTACGCGTCGACCCCAACGCTGCGTGGTCGGTGTCGGAGTCGGTGTGGGCGGGCCACGAGCTCGACCAGCTCAACCTTGAGTACCTGGAAGACCCGTGTGACGGGCTCGCGGCGATGGCGCGGGTCCGGGCGGCCATTCGGACGCCGCTCTGTACAAACATGTGCGTCGTTCGCACCGAGGACATTGCACCGTCGGTCCGGATGGAGGCGGTTGACGTCATCCATGCCGACGTGCACAAGTGGGGCGGCGTCCGTCCCACAATGAACCTGTACGCCACCGCGCAGGCGTTCGGGCTGAGCGTCAACTTCCACAGCGGCGGTGAGCTCGGTATCTCCACCGCGTGCCATCTTCAGCTGGCCGCGGCGTTCGACACCCTCGACTACGCGGTCGACAGCATGTACTACCTGACCGCAGAGGACATCCTGACCACTCGGATACCCCTATCGGGCGGAGAACTGGAAGTGCCGACAGGGCCCGGATTGGGCGTTGACGTCGATCCCGACCTGCTGGCGCAGTGCGCGCGCCGCAACGAACTGGAGGGCGACCACACGCTGTGACCGGCATCTCGCTAAGTCCTCACGTGCACATCGTCGGCAGCGGTGGGCTCGGGATCTCGAGCCCCTACGACTGTCACGTCTACCTGCTGTCCTCAGCCCGAGCGTTGGCACTGATCGACGCTGGCTCTGGCCTGGATACCGGACAGATCATCGCCAACATCGTTGCTCTCGGCCACGACCCGAGCCGGATCGAGCAGATCTTCCTCACCCACGCGCATGCCGACCACGCCGGTGGCGCCCACCAGCTGGCCGCCCACACGGGCGCTCAGGTCTTCGCCTCCGAGCCGGAGGTCTCCCTTCTGCGTGCCGGCTCCGACGAGCAGCTGGGTCTGGACGCCGCCCGGCGGAACGGCACGTATCCAGCGGACTACACCTATCAGCATCACGAGACCGCGGCCGCGACCGAGCACGGCCAGGAGCATCGCGTGGGCGAGTTGACCGTTCGAGCGATAGTCGTGCCCGGACACACGCCGGGATCGACCTGCTACCTGGTTGACTGCGACGGACTTCGGGTGTTGTTCAGCGGCGACTGCGTGTTCCCTGGCGGGTTCGTCAGCGTGCTGAACGTGCCAGGGTCCGATGCCGCGGCATACCGCGAGTCGCTTCCTGCCCTGGCCGGACTGGGGGTCGACAGCCTGTTGAGCGGGCACCACCTGGTCCGGCTCCGCGGTGGTCAAGTCGACCTGGATCGAGCGATCGACCGGCTCCGGCTGTCGGTCATCCCGAACATCGCGATCGGGTGGCTGCCACCGGGCGGTCTGTGATGATCCGCATGGCCGTCGTCGGAGCCGGGCTGATGGGCATGCGCCATGCCCGAGTGCTGGTCGGACTCCCCGGGGTCCAGCTGACCGCGGTTGTCGACCCGTCGCCAGAGGTGCTACAGGGCGTCGGCCGGACGTTCGATGTCTGGACCACTGACCATGTAGCAAACCTGCCCGAGATCGATGGCGCGATCGTGGCGTCGCCCGACAACGCACACCGCGCGGTCACGGTTGAGCTGCTGGCCCGCGGTGTTTCCGTTCTCGTCGAGAAGCCCCTGGCCACCACCGTCGAGGACGCGACGGCGATGCTGGACGCGGCTCATGGCACCACCCTGCTGATGGTCGGGCACCTCCTTCGGTTCGACCCGCGGTACCTGCAGGCGAGGCGAGAGTTCACCTCCGGGCGGCTCGGTGACCTCCTCCACGTCTACGCCCGCCGGAACAGCGCCCGCGGCGCGGTCCGTCGGTACGGCACGACGACCAGGCTCCACTGGCACGTGTCGGTGCATGACGTCGACCTTGTGCGCTGGGTCACCGGCAGGGAGATTGTCGAGGTCACCGCCCGCGGCGTGTCCCGGCGATCCGACGCGGCCGGGCAGCTGGACAGCCTGGTCGCCCTGCTATCGCTCGACAACGGGTGCACCGCTGTCGTGGAAAGCTGCTGGTCGCTGCCCCCGCACCTGCGGTCGGCCATCGACGCACGATTCTCGCTCGTGGGAACAGACGGGTGGCTGGAGGTCTCTGGGTTCCAGCAGGGCCTCACGGTGGTCGACAGCTCATCCGTTTCGTACCCGGACACCACACGGTACGCGGAATACGACGACGGTGCCGGCGGAGGCATCCTGGCTGCCCAGCTGGCGCACTTTGTCCGCTGCGTCGAAGGATATGTGTCACCACTGTTCGACCCCACAGAGGCGCTCGCTGCCGTCCGCGTGGTCGCGGCCATCGAACGGTCCCTCACGACGGGGGCACCGGTAGGACTGTGAGGGCACCAGACCGACGCTCGGCATGGCGCTGCAGAGCTCGTCGCCGAACTGCACCAGCTCGCATCATGGCTCGACCTCGAACAGATCGACGTTCACGACCACGGCAATCTCGCCGGCCCGCTGCGTAAGACCAAACCCTGAGCAGCCGCCCGGAGGCACGGCGGTGCCTCCAAACGGGTGCATCTGTGTGTACTCACTGGGAGCCGGCCGTAGAGCTTGGGTGTTCATGTCGACGGGCGACGAGTCGGTTCATCGCCCGGAACTAGCATCGCCACGTGACCCCGTCGCGTGACGACGTCGTCGAGTCCACCGCAGCTACGGAAGCGCAGATGTATCCCCAGCGCGTTTCGGTGAACGTCTACGAGGCCGCTGGGGCGCTCGTGGTCGTGGCGCCGTTCCCGGCGGTGCAAGCAGACGACGTCAGGGTCGAGCTGCGTCGAGGCGACCCCGCCACGCTGCGTTTCTGGGCGCACGTGCGCAGCGCCCCGCCACGCGACCTGCTGATCCATGAGTGGGAGTACGGCGGTTACGAGCGTGAATTGGACCTGCCCGCCGGCTTCGGGAGTGGCGTGGAAGCAACACTCAACAACGGCCAGCTCGCGATCCGTGTCCTTCGCGGCGATGCGATCGATTTGGCCATCACGCCCACTGTGCAGCGGTCGTTCAAGAGCTGAGCTGGGACCTGCTCCGTGAGCCCACCGCGGAGGTTCCGGTGTTGCCATCGGACTATCGCGATCTGGCGTTGATCGACCGGGTCGGCGTCCCGCCAAAGCATCACTGGCGGCAGAACATCCCGGACTGGTAGGCGACCACACCGAACCGCGCGCCTGCGGTGAGCACGGCCGGCCGCTACTCGACCAGCTCGCCAGAACACCCGGACGACCGCGCCAGCGAAACTCATCGACCCACCACGAACGGACCGTCCGTCTGAGTGCGAGCCCCGTCACGCGTCGGAACTCGCGATCGCTTGCGCGCTTCATCTCGAGGCGGCCGTAGCTGTAAGGCGCAAGGGGCGCCCCGCGACGCCGACCAGACGCGCACCGAACAACCTTTCCTGGGCTCAGCGCCACCGCGCCCGAACGGCACCTCGGCGTCGGTGGTGGGCGTACTGTTTGATCGTGTCGGGGGCTCGCGCATTGGCCGATGGGTATTGGGCGTACTACCGGGACACGGCGCAGTTGTGGAACATCGATCGCGGCGATGTGGACGAGATCGAGCGCTGGGAGGACTTGAGCGGATCCGGTGTTGCCGAGCGAATCCGGAGGCTCGGCGAGTTCGGCGGGCAGGCCGATCGATCGCTCAGTGGCGATCCACACGGCCAGGACGCCTCGTTGCTGGCGGCGGTGTCGTTCAGCGCGGCGGCGACGGCGTCGGTGCTGCCCTGGATGCGCAACCGCGGGTTGGTCAGCGGACCGTTCAGCTTGGCGACGTTCCTGTCGCTGCTTGTGCCGGGCTACAGCCTCGTCACCCGACGCCACGGTGAGGGCTACATCGCCAAGCTCAACGGCCTCCCGTCTTTCATCGACGGGTGGGTGGACGGGTTGCGCGATGGGCTGGCCTCAGGCCACAAGGCGACGGCCCGCGGTATCGCCAACGTGATCACCGAGTTCGACCGGCTGCTGGACACCGAGGTGTCCCGTGATCCGCTCGCCGGACAGAGCCCACCGAGCGAGTTCACCGCCGCCGAGGTCGACGACTGGCGCAGCAAGGTGATCACCGCCATCGGGGGATCGGTGCGTCCCGCGCTTGCTCGCCTGCGTGACGTTCTGCAACTCGAACTGCTCCCTTTGGCGAGCTCTGACGAGGAGCCGGGCCTGTGCCACCTGCCCGATGGGGCCGCGGTCTATGAGGATCTGCTGTGGGCGGCGACGTCCACCGCCCAGGGATCTGACGCCGTCCACGAGGTCGGCGTCGCCCAGTTAGCCCGTCTCGACGACGAGTACCGACAGCTCGGCGGCCCCGTTCTCAGCCTGGATGATCCGGCGCTGATGCGTGACCGGCTGCGCTCCGACAGGGGCCTCCAGTACGCGTCAACGGACGAGATCATCCACGACGTTTACTCCATGCTCGATCGGGCCCGGTTGGAGGCGCCGCGTTGGTTTGGCCGCCTCCCGCGGGCCGAGTGCGACACGGTCGCTGTCCGCAGCGGCGGAATGGCGTACTACACCGGGCCATCGCCCGACGGCAGCCGCAACGGCACCTTCTATTTCAATGCCACCGATCCGAGCCTGTGGACACGCTTCGCGTTGGCCCCGACCACGTTCCACGAGGCGATCCCCGGCCATCACCTCCAGCTGTCCCTCGCCCTGGAACTCGACCTGCACCCGGTCCTCGGCGAGCTCGAGGTCACCGCCTACAACGAAGGGTGGGGCCTGTACGCGGAACGCCTCGCCGACGAGATGGGGCTCTACGCCACACCGCTACAGCGCATCGGCATGCTCACCCTGGACTCACTACGCGCAAGCCGTCTCGTCGTCGACACCGGCATCCACGCCAAGGGATGGACCCGGCAACGAGCCATCGACTTCCTCTACGACCACACCGCCCTGGCCCGCAGCAACGTCGAAGCCGAGATCGATCGATACATCGCCGACCCCGGGCAGGCCGCCAGCTACATGATCGGCCGCCTCGAGATCGACCGTCTACGAGCCGACGCCGCCACCCGACTCGGCAACCGATTCTCCATCCCCAGCTTCCACGACACGATTCTCCACGGCGGGATGACACCGCTTAACGAACTCGCCCGCCGCGTCAACACCTGGATCGAGACCACCGCGCCTTAGCCGGACCATCCCAGGACTACACCGCCGCCACCGCATCACTGTCAGATCAGACGACCAACAGGCCGGCATCGGACCGGCGTCCCCGAACGCCGCTCGACGTACGCACCAGCGCGTGCCCGGTCGCGATCGTTATGCATGCGACCACAAACAACGCGGGCTTCGACCGCCAACGACATCGCCTCAACGCCGGTACAGGCGAACACCGAACGACGGCACCGAATTGTCTCGTATGAGCCGCACTTCGTGCGCTGTTGGCTTGTAGGCCCCGCCCGGTGGGCGGGGCGTTGTCCATTGTGGCTGTTGTCGGGTGCCGGGTTGTCATGGGCCTGCGCTTCGCTGCGGTCCC
>JBOHER010000252.1:0-5657 GCA_050701115.1 Haloechinothrix sp. | reverse complement strand
GGTCACTACTCAGTAGCCGCCATACCGTCGTGTTGAGGCACCCGGCGCCGGGTAGATCCCCGTGCCCCGGCGGCAGGCAGCCCCCGCTGAACGACCCCACCGCCTGCTGTTCTGTCGATCCCCAGCGTCGGGTGCCGCTCCAACTGACCGGATAGGACGGACGAAAGGCGCACAACCAATGGCGATACGACTGGTGGCGCGGACCCCAGCCGCAGTACCCACCTGCTGGCATCGAGGGCGGAACGGGCTAACGGCAAAACACGAACCCGCGAGTACCAGAACCCAAGCAGCTCTACAGCCTCATCGTGCTGAACCTCGTGATGCACGCCCCTCACTTGGACACGGGTCAGTGTGAGTGCTGCGGTGCGGCCTGGCCGTGCGAGCCGGTGCGGTTGGCCTTCCGCTTGCGCGAGGGGTTCTAGGACATGGCACCTTCCGAGAAAGAGACCGACGCCCTGGTCGTCGCCATGCTGAGCATGGCTGCGAACCTGCCGCAGGCCGCCGCTGAGCTGCGGGACGGCCGGATGTCGGTCGGACGGCAGCGCCTGCTGGGTTCGCTCAGCGTCCCTCGGAGAGCTGCTGCGCAAGCACGCGGACGGGTTCTGCGAACCGACCGAGGCCGCCCAGCTTGGCCCGCTCTCGACACCACGGCGGTGACTCGGCTGGCGCTCCTCGGCCTCGTGGTTGTCGGCCCGCCCCTGCTGTGCGGCCTCCTCCTGCTGGCCCACGACTGGTCGCGGCGGCGGCGCACCCGGCGGCCCTGGCGCAATCACCGCCGGGCCGTCTCGGTAGCCGAATCGACCGGGCGCATCGCGCGGGAACGCGCGCCGCAGCAACCAATTGACCGACGCGCTCATCACGAACCGGGACTACCGGCTGGCTGGCGGTGGCCCCACCACGACCCGGACGGGCTGACTCGCGACCACGTCGGGCCTAAGCCCTGCGTCCACCACCGAACCGGAACCCACACCAAGGAGTGAGCATGTCCGGACACCTCGAAGAAGCCGCCGCCGTCTTCAACGCCGCAGCGGAGCAAGTCCCGATCGAGCTGGCGCAGAGGGCAGATCAACAGCTGGCTGCCGTCGTGCAGTACATCCAGCAAGCTGGCCCGCTCGGCGAGGACCTGACCGGCCTTACCGTAGGCATCCAGAAGGACCTCGAAAGGGTTTCTTGGTCGCCTGGTCGATCTCTCGCGCGGTCGGGACCAGCTGCTACACCCGCGCCCAGCTGGCACGCCGTGACGGCCGGAGACGGGTCGCAGTACCCCAGCGCAGCGTCCTGGTGCGCCGATGTCATGCCCCGGCGGGTTCGCGAGCGACAGCCGGGGAGAAGACGACTGGCTACATGGATGGCGAGCTGCATGCTCTAACCTCGGGCCGCGACGGTACCTTGGGACCCGTCGTGACCCCGAGCAGCGAACCCAGCCTGCTGCAGGAGCAGCGCATTAACATCACCGAGTGGACGGACGGCCCGGCTTTCGTAGGACTCCTCTCTGACGCCAACGCCGGACTCAAACACCAAGGTGACGAGTCGTGGGGCTTCGCCTGGTGGCTCGTGTTGGGCGACAACGCTGACAGTCCGACCCTGGGCGTTGGGGTGCGGGGTGCAGTTGGCGCCTTGAGCTGGTGGGAAGGCGATCAGGAGTTCGTTCACGAAGCCGGATTCAACGCCGACCATGCCGACACCTACACCACCACCGACGGCCATCACTTCGCCCAACCGCCGGGTTCGGAAATGCCGATCGGGCAGGTGTACGCCGCCGTTGAGGAGCTGGTTTCGACACACCAGCGGCCGACGTCTATCGCCTGGCGCGAGTCACGGTAGCGAGGTTGGATGCTGGTCATTGGAGAGACCACACCCATGACCGAACCCGCCAGCGACTACGAGCCCATGCGCACCAAACGTGCGTAAACACGCTGTCTCATGCGCAACATCGACCTCAATGGCCTCTGCTCGGCGTGGCGTAGCAGAACTGTCGGTAGGCACCCCTAACGTCGTCGGACGACCGAGCCTCAACCGCCAACAGGGAGCCGCGCATGACGGTCTCGATCCCAGCCCCCGAGCCCGCAGTCGACATCACGGCCTACCTGCCGTTGCTGTCCAAGCTGCGCAGGGATCACGCGGTCGACGCCGAACGATCCGCGCTCGTCGACCAGGCGGTCGAGGTGTGGAGCCGACCGGGTTTCGACACCTTCCTCACCGAGTCACGGTTACGGTTCGAGCCGTTCGACTACCAGTTGCGGGCGGCGCAGACCGTTCTGCGGCGCATGCGTGGCAGGGCGATCCTTGCCGACGAGGTCGGGCTCGGCAAGACGATCGAGGCCGGACTCGTCCTGTCCGAGCTGCGGATGCGTGGGCTGGCAGACCGGTCGCTGGTGCTCACCCCGGCCGGGCTCGTCGACCAGTGGCGGGAAGAGCTGGAACGCAAGTTCGCGCTGCCGACGGCAATCGTGAAGGCAGGCAAGAACGGACCCGGCGAGGGTGCTGTCATCGACCGTCCGATCACCCTCGCTTCGATCGCGGCGGCTCGGCGTGACCCGCTGCGGAGCACGCTCACCGAGCACGCGTGGGACGTCGTGATCGTCGACGAGGCGCACCGGCTACGGAACCCGCGCAGCGCGTCGGGCAAGCTGGCGCGTGAGCTGCGCGCCCGGTACCTGCTGTTGCTCACCGCAACCCCGGTGGAGAACAAGCTGTCCGACCTCTACCAGTTGATCAGCCTGATCACGCCCGGCCTGCTCGGCACCCCAGCTCAGTTCCGAGCCAAGCACGGTGGTGCCGCCGCGGACGCTTCGGCCCCGCGCAACATCGCCGAACTGCGGGCGCGGACGCGGGAAGTGATGGTGCGGCATCGGCGCAGCGAGGTCGCGTTGATGCTGCCGCAGCGCCTCGCCGAAACGGTGCTGGTCACGCCGAGCCAGGACGAAGGCGCGCTGTACGCCGAGATCACGCGGCGGGTCAGGGCAGAGGGCAGACAGGCGAGCTCGTCCCGGCTGCTCACGCTGCGCGGCTTGACGCGGCTGGCCGGGTCGAGCCCGGCGGCTGTCGCCCCGACGCTGGCCAAACTCGGCTGGGCCGACCTCGCCGAGCAGGCCCGCGCCATTCGCGCACCCGAGAAGGCACGGGTGCTCATCGAGACGCTGCGCAGGCACGTCGATCGCGGCGAGCAGGTTCTGGTGTTCACCGCGTTCCGGCAGACGCTGGACACGCTGGCCGCCGAAGTCGATCGCGCCGGGCTGTCGGCGGCGGTCTATCACGGCAGCCTTTCCCGACGTGACAAAGAGGCGGCGATCGGGAGGTTTCGCGACGACGTGCCCATTCTGCTGTCGACCGAGTCCGCGGGCGAGGGTCGCAATCTCCAGTTCTGCCACGTCATGATCAACATGGACCTGCCGTGGAACCCGATGCAGATAGAGCAGCGGCTCGGCAGGCTGCACCGGGTCGGACAGGAGCACGACGTCACGCTGACGAACCTGGTCGCCCGCGGCAGCATCGAGCAGCGCATCCTGCACGTGCTGGAAGCCAAGATCAACCTGTTCGAACTCGTGGTCGGCGAGCTCGACATGATCCTCGGCAGAGTGGACGACGACTTCGACTTCGAGTCACAGGTGTTCGACGCGTTCCTCGCCGCAGACGACGACACCGAGTTCGACCAGCGACTGACCTCGCTCGGCGACGCGCTGGCGTCGGCCAGGTCGGGCTACCTGCGGAGCCGGGAAAGTGTAGACGGGCTCGTCAGGGAGGAATCGTGAGCGATGGCGCCCTGCGGTTCTGGCTGCGTTATGTGGAGGCGCGGGGCGGGTTGACCGACGACGCGGGTGACAGCGCGATCGCCGTGTTGCCATCCGGGTTGCAGGCTCTCCACAGGCTCCCTGAGGAACTGGTGCTCACCAGCGACCCGGACGTCGCCCGGGAGGACGGTGCGATGTTCCTGGCCGCCGGACACCCGGTCCTCGGTCAGGCGGCGGACGACGTGTTGGCCCATGGCGACGTGGGCAGGCTGACGGTCCCGGTTCCGGCGACCCTGCCCCCGGAGACTTCCGCGCTGCTCGAGCGGGCGAGGGAGCAGTTCCCGGTCGACCACGGCAGGATCGACGCGACCGGCGCCCCGACGAAGGGCGTCCGGTCGGTGCTGCGAGTCGGCGCGCTCGTCAGCTACACCCTCTCGGCCGAAGACCACTACCAGGAACGCGCCGAGTGCTGGGTCGACGTGACCTCCCGGAGTGAGCTGCCCGAGCAGGCGAGCGCCAAGCTGGCGGCGCTACCCGCGCTCCCCGCCGACGGGCCCGCCAACCTTGACCAGCTGACGCCGGCGATCGGCCAGGCGCACCGCATCATCAGCGCGGGCGCCGAGCGACGTCAGAGCGGGCTGTCCGGCCAGGTCGCCAAGGCGTTCGACGCTGAGCTGGAACGGGCCGGGGCCTACTACCGTGATGTGCTCGCGACCATCGCACGACGGCGCGAGAACGCGCCGGCCGATCGCATCGAACTGCTGAATGCCCTTGCGGAGGCCACCCGCGAAGAGCGGGCACGGCGGCTCGCCGAGATCAGGGAGAAGTTCCAACCAGCACATGAGATCAGGCCCTACCGGCTGCATGTCCTTGATCTGCCCGTCTGGCGGCTACCGGTCGACGTGCGGCGCGGGGACCGGCGATACCCGCTCACCCTGGACTGGTTGCTACCGCTGTCCCGGTTCGCTGATATCCGGTGTCCCCACTGCGATGCGACCGGACCTCTGGTGGCGGGCAAGACCAGGCTCGGCTGCGACGGCTGCCTCGCCAAGCCTGCCGTTCAGCTTGTTGCCGATCCGCCCGCCCCGAAGCGGAAACCCACGCGGCCGCCCGAGACCGCGGTGGAGCGGCCTGTCCAGCGTGCAGGCAAGCCGCGCGCTGCCGGACCGGCACGGGTGTCCAGCCCCGCGGCACCGCGACTGTCGCCCGCCAAGATCGTCAAAGCGGGCGACAAGCTCTACCGGAAGCTGTGGGACGCGGTGGTCAGCCGTGACCGCCGTGCGTCGCGGATGTGTGCCCCTGACTCGCCGGCCGCTGCGGCGATGCGGCTCTACGGTCCCGCGGGTCCGGCCATGGCCATCGGAATCCCGCCTGCGGAGGCCCCGGTGGCGAGCGCCTCGAGAACGACGCCGGCGGATCCGGCTGGCCTGCAGGCCACCCGCGGTGCCGTCGAAACGGCAGCCGGCCGCCAGTTCCCGTTCCTGCTGTGGTGGCGCATGGTCGACGGCACGCCGCTCATCGACGAGATCCTCCCGTTCGACGCCGCGCGTGACCCGGCCCGGCTTCCCCACTGGGTCCTCGGCCCGGGTCGACGGGAACTGTTCGCGCCTGCGCAACCACGGGTTCCCCTCGGACCGGTCGGCGAACTGCTGTGGCAGCGGGGCGTGCAGTATCACGGCCTGCCCATCGTGCTGCGGAGTTTCGCCGCATGGTGGCGGCTACCCGATGAAGCCTCCCTGACCGCGGCGCACAGTCCGACCGCGCTCGCCGCCGCCGTCGAACGCATGATCTGCCAACGTGCCGCCCGGCCGGGAGGGCACTACGCCGAGGCTGCGTCCGCGTACCGCGTGGACGAGCGCGCCGTACGCGCGGCGGGCACCGACCTGCAGGGGCAGCTGCAGCTTTCCCGGACCAGGCTCTGGTAGC
>JBOHER010000251.1:0-8060 GCA_050701115.1 Haloechinothrix sp. | reverse complement strand
CCCCGACGGCGTGACCTCCTGCGCGGTACTCGGCGGCGTGCACCGACGGACCCGGGCCTTGACCCGCAGCGTGATGTCCTTGGTGACCAGGGTGACCTCACCGCGGTCGGCCCAGCTCAGCTCCGGGTGATGCCGTTTGCCCTCCGGCTCACCGATGACCACCAGCGGGAGTAGGGGGCGTGTCGCGAACCGGGACATCGCCCAGGGGTCGGACAACAGCACCGAGGTGTCCAGCACGTATTCGGCACAACCAGCCGCGTTGCACCGCTTGACTCCGCAGCCGCAAATCGGTGATCGCCAACTGGCCGCGTTTGCGCTGTTCAGTGGGCCTTCGCCCCAGGTCAACCGTATGTGCCCCCGGGGCGGCGCATACAGCATCTACACGAACTGGGACAGGTAGTGACCTCGCGATTTCCACCCGGTCGACCATTGAGCGTCGTCGCCGACCATCGCGCGACCGGGCCTGACCGCTCGCGGGGTTCGATTCCCGGTGGGTGGAGAAGCGCGAGCCTTGCTACAGCACAAAGGCGCAGGTCAGCACACTGGAGGCGCTCATCCGGAAGCGCCCGAAGCCCGGCTCAGCTCCGACGAGCCCCCTGCGGCGCCGCTCGCCTGGCACCGCACGCCGACTGAGTGCCGACCAGACTCGTGAGCTGATCGCTGCCTACCAGGCTGGAGCCACGGTGTTCACACTGGGCGACCAGTTCGGGATCGATGGTCGGACTGTGGGCAAGATCCTCACCCGCAGCGGCGTCCACCCCTAGCACCCATGGCTGACCAACGCCGAGATCGACGAGGCCGTGCGGCTCTATGAGGATGGGTGGTCGTTGGGCCGGATCGGCGAGCAGCTTGGTGTCACGGTGAGGACCGTGCAGCTGCGGTTGCGCGAGCGCGGCGTGGAGACGCGAGACCACTCATGGCCCGCTCGAGATAGCGCGGCCTGCGCCGATCGAGTAGCTACCCAAGCCGGGAAAGCGCTCAGGATGCGGCCCACTCCGCGAGCACGGTCGGGTTGATTCGATTCTCGAAGCGGAGCCGCTTGCCCGCGTTGCGTTGTTTGGCAAGGTCTGCCAAGGCCAGCGGGCTTGTCCCAGGCCATGCTAGGCGGATGGCCTCGACGACGAGCTGATCTGGGATCAGCTTGTGGCCACGGTCACGCATATAGGTGAGAGCCTGGACCGCCATCGACCGCTCCCGGGAGTCGATCAGCCCCTGATTGAGCACCGGAAGCAGCGAGATCCCGGCGACCATGGCCTTGATGGCGGCGCTCGCTTCTGGGACCTGCAGAACGAGCTCCCCACCCAGAAGCTCTGCGTTGTGGGCGGTAATCCAGGGCGCATGGTTCTTATGGCCGCGCACCGCAACGAGCCCGCCGAGCTCAGAGTGCCGCTCGAGGTTGAGGATCTCGTCCAAGTTCAGGCACCACGCGATGACGGTGCCCCTCCGGGCTCGCGCCGTGTACCGGCTATGCCGATTGCTGGTGGTGCCGATCGGTAGGCCGGCCTTCGCCAGCCAAGGTGACGCTTCGATGGCACTCGTACTCGGGCCAACGATCGTAATCGTGGAGTCGCTGCCTGCCCAGCTCCTGGCGAGGCGATAGGACTCGGGCAAGTCGACGTGAGGAGTGATGTATGCACGGCGCATATAAGAAGATTAGGTGAGAGGTCCGACAGGGCACTCGCCTGTTGACGACAGAACCTGTCGACGGCCACTGCCATTGGCGTACTACAACCGGAAAGGGAACGTCGATCGAGCTGGTTCCGAGTCTGTCCGCGCGGGGCTGCGCTCATTCTGGCTGTCGGATCCTCTCCCAGCGGCACCATAGCGAAGGTGACCCCGCAACCACTAGCGACCCTTTTGTCACTAGCGACAAAGGGTTGGCTCGATCAAGGACGTCGTCGTTTCAGGGTCTTACCCTTGGCATGCACGTTGGGTGATCGAAGGGGGCGCCTCGACGAACTCCCCGGCCTGGAGCCGGTCATTACTCGCTTCATCCTGCCCGTGCTCTACGGCGATCAGGAGGCATCCGCCGCGCTTGCTAGCCGGGCATTCCGCACATGCGTGCGCGTGGGGTTCCCAGGGGTGTGGCTGTGCGTTCACCGTGGTCGGGTGGGGTCGACGTCGAGCAGGTCCAGGATGCTGGCCTGTAGTGGTGGTGGCTCTGGGATCACGGCTGGGGTGTCGGTGGTGGCGGGGATCAGTCGGAGCCGGGAGAGGGCGGTGAAGATGAGCCGGCCGGTGGGTTTGGCTGGCCGTCCGGCGTAGAGCCCGGCGAGGACGAGCGCGGGCTTGATCGCGAGTCGGGCGGCGCGTTCGACGAGGCTGAAGATGAGCAGCGCCAGGCAGATCACGGTGATCAGGGCTTCGATGCGCCGGTTGTTCTTCAGGAACATCGGGGCGACCGCGAGGGGTCCTTTGATGTTGCTGTAGCGGCGTTCGGAGACTTCTTGGCCTTTGTAGTGACGCAGGACTGCGCTGGCGTCGGCAAGATCGGGGTGGAGGTTGGTCAGCAGCGCGTACCAGCCGTCGGTGGCGGCCTCAGCGGCGAGTGCGGTGTCGTCGTAGTGCCAGGCCAGAGTGGGTTTGCCGGTCACCGGGTCGGTCCCGATGGTGCTGCGCAGGTAGTTGCTCACGCGGCGCCCGCTGGCGATGGCGCTGATGCGCTGCTGGACGGCCTTGGCGTCGGGGTAGTGCCGGCTACCGAGCCCGCGTTGGAGTCGTTGGAGGTCATCGCGGGCCCTGTCGAGCTTCTTGCTGCGGGCGACCTGGGCGGCGCTGGCGCGGCGGGAGGACCAGACGAAGACCCGGCGCACCGCCAGGACCGGTCCTTTGCTGCCCTTGGGGGCGGGCAGCGTCATGGTGTCTTCCCGGACCCGCCAGCGACCGCGGAGCTCGGCTGGCTTGCCGAGGTCTCGTTCGGCGATGTAGTCCACCTCGACCGCGTCGGTGGCAGCCAGCAGGTGCTGCTCGGCCAGCGTGGTGGCCTTCACGTAGGTCTTGGACGCGGGGGCGATGAACTCCACGCCAGCCTCGATCAGGGCGCGCACGTTGTCGTAGGAGATCAGTTTGGAGTCCCCGACCATGAGGAACGTGCGGGGCCCGGCGAGCTTGCGAAGCGCTTCCATCGCCCCGGTGACCTGGGCGATCTCCCCGGCGCCACCGTGATAGGCCCGGTGGAACACCGGCACCCCACCGTCACCGGTGACGGCAAGCCCTGCCTGGATCTGCTTGAGGTCGGTTCGCCGGTCCTTCGGGTGCCCGAACCGGGGCGCAGCGAAGCCCGCCTGCGGGTCTGGGTAGGCACCGAACAGGCTGATCGAGGTCATGTCCCAGTGCAGCCTGGCCACGTCCAGGCCGAACGTGCCGATCGCGGCCACCCCGACCGACCCGACGATGCCCGTCAACTGCGGGGCGATCGCGTCCAGCGCCCGGCCGATCCGGTCGTCGTTGAGCGCGGCCGGGTCGATCCCGAAGATCTCCTCCACGGCCCACTCGCGGGCCCACTGCTCGACGTGCACCAGCGGCGCCGGTGAGGTCAGCCGGTTCGTCACCAGCGCCTCGATCACCTGCCCGTGGGTGAGCAGCGCCAGGTCCCGGACCGGGCAGGCCCGGTCCACGATCCCCGCCAGGTCCAGTCGGCGGGCGAACTCCGCGACCACCGGCAGCGCCCCGAGCGTCTTGTCCGCTACCGCTGGTCCATAACCGATCCGAGCTCGTGACATGCGGTCCTCCTCCGCCCGGCACCACCCCATCACCTATCCTTGAAGCGTATATGCTTCAAGGATAGGATGATGGTGAGCGACACGCGCAGACAGCGAGGTGAGGCAGTGACTGAACCCGGCCGGCGGCAACGACGAGCCCAGGCGCGGCTGGCCCGCGAACTCGGCGAGATCGGCTTCGCGCTACCGGGAAGTCTGGTCTGGCGCAGCACCAGGTGCGGCAAGACCGGCTGTCGCTGCCAGGGCGACCCACCCGAACTCCACGGCCCCTACCTCAGCTGGACCCGAGCGGTCGCCGGCAAGACCGTCACCCGAAAGATCACCGCCGCGCAACAGCAGCGCTACCAGCAGTGGTTCGACAACACCCGCCGACTCCACGAACTCGTCACCGAACTTCAGACCCTGTCCCTGCAGGCCTTCGACGAAGCCGAGGACCCTCCGCGCTCCTGACGACCAGCCGACGGTCCCAGCTCACGCCCAGGCAGCCCACCGACATCCATGTGCGGAATGCCCGGCTAGCTGAGGACGCGCAGCCCGGGACAGGTCAGCTTGATCGCATCGCGCAGCCATTCGTCGATAGCCGGCAAACGTCGCCGTACGGGGGTACTGCGCCATGGACATCGCGTACGAGATGAAATTGAGCTGATACCGGAGCGCGCGCCCGCGGATCTGTTTATCGAGGCGTCTACCAGGACCAGGTGTCGGCGTCCCAGTTTGGATTGGAGTGGTCTTCCGATGTAGCCGCGAGGATGGGCGTCCAGAAGCTGCCCAGTGCGGCGTATGCGTCGTCAAGCGAACTGAACGCGATCCCGTAGTCGCGGACGAACCCCTGCCATGCGGACGACCAGTGACCGGGCGGGGGTGCGAGAACCGGAGGCCATGCGGTTGCGCGGAGAGCGAAGGTGACCCGGCAGGCTTCTTGTAGCTGACCGAGGGGTGGGAGCGTCAGATGCTGGGCGATAGCCAGCAGGTCATACAGATCTTTAGCCCGGCTGTTGTCGCGGTCGCCGTAATCGCGCGTGTAAGCGTGAAGCTTTTCGGCGAGCTGCTGTTCGGGACGGACCGCGGGGACGACCACCGGTGACAGATCGGTGAAGTCGAAGAGGTTGCGCAGTTGGACGCGGTCCAACGGTCGGGGATCCCAGGGTACGAGGTTGATGTCTAGGCGCAGCGTCTCGAACGGGCGGTTTGCGAGCAGACATCTGACCGGGAACCGCAGTCTCCCTCGGGTCCTTCGGCTTGGATGGGCTGTGGTCGTCCGATGAGGTACTCGAAGTAGTCGCCGAGGTCGAGCTCGGCCGCGTCTTCGAGCATGTCCTGCAGAACGGAAGTGGTGGTGCGCCAGGTGGCATCGGCGTCGGCGGTCGCTCGCGCTCGTTCACCGATGCGTGCGAGCATCGCCAGGCCTCCCTTCAACGCCCAGCTATCGGGTGGCGCGGTGACGGTGATCCGGGCAAGAAGGCGATGGAGGGCTGCTTCTTTGCGCAGCCGGTCTAGCGGCAGACCGCTTTGCGAACTCCTTTTCTTCAGCCGCTGCTCGAGGGCGCGTCGCAGGGCGGTCGCGTCGTTGTAGTGCCTCATGGCCGCGCGACCTCGGGGAGGCTGTGGCCAAGAACCTCGCGCAAGCGCTCCGCCTCCGGGTCCGTGTCAACGGCGCTAGCCAAGCGGCGCGGTCTGATCAACCCCTGCTCGAGTGCATCCGCCGTGGCCTGGCGGGCGAGGGACGGGTCACCGCTTCGGGCAACGTCGAGCAGCGTCCGCACCGGGGTCGTGACGGGAACCGCGTCGTACCGCCGGACCTCGGCGCGGGAAAGTGAAGCCTGGTGGATCACGACACCTCGTCGTTGCCCACGGAAGCGGTGCGGCGTCGTCACATGGATCACGGGGGGCATCGCCGCGGCCAATCCGTACACGGAAAGGGCCGTTTCGTGGCTGGCGGCGGCGTCCGCGCCGGCCCACACGGTGGCAGCGATGACGTCCCCGAACCGGTGTTCGGGGAAGTGCACCCAGCGGTAGACGCCGTGCGCCACGCGCTCGAGGTCCCCGTTGGTCGTGTGGTAGCTGAGGACGCGGGCTGACAAGCCGGAGTCCGAGGCTTGGGGCGTCGTGAAGTACCCGCCTTGGCCCTCAGCGAGTTCAATGATGAGCTTGAGCGCTCGTGATGACATGAACCTTACGATAAACGTAACTCTGATGTTAGTCCAGCGCGTACCGTTCCGCGTGTCAGGGTGAGCCGGACGGCCATGATCCCGTGTCTACGAGACCGGTAGATCAACAGAGAATGAAGACCGCCCGGCGCGTAAAGACACTGATTCCCAAAACCAAACGATCACCTTGTAATTCTTGAGAGAGGCAGAACCGCACGTCAGAGTGGGTGCCCCCGGCAACACCCTGTGCGAACCCAAACGTGCAGGTCAACGGGCTGGAGGTCAGCGTGAAGCCGGCCCATGCCAAGATTCGGCGCGACGGCTACCGCCTCCCGTCATAGCGGCGTGCGTTCCCGGCACTGGGCGAGCCTCCGAGGGATTAAGTTCGTGCAGTGACCAACTCGGTGGTCCTAACGACCATGCATAAGAACACCGCGCTTCTGGCCGGCGGGCCAGAGATCACGGTCCGTGCTGCGCGTCTCCGCAAGTCAGGGGCAACTCGCCCCTAGCTGTCAAGTTGTGCCTTCGTGGCCTGATCCGCGCTGTTGGCATCGCGGAGATACGTGATCCCGAAGCCCTTGATTTCGCGGTACTTCTGGTATTTCGTTGCTAGATCGAACGGGCTGTTGGCCATGCGCTGGAAGATATCGAGGCCCCGTCCGAGCAGGATGTTCCAGCCGGTGTCGGTCCTGATCGAGCGGTCGTGAATTGCAGTCGGTTGGCCGGTAAGCGGCCCTTCGCCCTGGAAGGACTCGAACTTCTCGGCGAGGATCGCAGTGCCTTCGACGCGGTTCGCCGGGGGTGGGGGCACGGTCATAGCGACAGACCTCTTCTCCACCGCGCGGAGGACGAGGACGTTTCGGAGACTTCGACTGACACGAGACGGCCGTGGATGTCCGGTTCGACGTTGTCAATGAACCAACGACCAAAGTGCACGGCCAGCAGCTCGCTGGTCGGGTGGAAGTCGAGCTGATCGTTGAGCCGACGGTGGTCGAAGGTCGTCTTCAGATAGTCGCGGAACGGAGCGAGGTCGCCAAAGTCTGTGACGAAGCCGTACCCGTTGAGCCCGTCGGCCGTCAGAGTCACGGTGACCATGTAGTTGTGGCCGTGATTGCGCCTGCACTTGTGCGTCTCGGGCAGCATCCAGAGCTCGTGAAGCGCTGAAGCCGGTGTTGAACACCAGCGCGTCGACCATGAGCAGGGTCTCGGTGATCTCGGCCAGCTCCGGGCGCCAGTAGCGGGTCTTCTTGCCGCGGGTGATCATCGACTTCCGCTCCCGGGCGTGGACCTCGGTGGCGGTGACCGCGACGTCGCCGGTCAGCCCGAACGTCTGCGCCGAGTAGCCGGCGTCGCGGATGATGGTCTCCGTCAAGGCCTTCGCGGTGCGTTCGTGCTCGTCGACCCGGATCGCGAACTGGGTCTGGTGGATCTGCGGCGAGCCGCCGGCCTGGGGTAGCATGTTGAGCGTCTCGTAGACCTCGCGGTCAGCGTCGAACGTCGCGCCTTGGCCGGGGCCGTTGTTCTGCAGGTACACGTCGGGCACGACGAGCCGTGCCTTGGCGAGCCGCAGGTCACGCATCCAGGACGTCCAGGTTTCGTCGAGGGCGTCCATGAGGTGCTCGGTGCCGGCGAAGTCCGAGCGGCCCAGCGGCGCGGCCGCGGGCACGTTGCGCCAGCACCGGTTCGGGCGCATGTTCGGCACGTGGACGGCGGTCAGCCGGGACAGGCCGGTCGTGATGCCGTTGCCGGTCTCGGCGTCGAGGGATTCGGCGATCCCCGCGGTTTCGGCGTGCTCGGCGAGCGGTACGGGGGTGCCGAGCTCGTCACGGCGGCCTTCGTAGACGCCGTGCAGGATCACGCCGGGCTCGTGCCGTTCGAGGTGCCGCACGATGACGTCGCCGTCCTCGCGGAGGATGCGCCAGAACGTGACCGCGGCGAGCTTGCCCCACGTCCACTCCGGTACTGCGGCGTCGGGGTGGACTGCGGCCAGCCACGGGCGGTCGTTGATGTCCTTGTCCCAGACGACGCGGAGCTGGGCGGCCTCGTCGTCCCAGCTGTAGCCGCCGACTTCGTCGATCCACCCGTTGCACGAGCGGTGGACCTTGAACCGGTCGGAGGCCATGAGCGACGAGACGGTGCGGATGCCGTCGAGCACGCTGTTGTCGGCCAGCGTCGGGGTGAGGCCGTCGCGGTA
>JBOHER010000250.1:0-13311 GCA_050701115.1 Haloechinothrix sp. | reverse complement strand
GACCAACTCCGCCAGCCGCAACCCCGATGAGCCAGACCCTGGACCGCGCGCCGCAACATTCGCATCGGTCACTGTGCGGACACTACCGCCGACCAGCCGCCGCTGGAACCCACCGAAGTGCGCGGATGTCACCACCCAGCGTGCCAGCAGTTCGAGAATCAGGTGGCCGTGCGCATGCCCAGGTTCAGCCCCTGTCCAACACGGCGTGCAGGAACTCGCGGGTGCGTTCGTGGTCGGGATCGGTGAAGATCTTCTCCGGACCGCCGTCCTCGATGACCTGACCACCGTCGAACATCATGACCCGATCAGAGACGTCCCGCGCGAACTGCATCTCGTGCGTGACGCACAAGAACGTGATGTCCGTGCTCTCGGCGATGTCCTTGAGCAGGTGCAGCACGCCGGTAACGAGCTCAGGGTCCAGGGCCGAGGTGACCTCGTCCAGCAGCAGGACCTTGGGGTCCATCGCCAGCGCACGAGCGATCGCCACCCGCTGCTGCTGCCCACCGGAAAGATCCGTGCAGCGAGCGTCGACCTTCTCGCTGAGCCCCACCAGGTCGAGCAGCTCACGTCCCCGCTTCTCGGCCTCGGCGCGCGGCTTGCCCAACGTCCGGATCGGCGCCTCGGTGATGTTGCGCAGCACCCGCATGTTAGGGAACAGGTTGAACTGCTGGAACACCATCCCGATCCGGGTACGGGCCTCGCGCAGGTATTTCTCGCTGGCAGGCACCAACTTGTCACCCTTGCGCATGTGGCTCAGGTATTTGCCCGCCACTTCGATCGTGCCCTCGGTGAGCTTCTCCAAGGTCATCAGCAGCCGCAGGATCGTGGTCTTGCCCGAGCCACTCGGCCCAATCAGTGTGACGAACTCACCTGGCGAGACTGTGAAGTTGAGGCGGTCCAGCACGGTGTTGTCACCGAACCGCTTCACCACCCCGTCGAAGCGGATCATCACGTCGTTAGCGGGGGCTTCATAGTTGGCCGACACGTTGCTCCAACCTCCTCACCATGATCGAAGACGTATAGCTGACGATGAGGAAGAACACGCCGGCCAATGTGTACGGTTCGATGACGCGGAACGACTCGGCACCCAGTTCTTTCGCCCGGTTCAACACATCGAGCACACCGATCGCCAGCAGCAACGGTGTTTCCTTGAACATCGAGATCGTGTAGTTCCCGAGCGCGGGCACCACCCTGGGCACAGCCTGCGGCAGCACGACGCTCGTCCACACCCGACTTCGTGGCAGGTTCAGCGCGGTGGCCGCTTCCCACTGTCCTTTCGGCACGGCTTCAATGCCCGCCCGGTAGACCTCCGAGGTGTAGCAGGCGTAGTGCACGCCGAGTGCGACAACACCGGTGACGAACGCCGACATCCTGATGCCGGTGGCCGGAGGCAACAGGTAGAAGATCACGAACACCTGGATCAGCAGGGGCGTACTGCGGACGACCTCGACGAAGAGGTACACGAGTTGGTTCAGCACCGGTATCCGGGTGCGACGGATCAACGCGAAGACCAACCCGAGCACGTAGGCCAGCAGCGACCCGAGCACGGTCAATTCGACCGTGACCAGCAGGCCCTCCAGCAGCAACGGAATCGACTCGAACGCGTACTCCCAATCCCAAACGTCCATCACACGCCTCCGGTGGTGGCGCGTGCGAAGAACTTCGTCCGCTCGGGCGGCGTGCGGCCGAGCCGTGCCGCACCCGCGCGCTCCAGCGCCCGCATGACCACCGTGATCACAATGGCGAGTAGCAGATAGAACGCGAGCTCCACGCCGTAGATCACCATGATCTCGCTGCCGAACACCGGCCGCAGCAGCTCACCTCGCTCGGTCATCTCCCCGGCCGAGATGAAGAACAGCAACGCCGTGCTCTTCAGCAGCTGGATGAACAGGTTGTTGAACGAGGGCAGCATCTCCACGACCGCCTGCGGCAGGATCACCCTGACCATGCGGTCGATCGGGCTCAAGCTCAGCGCGATCGCGCCCTCGTACTGCGCCTTGGGCACCGATTGCACCGCGCCTCGGACGATCTCCGCACCGTAGGCACCGTGGTTCAACCCGAGCACGAGGATGCCTGCGAAGAGCGGGATCAGCTGGAAGCCGACCAGGACCGGCAGCACGAAGAACAGCCAGAACAGCTGCACGACCTCGGAGGTACCCCGGAAGAACTCGACATAGACGCGGCTGATCGTCCGGACCATCCTCGATTTCGACAGCAGCGCGAGCCCGGCGGCGAACGACAGCGCGATGGTCAGGGCAATGCCGCCCAGCGTCGCCCAGATGGTCGTGGTCAGTCCGTCAAGGATCGACGAGAAGATGACCCGGAAGTTCTCGGACACCGGAACCCCTCGCTATTACGCCTCGCAGAGACTCTCGGTGGTCAAGTCGGGCCCGGGCAGGTTCGCCTCGGAGAAACCGAACTCCTCGACAATCGCGACCCACTCCCCACTCTCGTGCAGCTTCCGCAGTTCGCCGTTGAATGCCTCGCGCAGCGAGCTGTCGGCATTCCGGAACACGAACCCTCCCGCGGAGACGACCTCTTCGCCGCCTTCCTGAGTCGGAGTGAAACTCTCGGTGACCTCGACGTCTACCCCGGGGTTCTGCTTGACCAGCCAGTTCAATGAGATGTCAGTAAGCGCAGCACAGTACACACGGCCGTCCGCCACAGCGCGCAGCATGTTGTCCTGGGTGTCCAAGGTTCTGATGTTGTCCTCCGCAACGCCTTGTCCCTCCGCGTAGCCCTTCTCGACCGCAGCCGAGAGAACGGCTACGTCAAGGTTCTTCGCGGCGAGGTCCTCGAAGTTGTTGACCTGCTCGGGGTTGCCTTCAGGCACCAGCAGTGCGGTCAGCGCCGAGTAGTCCGGGATGGAGAACGCCGCCGCATTGCAGCGCTCAGGGGTGATGAACATGCCTGCCGACACCACGTCGTACTGCCTGGCATTCAATGCCGGGATCAGCTGGTCGAACGGGACGACGTTGGCCTGCACACCGTCGATGCCAAGGGCCTTGAACACCGCCCGCGCCACCTCGGGTGACTCGCCGGTGACGTTGCCGCCCTCATCCGCGAAGCCGTACGGCGCCTCGTTGGCGATGCCGATCCTGATCGTGTTGGCCTCCCGCGCCGCAGCCAGCGCGTCCGCCCCCTCCTCCTCGGTCCGCTGACAAGCCGACAGCAAGGACGGCCCGCCGATGGCGACCGCCCCCGCTGCCGCCGCCCGCAGGAAGAACTCTCGCCGCGTCCAGCCGTCAGTAACCATCGTCCGCACCTCGTCTCGAATGCCTCTCTCACGGTGTCGATCTAGCCCACCCAAGGTAAGCCCGTGATCGCCATCACTCAAGTCGAAGTCGATGGATCGTGACCTCAGTGCTCGAGCACCGCCCGCAGGAACTGGCGGGTCCGCTCGTTCTCGGGGTCTCGCAGGACCTGCTGCGGCGGCCCCTGTTCGACCGCGCTGCCGTGGTCGAACATGACCACCCGGTCGGAGATCTCCTCGGCGAAGCGCATCTCGTGGGTGACCATCAACATCGTCATGTCCGTGCTCTTGGCCAGGTCCCGGATGACGTTGAGCACTTCCCCGATCAGTTCGGGATCGAGCGCCGACGTCGGCTCGTCGAAGAGCAGAACCTTGGGCCGCATGGCCATCGCGCGTGCGATGGCCACCCGCTGCTGCTGACCACCGGACAGTTGCGGTGGCTTGTGGTCCAGATGCTTGCTCAGACCCACCATGTCCAGCAGGCCGTTGGCCCGCTCCCGCGCCTCTTCTTTGGACATGCCGAGAACCTGAACGGGCGCCTCCATCACGTTCTGGATGGTTGTCAGGTGCGGGAACAGGTTGAACTGCTGAAACACCATGCCGATCTTGCGGCGGGTGAGCCGCATCCGCTTGGTTTCCCGAGGGAGCCGGGCACCCCGCGTGACGTTCCAGAGGTGATCACCGTCGACCGTGACCACCCCTTCGTCCGGGGTCTCAAGGGTCATCAGGATCCGCAAGATGGTCGTTTTCCCGGAACCGGACGGCCCGATGATCGAGACCTTCTCCCCCGGCTTGACGTCGAAGTTCAGGCTCCGCAACACATGGTTGTCGCCCCAGCTCTTGTCCACGTTCTCGAACGAGATCATCAGGTCGGACCGGCCGTTCGAGCCTCCGGATCCGGATGTCGTATCACTGTCAGCCGACAAGACGGCGCTCCAATCTGCGAACGAGGACCGAGGCGGGATAGCTGATCGCGAGGAAAAGCAGCGCCGCGAGGGTCAGGGGTTCCAGGTACCGGAAGTTACTCGATCCGATTGTCTGCGCCGCACCGAGCAACTCGATCACGGTGATCGCGAAGAGGATCGCCGAGTCCTTGAACATCTGGATGAGGTAGTTTCCCTGCATCGGCACGATCGTCCGCACGGCCTGCGGGAGGACGATACGCGTCCAGGTCGCCCGCGAGGGCAGGCTCAGCGCGGTCGAAGCCTCCCACTGGCCCTTGTCCACCCCTTCGATGCCCGCGCGGTACACCTCGGCGGTATAGGCGCTGTAGTTCACGCCCATCACGATGATGCCGGTCAGCAACGGACTCAGCGTCAGTCCATAGTCCGGCAGGATGAAGAACACGGTATAGGCCTGGACGAGCAGCGGGGTGCCCCGTACGAACTGGACGTAGAAGTTGAACACATGTGACAGCACGGGGATGCGGACGTAGCGCACCACCGCCACGACCAGGCCGATCACCAGGGCGATGGCGATCCCGGCGAAGGTGACCTGCAGGGTCACCAAGAGCCCGTTGAACAGTTCGGGGAGGATCGACAGGGCGAACTCGTTGTCCCATTTCATGCGCCGATCCCTCCCCCGCCGGGCCGGGGCACACTCAACGCCTTCATCCGCATCGACCCGGTCTTGCGGTCGATCGCGAACCGGCGCTCAAGCCACTTCATCATCAGCGAGAGCAGCGACGACAGGATGAAGTACATCACCAGCAGCGTGAGGAACACCGCCCCCGTCTCACCCGTGTTGGTTCGGATCGTGCCTGCCTCATAGGTCAGGTCCAGCACGGTCACCAGCGAGACAAGCGAGGTGTTCTTGAGCAGGTCCACCAGGACGTTGCCGAAGGGTGGCAGCATCGCCGGAATCGACTGCGGGATCAAGATTCTGCGCATTCGCTTGGCAGGCGGGATGCTCAACGCGACGCACGCCTCGGTCTGGCCTTTAGGCCGCGACGAGATCGCGCCGCGCACCACCTCGGCGGCATAAGCTCCCTCGTTGAGGCCCAGCGCCAGTACGCCCGCGGTCAGCGCGCTCATCTGGATCCCGACCAGGGGGAGCGCGAAGAAGAACCAGAACAACTGGACGATCAACGAGGTACCGCGGAACACCTCGACGAAAATCGCCGCCGGGGCCCGGATAACCAGATGCCGGGAGAGCCGTGCGATACCTGCGGTAAACGCGACGATCACCGCGAGCAACGCACCCAAGGCCGTCACCTGGAGGGTGATCAACAGTCCTTGCCACAGTCTGTCCGCGTTGTCGATGATGACGTTCACGTGGTGTCACCCCTGAACTCGTCGACGCCGCACATCAACCCGGCGTCTGACAGAGTTGCTCGGTGGTCACACCCTCCACAGCTGCTGGGTCGAACCCCCACTTCTCCAGGATCTCACCGAATTCCGGCGTCTCCTTCAGTGCGGCCAGTTCCTTGTTGTACTCAGCATGGAGTGCGGTGTCGCCCTGCGAGAACGCGTGGCCCGCCCCGGTGATCGGCGCGTCCTCGACAGCCTCGGTCACGTCGATGGAGTCGTCGTTCTCGACCAACTCGTTGAGGGACAACGTGGGCAGGAAGAAGGCATCCGCGCGCTTGGCCTTGACCGCCTCGATACCGCTACGACCATCCCTGACCTGTACCTGCTGATCGGCAGGGACACCAGCGTCCTTGAGGATGCCTTCCTCGAACGCCCCGGCGAGCACAGCGATCTTCAGTTCGGGGTTCTCCTTCACCGACGCCACCGTGCTGATGTTCTCCGGGTTGCCCGCCAAGACGCCGAACGACTCGGTGGACACGATGGTCGGCTCCGAGTACAGCACCGCGCCGCACCGCGACTGCTTCATGAACAGACCCGCCGCGACGACATCCCAACGACCGGCCTGCAGCCCCGGAATCATTTGGTCATAAGGAGTTACGACGCCCTCGATCCGGTCGATCCCCAAGCGCTTGAGCACCGCGCGCAGCACGTCAGGCTCGACACCGGTCACGGTGCCGTCCGCGGTGACCTCGGTGTACGGCGGCTCGTTGGCGATCCCGACCCGCATGAACCCCTGTTCTCGTCCCGTCGCCAGGGTGTCGCCGCCTTCGTCTCCGCCACAAGCCGACAGCAGCACCGGGCCGCCGATGGCCACCGCTCCCGCCGCGGCCGCCCTCCTGAAGAAGTCCCGTCGCGTCCAGCCGTCAGTCACCATCGGTCTCTCCTAGTTCCGCATCGCATCTCACGGTGTCGATCTCGCCGTTCAACCTAGGCCCTAGTCCAGGAGGGACTCAAGCGGGGAACGAAAGATCTACTGTGGACGGATACCAACCGTCCCGAATTAACCGCGATGACCTGCGCGGAAACCCTGCGCTCACGACCGTTACAAAGCTGAGACCTGGTGTCTTATGCGAAAGCCGGGTTGTGCATAACCCTCCTTAGCCCAACCCGTGTGCTACCCGGACCACGGTCACGATCTCGTCCATGATCTCGGTCAGCTCGTAGTCCTTCGGCGTGAAAACCCGCGCGATCCCACGCTCACGCAGCAGCGCCGCGTCGTCACTGGGAATGATGCCACCGACGATCACCGGGATCTCACCCGCACCGGCGGCACGCAACCCGTCGACCACCTCGGGCACAACCTCCAGATGCGAGCCGGAGAGCACCGAAAGCCCGACCACGTGCACGCCCTCCTGCACCGCTGCGGCCACGATCTGCTCTGGGGTGAGCCGGATGCCTTGGTAGATCACCTCGAAACCGGCGTCCCGAGCGCGCACCGCGACCTGCTCGGCACCGTTGGAGTGGCCGTCCAGTCCCGGCTTGCCGACCAGGATCCGCAGCCGCTCGCCCAGCTCGTCGCCGGTCGCCTTGACCCGCTCGCGCACCGCGCGCAGCCCGGCGCCCGCACCGGGGCTGGCCGCCGCCGAAACACCGGTCGGGGCACGGTACTCGCCGAACACCTCACGCAGCGCACCGGCCCACTCCCCGGTGGTCACGCCTGCCCGCGCACAGTCGATCGTCGCCACGAACAGGTTCTCCGATGTCCCGGCGACCGCCTTCAGCTTGTCCAACGCGGACTCGGCAGCCTGCTTGTCCCGCTCCGCGCGCCACTTCTCCAGCGCCTCGATCGCGTGCTTTTCCACAGCGGCGTCAACGGTTTCGATGGCCGCTGCGCCCTCGGCCTGCAACGGACTCGGCTCGGTGGTGTCGAACTTGTTGACACCCACCAGGATCTGCTCGCCCGATTCGACCTTGCGCCGGTACTCACCGAGCGAGGCGACCAGTTCCGACTTCATGTAGCCGCTTTCCACCGCGGCCACCGCGCCGCCCATGTCCTGCACCCGCTCGATCTCCTCGCGCGCACCCGCGACGATCTCGTCCACGCGCGCCTGGATCACCGTCGAGCCGTCGAAGATGTCCTCGTACTCCAGCAGGTCGGTCTCGAACGCCAGCACCTGCTGCATGCGCAGCGCCCATTGCTGATCCCACGGCCGCGGCAGGCCGAGCGCCTCGTTCCACGCGGGCAGCTGGATCGCCCGCGCCCTTGCGTTGCGGGACAGCGAGACCGCGAGCATCTCCAGCACGATGCGCTGCACGTTGTTCTCCGGCTGCGCCTCGGTCAGCCCGAGCGAGATGACCTGCACGCCGTAGCGGAAGCGGCGCGCCTTGGCATCGGTCACCCCGTAGCGGTCGCGGGTGATCTCGTCCCAGAGTTCGACGAACGCGCGCATCTTGCACATTTCTTCGACGAACCGCACACCCGCGTTGACGAAGAAGGAGATCCGGGGGACGACCTTGGCCATGTCGTCGGCGTCCACCTGGCCGGAGTCACGCACAGCGTCGAGCACCGCGATCGCGGTGCACATCGCGTAGGCGACCTCCTGCGTCGGGGTGGCACCCGCCTCCTGCAGGTGATAGCTGCAGATGTTGGTCGGGTTCCACTTGGGCACGTGGTGCACCGTCCAGGCGATCATGTCGGTGATCAGCCGCAGGCTCGGTGCCGGCGGGAAGATGTAGGTACCCCGGGACAGGTATTCCTTAATGATGTCGTTCTGGGTGGTGCCCGCCAGCTTGGCGAGCACCTCATCGACATCGCGCCCCTCGGCGTGCGCCTGCTCCTCGGCCACCGTGACGTACAACGCGAGCAGCCACATGGCGGGCGCGTTGATGGTCATCGAGGTGTTGGCCTCGGCGAGCGGGATGCCGTCGAACAACTGACGCATGTCGCCGATGTGGCTGATCGGCACACCGACCTTGCCGACCTCACCGCGAGACAGCACATGATCGGCGTCGTAGCCGGTCTGGGTGGGAAGGTCGAAGGCAACCGAAAGGCCCGTCTGGCCCTTGGCGAGGTTGCGACGGTACAGCGCGTTGGACGCCGTCGCCGAGGAGTGGCCAGCATAGGTCCGCATCACCCACGGACGGTCGCGCTCGTTGTCGGCTGGATACGGCATCGAAGACCTCCGGGTTGTGCCCCCTGCTCGGATCAAGCGTACTGGGCGGTAACGGAGTGGGCGCCACGAGCGTGACGAAAATTTCGCAGACTCCGATCCCCGATCTCGGTAGCCTCGACCGCATGTCCTTGAGCACCTACGGCAGCTACCTTGCCCTGGTCATTCTCGTCGTGATCGCGCCCGGCCCGGACACCATGGTGATGCTGAAGAACTCGCTGTCGGGTGCGTCAAGGGGCGGGCTGCTGGCGATCCTGGGTATCGGGTGCGGCAACCTCGTGCAGGGCACCGCTGCGGCATTGGGTCTGGGCGCGGTCATCGCGCACTCGCAGCCGCTGTTCACCACGCTGCGCTGGCTCGGTGTCGCCTACCTCTGCTACCTGGGCTACCAGGCACTCCGCGGCGCCTGGCGCGGTGCCTACCACTCGCTGGAGGGCCGCGACGGTCGCCGGGTGTCGGGATTCCGGCGATGGCAGGAAGGCTTCCTGTCCAACATCACCAACCCGAAGGTGCTCGTCCTCTACCTGTCGGTGCTGCCGCAATTCCTCGATCCGGTGCACAGCTCGATGACCGATGCGCTGGTGCTGGCCTACTCGGTGGGCGTGCTCGGCTCGATCTGGCTACTGCTCCTGCTGTTCTTCGTGCATCGGATCCGCGGCTGGTTACGCCGCCACGGTGTCCGGCGATCACTGGACGCCATCACCGGTACCGCCCTGGTCGGGTTCGGTGTGGCGCTCGCGGCCGAGACCTGACACCCGCATCGCGGATCGCCGCTTTCCTGGGGACTTTGGTCCCGCCAAGTGAGGACTTTCGGCTGGTAACGGGCACTGTGCGTGCCCGACGTACTACTTGCCGATATCGCAGGTGGGGCGACCGGGCAGAAGGGAGGCCCGCGATTTCGGTCTGCCGGTTGCGCTCCTGCGTGCTTACTGCGCCTCAAGGAGCTGACACGCATGACTGTCATGGAACCAAATGCAGCGGCTGCAGGGCCGGAACTACCCATTGATCTCGAGGTGAGCACCGAAGCGGCCGACGCGGGGGGCGCGGAGGAACCGCAGCCGCCCGGCCAAGCCGCCCGCACGGCCGACCCGAGTGCACCGGCCGTGGAGCCAGGCATGGCAGACCAGCCGATGGATTCGGCACTGACCGCCGAGGACGTACTACAGCGCATCAACGGGCGCGCCGCACCAGAGGCGGAGGCGATCGCGCCCGCCGAACCGGGCGCCCCGCCGAGGCCGATCAAGTTCCCCCTCCCGTATCGCGCGGCCAGCGGCCGCTACCGGTCGCGGCCCATCGGCTACCAGCTCGAGCTGCGCGTCGACGTGGACGGCAGGCGACCGCTGCGCAAGCTGAGCGGGGACTACTTCAGCGTCTCGGGCTCGACGACCACGTACTTCGGTTCGTGGACGGTCGATGCGGTCACCGTGACGTCCTCCGCCTCGTCGGTGGTCGTCGTCGGGACGGCTCGCACCACCTGGTCCACGACGTTCACCGTGGCTAAGGTGACCATCCCGCGCACGACCATCTTCCGGCCCGCGCCCCCGGCGAAGATTCAGTGGTCGACGCCGAGCGGCGCGATCGGAGCAACCTATGTCTGCGGCTGGGAGTCCGGGTCGTACCGGGTGGTGGAACTCGAGCAGGACTGCGAGTCGGGTGTCAGCCAATTCGTGTCCTACAACACCGGCTCGCTGCCCAGCGGCGGCCCCGCACGACCGCTGAGTGTCGCCGGCGCATACGCCGAGGCGGGCATTCAGATGCTCGACTCAGGCGGCGCCAACGCGATCGCCACACCTTCCGGCCACATCTGGAACAACGCCAGCCTGCACCACGCGATGCAGACCCACTTCTCGCGCTGGCAGGAGAGGCCGCAGTTCAAGGTGTGGCTGCTGCACGCCATGCGCCACGAGTACGGCGTCGGGTTGCGGGGCATCATGTTCGACCAGCAGGGCCTGCAACGCCAGGGCTGCGCGAGCTTCTACCAGGCGATTTCCGCGGGTACAGCGGCGAACCAGCGCGAGCAGCTCTACGTCCACACCCACGAGCTCGGGCACTGCTTCAACCTGTTCCACTCCTTCCACAAGAGCTACATGAACCCGCCGCTGCCCAACCGGCCGGGCAGCTTGTCGTGGCTGAACTACCCGCAGAACTACAACCCGGGCGGCGGCGCGCCCAGCGGGGCCGCGGCATTCTGGGCGGCGTTCCCATTCCAGTTCGACGACCTCGAGCTGGCGCATCTGCGGCACGGTTTCCGCAACGCGGTGATCATGGGCGGCAACCCGTTCGGCACCGGAGCCGCGCTCGAAGCGAGCGACGAGTACGCAGACCGCGTGTCGGACACCAGCGGCCTCCGGCTGAAGATCGCGGCGTCGGCGGACCGGTCGATGCTGGGCACCCCGGAAGTACTGCAGATCAGCCTGGTCGCGGAGCGCACCCAGCAGGTGCACCGGCGCGAGCAGTTGCACCCGAAGTTCGGCTTCGTGCACGTCGCGGTGAGCAGGCCACGCGGGGACGTCGTGTTGTACCAGCCACCGGTGCTGCACTGTGTCTCTCCCGAACTCGTGGTGAGCGGTCACGACGCGGAGCAGCCGATCAGCGCCTACATCGGGTACGACGCCGCGGTGGGGCAGATCTTCGAGGACCCGGGCACCTACCGGATCCGGGCCTCCTACGCGGCCCCGGACGGCACGATGATCGTCTCCAATACAGCAACGGTGCGCATTCTCTCGCCGCGTACCGCTGCCGACGAGGAGGTCGCCGATCTCATGCTGGGTGACCAGACCGGCATGGCGCTGACCCTGCTCGGCACCGACTCGCCCTATCTGGCGGAGGGGACGAACGCCCTGGAGACCGTGCTGGCCGAACACGCCGGGCACCCGAGCGCGGTCTTCGCCAAGCTGGCGCTGGGCACCAACGCTGCTCGTCCGTTCACCCAGGCGGATGCAGAAGGCAACGTCGAAGTGCGGGAGCGCGACCTCTCCCGCGCCGACGCACTGCTCGGCGAAGCCGTCGACGCGTCCCGGGGCGCTGAGGGTCTCGACGACCTCACCGTGCTCGAGACGCTGACCTACCTGGCGGACAGCCATCAGGCGGAAGGCGACGAGGGGACCGCACGATCGCTGCGCCAGGACGCCGTGCAGCTGGCAAACTCGAAGGACGCACCAGAATCCGTGGTGCGGTCGCTAGCAGAGTAGAGCCAGCCACCGGTCGTGGCCTGGGCACCGCGAGCGCCCGGGCCACGGCCAGCAGCCACGGAGGTCCGATGGCAGACACCAACCTCACCCTCGAACTCGGTGAGGGCTTCTCCGACGACGAGGTCGCCGTGCTCATCGACGGGCACGAGGTATGGCACCGAACGGGTGTGACCACAAACTATTCGGTCGGCCTCGCCGACGTGATCCGGTTGCCCGCGCCGTCATCGCCGCACGCCACGGTCGAGGTGCGGGTGCGAAACCTGGTGGGTTCCCAGCAGGTCGACTCATCGGCCACGGCCGGAGAGCTCCGCCTGCGCACGAACATCGATCCGGCCGGGGCGCTCAACGTTGGTGCCGCTCCTGAAGGCCCCGTGTTCTGACCCGCCCGTACACGGCGGCCGCGGGCAGCAGCAGAGCCGCCAGCCCGAGCAGGCCGACGTTCGTCATCGTGTCGCTCGAGGACGCGGCGGGCGCCGGGGTGCCTGACGGGTTCGCGGGCCCGGTCCAGCTCATCACGTCGATGCCGCGATGGATGTCATCGGTGGCGATGAAGTACGTGCGGGTGCCGTCCGGGTTGTCGACGCTCGTGAAGTCCTCGGCCGACCACGTGTTGGCGTTCGGCAGGGTGAACGAGGACACCTCGCGGAACTGGACATGTCCCTGCTCGTCGACGAAGTAGTCGACGATCTTGAGGCCCTGCGTGTAGTAGGCCGCGATGAACCGCTGCTCGCCGGCGACGAGTTCCATCACGTGGATGTCGCAGAACGTCGCGGCGGGCACGACCGCGTCGCTGATGTATACGGCCTTCTGCCCCTCCGGCGTCGTCGCGTACTGGATGTCCGACGGGTCGCTGACGTCGAAGGCGTGCGCCCCGCCGTTGCCGAACGGGTTGTCGATGCCGGGCGTGCAGGAGGATCCCGGCGGCACCACGCCACCGCCGCGCTCGTCGGTGACGAACATGAGCTGGTGATCCGGCGTGGGGTCGGCCTCGTGCGATACCGACACGCCCTCGTCGGAGCGGACCTGGTTGTTGGAGTTGCAGGTGCGGATGTCGGTTCCGGGCGGCCCGCAGTCCCGACCCGGGTGGTGGAACGTCCCGAGGAAGGTCCACCCCGTTGCCTGCTCCGTGCGGTCGGCCCCCATCCCACCGCAGTCGGTGACCTTGGCGCCGGTGTTCGTGCCATCGATGACCGGGCACGGGAAAGGCGTGCCGTTGATCCTGCCGTTCTCGTCGACGAGCCCGGACACGTCCATGATCAGTGTCGCGTTCAGTGCCGCGCAGTAGAGCCGGTCATCGGCGTAGGTGATGTCGTGGCAGGTTGCCGACCCCGGCTCGAGCTCGCCGGTGTTCTGGTCGCGCTGCATCGTCCACTCGGGCTCGAACGGGATCCGGTAGACCAGCGGCCTGCACGCGTCGCGGCGCTTGTCCAGCGACCACTTGGGCGAGC
>JBOHER010000249.1:0-8836 GCA_050701115.1 Haloechinothrix sp. | reverse complement strand
GGCCAGGGCCGCGTCGATCCGGGCCGCGACCGCGGCGGGCATCGGCGGCGCCGGTGCGTCGCGCAGCGCACCGAGGTCGGCGCTGGTGGCATCCAGCGCCGCGAGAATCGCCATGGCATCGGGATCGGCCTGCACTTGCGACCACAAATGGGCCGCTGTTGCGTCGTCGAGTACCCCGGCGTGCAGGTCGGCCAGCACGTCGACAGACCACGGCGGCCCGGCTGTCCCGCCCATCCCGCTGCGCGAGTCGGTCATCGCCCCTCCCTGTGGTGTTCCTGAGGTGGGACGTTCGCATTCGCATCGGGGTTCCGCAGATGGCCGAGAACCTTTGCCAACTTGGCTCGCCCGCGCGCGCACCTGCTTTTCACGGTGCCCTCGGCGATGCCGAGCATGCTCGCCGTCTCGGCAACGGAGTAGCCCTCGACATCCACCAGCACGATCGGAGCGCGCTGCTCATCGGGCAGTTGGTTGAGCGCGTCGGTGACCAGCAGACTGGTTTCCCGCTGCGCCATCGAGTCACCTGGCGCCGCCGGTTCCCGGTACTCGTCGGTGTCCGGCAGCGGCACGGTCGGGCGGGCCTGTCTCCTGCGGATCCGGTCCAGGCAGGCGTTCACCACTATCCGGTGCAACCACGTGCTCACCTGCGCTTCCGCGCGGAACTTGCCTGCTGCCCGGTAGGCCGAGATGAACGCGTCCTGCAGGGCGTCCGCCGCGTCCTCAGGATCCCGCATGGTGCGCAGCGCCACCGCCCACATCCGGTCGGAGTGCCGCCGGACGATCTCACCGAACGCGTCCTGGTCCCCAGCGGCGTGCGCCGCGATCAGATCTGCGTCCGTGGGTGCTGCTGCGGTCACCCGGCAGAGCCTAGTAGGTGATCAAGGACCGCGGTTTCACGGTTTCGGGTAGAACGTGAGCTCGCCGATGCTGGCGGCGAACTGTCTTTCCTGCCCGCTCAGCCTGGTGATCCACACGACCACATGCCTGGTCGTCTCGACCTTGCTCAGCGTGAGCTCGGTCTCCTCGCCGTTCAGTTCGCCGTCGGCAAGCAGGCGCGAGTCCTCGAGGAACGGGTTGTCATGCTCGGCGGACCTGATCTCCACCTGTGTTCCCTGGCCACCCCCGATGATCTCGACCTTGGCCAGGTCGATCGGCTGGGCAAACGTGACGGAGAGGCCGACGCCGCTCTTGAGCGCGGGGAACTGCTGTTTGTACTGGTCGGTGGTCCATGCGGTGTCCGGATCGCCGTCGATGGCCAGCGGCGCCTTGGCCATGTGATCGCCGGTGCCCTCGGGGTTGTAGACGTGGATCGCGGTGGGTGCGACCGGGTCACCTGCCGGGGCCGCCTGTTTTGTCGTCTTCGTGGGCGGCTCGTGCTCGCCGGAGGATTCGGCCACGTTGACCTCGGGACCGGTGCCGCCGGGATCGTCCTGGAAGAAGCTGATCAGGGAAAGCCCGATCCAGGCGAGGATGGCGACGGCAGCCACCACGACCACGGTCACGCCGAGCGCGAGCTTCTTGCGCTGCGCCGCGTCGGTGACCGGTTTGCGGGTGGTCCAGACGGTGCCGTCCGGGTCGGTGTGGCCGATCTCCTCGTCCTCGATGCCGGACTGCTTGAGCAGCAGCCTGCGTTCCTCCGCGTGCGCGACCTGGCGCAGTACCCGAAGGAAGGCGGCACTGGTGCGAATCCCGCCCGAGGAGTCATCGGAGATCGTGCGCACGGCGAGCGCGGACAGTTCGGCGGGAACCGCAGGCTGCAGCGACCGGGGTGGCACCACGCTGCCGTCCGGAGCGTGCGGGGCCGACGGGATCGCCACCGGACCGCCAACGAGCGGCCAGCGGCCGGTGAGCAGCAGGTAGAGCACCCCGCCGAGCGCCTTCATGTCGTCGCGCAGGGTGGTATCGGGCAGCGGGCCGGGAAAGGCCAGTCGCAATGAGCCGTCCGGTGCGCGGCGCAGCCGTTGCGGGTGGTCGAGACCGAGCACCAGCCCGCTGTTGTGCGCCCGCTGCACCGCCTCGACCAGGGGTTCGGCCATGCGGCACGCCACACCGGGAGATACCGGCCCGTCGTAAACCACGTCGACAAGGTCGGTGCCCTTGGTCCACTCGGCGACCACGATGCCGAGCAGGCCTTCGTTGGACGCGATGCCGCTGCCGAGACTGAGCACATCCAGGACCGTGGCCACGCCGGGGTGGCTGAACTGGGCGGCGTGCGCCGCGCGTTCCAGAGTGCGCCGAGCGCGGCGAGCCGCGTCCAGGTCGGCGGGATTACCCACCATCAGAGTGAGCGCGACATCGCGGCGTAGCTGACCGTCCCGCGCACGCCAGAGATGAGCGCCCGCGCGCTCATCGACACCGAACTGAGCGAGCAGCCGGTAGCGTCCGTCGCCGACAACGCTTCCCGGCGCCAGCGAACCGCCCCTGGTCCGCACGCTCGTTCTCGGCATGCCTCCCGGCTGCTCGGTCCGCCTCGAATTCACCGCACTCTCCCACGTTTCTCGCAAGACCGAGCGTACGTGAGAAGCGCTGGTGCTTATGGGTCAATCCGGTGTGACGTAGCAGGTCACGTGGTGAGATGTTAATCGCTACTCGGTGTCTCAACCGCGCCTGACTCAACCGCGCCTGACCAACCGTGCCAATCGTGCGGTGAGCGGGGCGAGCTCGTCGACCTTGAGGGCAGCCAGCACCCCGAACGACACCACGAGCCCGACCGCTGCCTGCACGAACAGGCTGATCCATGCCCGCAGCTGGTCCGGCAGCGCGCTCGGCACCAGCATGCCCGCGAATACCGCGGCGACGATTCCCAGCACGCTGGCGCCCACGGTGAACAGGATCACCCCCAGCACCCGCCTGCTGCGCAGGCTACCCAGCCGGACCCATAGCCAGGTCTGACCGAGCACCGCACCGACCAGGAAGGTCAGGGAATTGACCAGCATGGCGCCGAGCACGATCTGGTCGTCGGTCAGCAGCACCGGGCACAGGTAGAGCAGCGGGATCTTGACCACCGTCATCACCAGCATGATCAGCGTGGGCGTGCGGGCGTCCTTGAGCGCGTAGAACACCCGCAGCTGCAGCATGACCAACGCGTAGGGCAGCAGGCCGAAGGCGGCGATGGCCAGCGCCTCGCCGAGCCGCCGCGCCGATTCCGGGTCGCTCTTACCGAAGGAGTACAACGCGACGCCGATCGAGGACCCGACGACGGTCATCACGGCGGCGATCGGCAGCAAGGTGACGGTGGAGATCCGCGATGCGTAGGACAGGTCGCTGATCAGCTTGCGATGGTCGCCGTCAGCGGCCGCCCGGCTCATCCTGGGCATGATCGCGGTCAGCAGCGACACCCCGATCACGCCGTAGGGCAACTGGAAGAGTAGCCACGCGTTGTAGTAGGCGGTCATGCCGCCTGCCGAACCGCCGGTGAGCACCCTGGTGGTGACGATGTAGCCGACCTGGCTGATCGCCACGTAGCCGAGGATCCACGCGGCCAGCCCGGCGAACTCCTTCATCCGCGCGTCGATGCCCCAGTTCCACCGGAATCGGAACCCGGTGCGCAGCAGTGGCGGGATCAGCAGCACGGCCTGCGCCACGATGCCCAGCGTGACCCCAATACCGAGCACCAGCAGCTTGGTGTCGCCGAGCCGCACCGGGTCGGTGGAGATCTCCCCCGGCACCAGTGCGAACACCCCGATGGTGGCCATCACGACCAGGTTGTTCACCACCGGCGCCCAGGCAGGCCCGCCGAACTCGTGCTTGGCGTTGAGGACGGCCGAGAGCAAGGCGAAGATCCCGTAGAAGAGGATCTGCGGCAGCAGCAGGTAGGCGAACGCGGTGGTCAGCTCGGGGTTGGCCGCCACGGATCCGGTGTCAACGTATAGCGCGGTGAACAGCGGGGCCGCGAGCACGGCCAGCACGGTGGCGAAGCCCAGCAAGGTCAACGCGACGGTGAGCAGCCGCTGAGTGTAGGCCTCGCCGCCGTCCGGGTCGTCGTGCGACCGGACCAGCAGCGGCACCACGATGCTGGCAAGCACCCCGCCCAGCAGCAGCTCGTAAACGATGTTGGGCAGCGTGTTGGCGACATTGAACGAGTCGTTCTCGAATCCGATACCAATCGCCCAGACCAGCATCACCTTCCAGCCGAACCCGGTGATCCGGCTGATCAGCGAGGCGATGGCGATCTTGCCGGTGGACCGGGCCAGCGACGGCGGTTCGGCTTTGACCTGCCGTTCCGCCTGGGCGCCACCGGTCGCGGCTTCCGGCGGGATGCGCGGCAACATCCTGGTGAGCTCGTCGTAGGGGCGCAACACATCGGGATCGGCCGTCGGCCAGCGAGGCGGCGGCGGACCGTTATGTACCCACGGGCGGACCGGTGGGCGGCGGCGTGGCATTCCCGAGGGAGGCGGCGGCGGAACCGGCCGCCGCGGTACCGGCCGACCGGAGTACGGAGGAACGCGCGGGCGACCCGGTCGCCCTGGAGGCTCTCTGTCCAACGCGTGCCCAATCCTCGAGGCGTGTCCGTCCGTGGCTGTGCGGGCGGCCCGTCAGCCTCGCTCCATCCTGCTCGCGCGCACCCTGCGGTAGATGCGGCGCCCAGAGAGCAACAGCAACGCGCCGGCCGCTGTCGCAGTCACGATAACGGTGATCAGACCGTACTGAGTGGATGCGAGCCGGAACCGGGCCGGTGTGCCCAGATCGGTCCCGCCGAGGGTGGTCAGGCCGACATCCACGTTGAACACCCCCGCGCGGAGCGCTTCCGCGGGCACATGCCGGGTGACCGACCCCTTGGCGGGCACGCTCACCTGCCCACCCGGCTCCGGCCGGAGCCCGACGGTGTTGAACAGCCTGATCCGCACGGTGATCGCGACCGGCAGGTCGTTCTTGATGACCACCGGCAGCGGTGCCTCGCCCGATGCGAGTGAAATCGTGCGGCCGGGCTCGGTCACCTGCACCTCGCCGAGCAGCGCATCCAGTTGATCGCGCGCATCGGAGGTCGCGGTCACCGCGGCGCCCGGAGTCGGCCGCCACGCGGCGGACGCCGCCCGGAGCAGGCCGTTGCGCACCGGTCGGAGCAACTCGGCCGGCTCGACCTGCCGGGCCGGGTCTTCCGAGATCGATTCGCGCAGGTCGGCGATGGCCGCCTCGATGTCCTGGATCTCGTCCGCGACCCCACCCGGCAGCCGGGCGGACAGCGTGCCGCCCGCGGCGGACGGCGCCGAACCACTGGCAGGCTCCTCGAGCAGTTCCGGCAGTGGAGCAGGCGTGATCATCCGCCTGCTGGCGAAGTCGCCGAGGGTGCGCAGCATGCCTGCGAGTTCGGCCGCACCCGCGTCCCACCTGCGGGGCGGGGCGATCAGCACAGGTGCGCCGGAAGCGTTGTCGTCGAATCGGGTGCGGAAGGCCAGCGCGGCGACGCCGTCCTGGGTGGCCAGCGCCGGTATCTGGGCGGCCGATGTGCTCGAGTAGCCGAGGTCCGGCGGCGGCGCGGCGGTGCCGAAACCCATCGAGACCAGCTGATCAGTCGGCACCATGCGTTGCCCGCTCGGCTCCCCGTCCGAGGTCAGCACGTCGACCGGTTCCCCGATCGGCTCATCCGACCGTAGCCGGGCCGGTTCGGCGATCAGCACGCTCTTGTCCGCGTCGGTCAGCGCGGCCAGCACCTCGTCGGTGAGCGCGCCCGGCTGCCAGAAGGCCGAGGTCTGCGGCGTGACCTCGAGCACCCGGGCGAGCACATCGTCGCCCGCGATCGCGGCCCTGGTCAGTTCGGGCGAGATGTTGCCCAACGCGGTGACATCCGCACCTGCGTACGGCAACGCGATCACGCAGTGTCCGGCCACCAGCTCGCGTAACTCGGCCAGCCAGCGCGCAGCCACCTTCGCACCGTCCCCGGCGACCGAGCCGCTCGCGGTGCGCACCCGATAGCCCCGCGTCATGGCCTGGGCCGTGCTGACCAGCTCCGGATCGATGGCAAAACACAACGAGGTGAACACCTCGGGATTGTTCCGAGCCGACTCTGCGGCGCTGACCAGTGCGTCGAGCCTGCCCTCGGGCTGCATCGCGGCGGCGAGTTCATCGTTGGCCGTGACCAGTGTGCCGTCCAACCTGGCGGACATCACACTCGGCGCTGTGGCGATCGGCCACAGCATCGACACGGGGGTCGGACGGTCCGGCTCAGCCGAGTCGTCGCTGCCGGGGGACCCCAGCACCGGCAGCAGCAGGTTCACTGCGGCCAGCCGCGCGGTGCCGCCGAACTCGGGCTGACCGTTGATATTGATCAGCAGGGGGTAGACGCCTGGGTCGGTCAGCAGGAAATCGCCTTGGCCGCCGCGCAGGCCCACCTCGATCCGCAGCGGATGACTCTCGCCGGGCGCGAGTTCATCCACCACAAGCTGGAACGGGCTGAACTGCGCGTCGGTCGCGGTCGCACCGGTCAGCGTTTGCGCGAGTCCCTCGGCGGTCTGCTGCCGGATTCCCAGCTGCAGGCGCGCCCGGATATCGGCGATAGGGCGGTCACCGGTGTTGGTGACCTCGCCGATCACGGTCAGCGTCTCGGCGTCCTGCTCCACCAGGCGGGGCGTGATCGAACCGACGTCGAGCTCGAGCCTGCTGGTCTCCGGCGCGATGGGCTGCTCCGCATGCGCCTGCCCGGCGAGCAAGGCATGCACCAGGGTGAAGAAGGCGGCTAATCCGCAGGCCAGAGCGCGTCTGTTCACTCGGCAACCCCGTCGGCGGTGTTGGTGCTCGAGGCGGCGAACGACCCTTCGGTGCCCGCCAGGATCTCCCCGGCCTGCTGTGCGAGCTTGCGTTCGTCGGCGTAGGCGAGCTTGGCCGGCAGCTCGGCGAGCGGCACCCAGGCAACCTCGGTGACCTCGACGTCGGCGTCGGAAAGCTCACCACCGGTCGCTTCCAGCAGGAAGTGATGGACGGTCTTGTGCACCCGACGGCGCTCGGCAACGAACCAGTAGTCGATGGTGCCGAGCGGCTTGAGTACCTGCGCGGAGATGCCGGTCTCCTCCTTCACCTCGCGCACCGCGGTCTGTGCGGGAGTCTCGCCGTCCTCGATATGCCCCTTGGGCAGCGACCACAGCAGCGTGCCATTGCGATCTAGTCTGCCGATGAGGGCGACGCAGCCATTCGCCCGGTCCACCACAAGGCCACCGGCCGAGGTTTCGTCCACCGTGGTCAGCTTGCGGCTGCGGCGACGCCGGGAGCGGCGCCCCGGCTTCGCGCCACCGGTGTGACCCATGTTTGCGATGCTAGCCGGGCGGGTCTCCTCCCGTCGCCGGGATGAAGTGCTGGCCAGCCGTCACGCGTGGCAGGCACGTGCGCCGGTAGGCTGGCGACTTGTGTCTGAGTCCCTCGCCAAGCGCACCGCGGTGACCGAACTGCTGCGCATCGCTCCGGTCGCCGACGAGCTCACCCGGCGGTTCACCGCTGCCGGGCACCAGCTGTATCTGGTCGGGGGCAGTGTGCGGGATGCGTTGCTTGGGCGACTGTCCGAGCACGGCGACCTGGACTTCACCACCGACGCCCGACCGGAGCAGGTGCTCGCACTGATCAGCGGCTGGGCCGACGCGGTGTGGGAGACCGGCATCGAGTTCGGCACCGTCGGCTTGACCAAGGGCGGCACCCAGCTGGAGATCACCACGTTCCGTGCGGACACCTACGACCGGATCAGCCGCAATCCGGAGGTGGCCTTCGGCGACAGCATCGAGGGTGACCTGCTGCGCAGGGACTTCACCGTCAACGCGATGGCCATCGACCTCGGCGCGAAGATTTTCGTCGACCCGCACAACGGTCTCGATGCGCTCGGTAGGCGAGTGCTCGACACGCCTGCCACCCCGCAGGAGTCCTTCGCCGATGACCCGCTGCGCATGCTGCGGGCCGCCCGGTTCGCCGCGCAGCTCGGGTTCGTGCCTGCGCCGCGCGTGGTGGCGGCCATGACCGAGATGGCCGAGGAGATCAACCGGATCACCGCGGAACGGGTCCAGGCCGAGCTGTCCAAACTCGTCACCGGCGGCAAGCCCCGCCGGGGCATCGAGCTGATGGTGAACACCGGACTGGCCGACCATGTGCTGCCCGAGGTGCCCGGCATGCGCCTTGCCATCGACGAGCATCACCAGCACAAGGACGTCTACCAGCATTCGTTGACGGTGTTGGACCAGGCGATCGAGCTGGAGACCAAGCACCAGCCGACCAGCGGACCCGACCTGGTGCTGCGATTGGCGGCCTTGCTGCACGACATCGGCAAGCCTGCGACCAGGAGGTTCGAGTCCGGCGGCGGGGTGAGCTTCCATCACCACGAGGTGGTGGGCGCGAAGATGGCCCGCAAGCGGCTGCGCGCATTGCGCTACCCCAAGGAGATCATCGCCGACGTGTCGCAGCTGGTATTCCTGCATCTGCGGTTCCACGGCTACGGCACCGGCGAGTGGACCGACTCAGCGGTGCGCCGCTACGTCACCGATGCCGGTGACCTGCTGCCCCGGCTGCACAAGCTGGTGCGCGCCGACTGCACTACCCGCAACCGGCGCAAGGCGGCCGCACTGCAGGCCACCTACGACGACCTCGAGGAGCGGATCGCCCGGATCGCCGCCGAGGAGGATCTCGCGCGGGTGCGACCCGACCTGGACGGCAACGAGATCATGAAGCTGCTCGGCGTGCCGCCCGGCCCGCTGGTCGGCAAGGCCTGGAACCACCTGAAGGAACTGCGGCTGGACCGTGGACCCCTGTCGCACGAGGAAGCAGTGGCCGAACTGCACCGATGGGCAGCCGAGCAGGGGATCGAGGCGCGCTGAAAGACGCTTTGGGCGCGTTGGATGCACTGAAAGCGCCGTTCACTGCACTGGAC
>JBOHER010000248.1:0-7129 GCA_050701115.1 Haloechinothrix sp. | reverse complement strand
GCTGGTCACTCACCGGAGCCGAAGCGATCTTGAAGCTGCGCGCCCTGCAATGCAACGGCGACCTCAAGGCCTACTGGCGATACCACCTGGACCGCGAGCGACACCGGCACCACGAAACCCGTTACCTTCACGGCACCATCCCACGAGCCGCCTGACGACCCTTCAAAAGAGCCGCACCCGAATGAGAACCACCGGTTCGACGGCTCTGGGATGGTCTTTGGCGCGTGTCAGGATCGCACATTGGGAGAAAGATGCAGGGGACATGGGACTCCTTCGAAAGTGGCAGGGATTGCCGTCACGGCCTAGTCGCGATCGCCCTGGAGAAGTTCGGTGAGGCGAGCACCTGCGTCGGCGACGGCGTTCCGGCACTTCTCGAACTTGTCGGCGAAGCGTTCTCGCGGCCCGATCACGGCGATGGAAGCGACGATCTGGCCATTGAGGAACCCGGGCGCGGCGACACACGACACCGCGGGGTCGTATTCCCCCGTGGAGACCGAGATGCCGGTTGCCCGGACGTCGGAATGACAGCGCAGGAGTGCGTCGAGGTCGGCGATGGTTTCCTCGCTGTGGCGGGAATACGGCCCGGTTCCGAAGAGTCGGCGCACCTCTTCGGCCGGGTAGTAGGCGTAGATCGCGTGGGCGGCGGCCCCGCCGTAGCCCGGCATGGTTTCGCCCACGATCGTCGTGTAGCGAATCGGCCCGTTCCCATCGACCGCCGCGGCACAGCGCGTCAGCGCCCCGTGCGGGACGCTCAAGATCGCGCTCTCGCCTACCTGCTTCACGAGCTCCGCCAGCAACGGCTGTGCCAGATGACCCAATCCGCCGTCACGTTCGGCGGCCCGCGCCAGCACGGTTAGCGCAGGGCCGAGAGAGTAGCGGCGCGTTTCGGGGTCAGCCAGCACGAACTGGCGGTGCGCGAGGGTTGCGAGCAGGCGCTGGGCCATGGATTTGTCGATGCCCAGGTGTTGCGCGAGCTCGGTCACGCCCCATGACGAACGCTCGTGAAAGGCCAGCAGCGCCATGAGCGCGCGATCTACGGTCTGCAGCGCGCCCGGGCGCTTGCCCTTGGTGGTGGGACTGTCGGCCACTTCTTCATCTCGTTGTGTTATTAGCAACGATGTTGCATTTAAAGCACCACGAGTGTGTGACATGCGCTGAGTGATGTCAAGGAAATTGCTCGGTGAGCGTGGCATTCAGACGATAGGTCGGGCCGAACGTCACACTCACTCGATGCACGTCGGACGCGCCTGAAAGCCGTGAATATACGTATGTACTTCGGCGACTGCCTTGGTCTGGCGCAACCGTGAGAGTGCTGCGGTCACGGTCCGCCTGTGGCGCTATCTGGGAGGCTACGACCGTACAATCTTTCCGACGGGCCTTGCGCCGCATGATTTCGATCCCTAATGTATGCGTATGCACATGAACTCGTCGGACAAGGCTCGCATCGCCGGAGTCCTCACTGTCGTCAAAGAGCCGGCCGGCCCCGATGCGCCGGATCAGCAGGACCCCGCGGTGGCCGCTCGAGTCTCGGCGATGCTCGCCGACATCGAGAAGAACGGCCTCGACGCGGTCTTGAAGTACGCCTCGGAGCTGGACGGCTTCACCGGATCCTCGCTGGAGGTAACGGCCCTCGAGATCGAGCAGGCCGCCGCGAGCCTGCCCCGTGATCTGCGTGCCGCGCTGGAGGCCGGGGCGGAACGAACGCGCCGCTTCGCCGAGATGCAGCGAGCACACCTGGTGGACTTCGAGGACGAGGTCATCCCAGGAGTGGTCTGTGGCCAGAAGTACGTGCCGGTATCCAACGTGGGCGCATATCTGCCCGCGGGCCGGTTCCCGCTCCTGGCCGGGGCTTTCATGACGGTCGGTGTCGCCAGGGTCGCTGGTGTCCCGAACATCGCGACCTGCACTCCGCCGTCATACGCGGGTCGTGCTCATCCTGCGGTGCTGTACGCAGCACATGTGTCCGGTGCGGAGCAGATCTACCGCGTGGGTGGTGTCCAAGCGCTGGCTTCGATGGCCTTCGGGCTGCTCGACGGCACGCCGTCGGACATGATCGTCGGTGCCGGTAACGCCTATGTGGCCGAAGCCAAGCGACAACTCTTCGGCCGTGTGGGCATCGACGTGCTCGCTGGTCCTTCCGAAGTCGCCGTAATCGCCGATGACACCGCGGAGGCCGCAGTCGTCGCAGCTGATCTTTTGGGGCAAGCCGAGCACGGTCCTACTTCACCTGCTTGCCTCGTCACCACTTCGGAGCGCCTCGCTCGCGAGGTTCCGATCGAGGTCGAGCGTCAGCTCGCCGGCCTGGCCACCCGCGACGTGGCGGGCCCGGCATGGCGCGACTACGGATCGGTGTACCTCGCCCGTGACCGCGAGACCGCGGTGACGATCATGGACATCCTCGCGCCGGAACACCTCGAGGTGATCGCGGACGACCTCGACTTCTACCTCAGTGCATTGCACAACTACGGGTCGCTCTTCCTTGGGCCGTGGTCGACCGTCGCCTATGCCGACAAGGGCGTGTCCGGCACGAACCACGTTCTCCCAACCGCCCGCGGTGCCCGCTTCACCGCCGGGCTGTCGGTCGGCGGTTTCCTCAAGGCGCTGACCTACCAGCGGGCCACCCAGTCCGCCACCGCCTGCCAGGCGGAGCCGGTGGTGACCATTTCGGACTATGAGGGTCTTCAAGCCCACCGTGACAGCGCGCAGATTCGGCTGGACCGCATGGCGCGGTTCAGCAATGAAGCCCCGGCAGAATCGACGATGACAGGAGTTGTCCATGTCCAGAACTAGAACTCGAAGGGTCATTTGTGCGGCCTTGGGCCTTTCGGCTGCCCTGGTGGTCGCCGGCTGCGGAGCCGGTTCGCGTACCGGTGCGGAGACGGCCACACAGGTCGTCTGTGACTTCGAAAAGCCGGCGCAGGAGACCACGGTAGACGTGCTGGCCTATAACTCGTCCGCGATCGACCCCTTCACCAACACGATGGTGAAGTCCTGTTCGAGAAACGGGGTGGACGTCAGGCATGAGCCGATCGACTTCGGCGGGCAGGTGCAGAAGACGACGGCGACCCTCGCGGGCGCGAAGGGCACCTACGACGTCGTCGAGACCTACGGCTTCGTCATTCCGACCTACGCCGAGAAGAAGAAACTCCGGCCGCTCGACGACTACTTCGCGAGATTCAAGGACGAGTACGGCCTCGACCAAATCAATGAGGACATGCGCGAGGCGATGAGCTACGACGGGAAGCTCTATGCGCTTCCGATGCAGGCTCAGATGTTCGTGTTCGTCTACCGCAAAGACATCTTCGACAAGCTCGGAATCCAACCGCCGACGACGTTCGAGGAGTTGCGAGAGGTCGCGAAGAAGATCCAGGATTCCGGCGAGGTCAAGCATCCGCTGGCACTGCCATTGCTGGCCAGTGCGGACGTCGTGACCGCCTACGATGCGGCCCTCGGGTCGTTGGGGCAGAATCTGACGAACCCGGAGGACCGCACCGCCAACCTCGACACCCCCGAGTCGGCGAAGGCGCTCGAACAGTTGATTTCGCTCAAGCCGTTCATGGACCCTGAGGTCACCACCTTCGACCAGCCCGCCGTGCAGCAACAGCTGTACAACGGCAGTGCGGCGATGGCCATGATGTTCTCCGGCCGGATGAACGACCTGGTGCAGTCGTCGAACTCGCGTTACCACGACAAGTTCGCCTTCGCACCGCCGCCCGCGGTCGAGGATGGCAATGCGCTCTATAACGCGCTCTCCGTCGACGGCTGGTCCATTCCCGAGAACACCGATGTGGACCCGGAGCTGCTCTTCGAGCTGATCGCTGCCTCCGTCAGCGAGGACGCGTCGAAGTCGGCGATCCCCGCGGCTTACCCGGCCCGCGACGGGATGGTGACCGAGGACAGCAGTCCGTATGCCGCCGCGGCCAACGACTCGATCAAGGGCGCTCCGCCCGCCGAGCCCTACCCGTGGACGTCCGAGATCAGCAACCAGATCACGCCGGTGGTCGCGAGCGTCCTGCTCGGCCGGACGTCAGTCGCCGATGGCACGAAGAAGATGCAGAAGATCGCGGAGAAAATTCTCGCCGATTATCGATGATGGCATCGGGCGGCGGCTGTCTCCCCGGCGGTCGCCGCCCGCGACGGGAACGGTGTCGACATGCGCAGACGCGAGTTCGCGGCCCTCTTGTGGCCGAGCCTCCTCGTGATGTTCGGACTGCTGCTGGTGCCGCTCTACCGCACGGTGGAGTGGAGCATGGAGAAGGTCAACTACGGTGAACAGGGCTCCTTTGTCGGCATGGACAACTACCAGGAGGCCCTCACCGATCCTCGGTTCGTCCGGGCGGTGCTGTTCACCGTCGGTCTGACCGTCGCGGTCACCGTCGTGCTGCTCGTGGCAGGCTACCTGCTCGCTGTTCTCGTGAGCGGCCTGAGCTTGACCCGCCCGGTGGTCCTGGGCGTGCTGCTGGTCTCGTACGTCGTGCCTCAGGTGATCGGCGCGTCGATGTTCTCGTGGCTCTTCGACGACAACTTCGGCGGAGTGGTGAACCTCTTGGTCACTACGGTGACCGGGCAAGAGATCCACTGGTTCACCGACCCCTGGCCGAACCGGGTGATGGTCGGGCTCAACGTCGTGTGGCACATGCTGCCGTTCGCGATGCTGGTGATCCTCGCAGGCCTGCAGGGAGTACCGAAGGAGATCATCGAGGCCGCGAAGATCGATGGAGCTTCCACGGTGAAGCGGCACCTGCACGTCATCATCCCGAGCATCAAGGGTGTGCTTGGCTTCGTCGCGGTGATCAGCGTGATGGACGTGCTGCGAGTGTTCGACAACCTGATCCCGCTCTCGCCGCAGGCGGTCCAGATCGGCAACGAGTCGATCATGCTCTACATCTTCAACGTCGCATTCCGCGACGGTGGGCAACAGCTCGGTGTCGGCAGTGCCATCAACGTCCTCATGATCCTCATCATTCTGATCATGCTCTTCCCGTTCATCCGCGACATGGCGAAGGAGGCGCGGAAGGCATGACCGTGACCGCCACCCCTGAGACAGTGCTCGATTCCGCAGCCGTCCCTCCCACGAAGCGGCGTATCCGCCTGCCGTCGTCGCGCACCTTTTACACCGGCGCGCTGCTCCTCATCGTCTGCTGGATGATGCTCAGCCCGGTGCTCTGGACCGCGATGTCGGTCACGAAGCCGACTGACGTGGCGTTCTTGAACCCGCCGGTCTTCACCTACATACCGACGTTCGACGCCTTCGTGAACCTCTGGCAGACGACCAACTTCTACAAATACCTCGGCAACACCTTGGTCATCGCGGTGATCAGCACGGTGCTGGCCCTGCTGATCGGCTTGCCTGCCGCGTACGCGCTGTCGCGGTTCCCGGGCTGGATCTCCATCGCCCTGCTCATCATCGCGCTGATCTTCCGGGCATTGCCGCGGTTTTCCGTCGTGCTTCCCATGTACGAGCTGTCGCAGGCGTTGGGCATCTACGACACCACGCTCGCCATGTCGCTGGCGCTGGTCGCGATCAACCAACCGTTCAGCATCTGGCTGCTGCGCAACTTCTTCGCCGAGATCCCCGCCGAAGTGGACGAAGCGGCGATGCTCGACGGATGTTCCCGGTTCCAGGTGCTGCGGCGGATCATGGTCCCGATGATGCGACCGGGCATCATCACGGCAGGCCTGTTCATCTTCCTCTTCGCGTTTCAGGAGTACCTGACCGCCGCCATCCTGACCGATGTGGACGCCCGCACGGTGCCGGTGTTCATCACCACCCAGCTCGGCCAGACGTTGCCGATGCTGCAACAGGCAGGGGCGGCGGCGGTCATCCTCACGTTGCCGGTCATCGCGTTCGCGTTCATCGCGCAGCGGCACCTGGTCGCCGGGCTCAACGCGGGCTCGGTGAAGGGTTGAGCCGATCGACGGCGGATCCGCTGGTGCTGTTGCCGGGCATGAACTGCTCGGAGCGACTCTGGTGGACCGTCGGCGATGGGCTGCGCCGCCGCGGCAGCGCCCGCGACCTGGTGCCACGGCAGTTGGAAGGAGCGACCGTCGACGACTGCGTCGACGCCCTGCTCCGGAGCCTGCCCGCCCGGTTCGCCCTTGCCGGTCTCAGCCTCGGTGGCATCGTCGCCATGGCCCTGGTGCGCCGTGCGCCTGAGCGCGTCAGCCGCCTCTGCCTGATGTCCACGAACTCCCGAGGACCCACCCCGGAACAGCGAAAGGCCTGGGCGGCGCAGCGTCGCGCACTCGCCGATGGTGCGACCGCGCGGGACGTGCAACGCGACCTGCTCCCAGTGCTGCTGGGGCCGGACAGTCGCGGTGCCGAGTTCGACGAAGAGGTCCTGCGCATGGCGGACGAGGTGGGCGACGAGCGGCTGAGCCGACAGCTGTCGATGCAGGCCTCACGGGTCGACGAACGTCCGGGTCTCGATCGCGTACGGGTTCCGACCCTCGTTCTGGCGGCCTCAAAGGACGCGCTGTGTCCGCTTGAGCGTCACGAGGAGATGCACCGACTGATCTCGGGCTCACGACTGCGGGTCGTCGAAGGGGCAGGCCATCTGTCTCCCTTGGAAGCGCCGGACGAGGTCGCCGCGGCCTTGTCCGAATGGCTGTCGGAGAACTGAAACTTCGCGGTCAGGCGCGCGGAGTCTCGATGCGCAGTTGCCGCATCAGTGTCATCAGCGATTGGGTGAGGTTGTAGACGACGAGCTGGGCTCCGTCGTCCAACGCGGCACGCGCGGCGTCCACATTGGATACCAGGTCAGTTCTCGCGACTCCCGCTCGTCGCCCTGCCGCCCGGATCCGCTCGAGTGCCTTCGGCACCGTCGGGTCACCGCTTCCCGAAGACGCTGCGAGGTCGGCGGTACCCACGAGGTAGGCGTCGATACCCGCTGTCCGCACAATGTCGTCCGCGTTCCGAGTCGCGGTGGGCGACTCCAGCATGGCAACGGCCATCGTGGACTCCAGCGCAGCCCGCCGATGCTCCTGCGGGTCCACGGTTCCGAAGCGGCCGGCACGCGGGTAGGTCGCGAAGCCGCGCGCACCTCGCGGTGGGTAGTGCACGGCTTGGACGAACGCGGCTGCGTCTGCCGCGGTATCGATGTGCGGCGCCACCACGCCTTGCGCGCCC
>JBOHER010000247.1:0-22163 GCA_050701115.1 Haloechinothrix sp. | reverse complement strand
ACGCAATAGTGTCCAGGCACTGAACATACCAGCATCAGAGAAACGGCTTATGTAACGTAGGTTCCCTCGTCTCGACCGAGTGGGACCCGTGATCACGGGTCCCACGTCCGCCGTCGCGGCCGCATCGCCGTAGGCATCTCGCGACCGGCGACACGAATGTGGCCGACATATGCCATTGCCCTTGGGCACCGGCACCGGCACCGGAGCGGCTCACGGCGCACAAGCCAGCCAACGCATTCGCGCCGCGTCACTGGGCCTCGTCGCTACGGGTCTCATGCAGGAGGCTCCAACTATGCAGAACGTGACGACCACGACCGGGTCCACGGAAATGAGTGGCGACCCTGCCGTCACCAGGTCCGAGCACTTCGCCAACCTCTTCGCCCCCGGCTCCATCGGCGGCGTCGAGATTCCGAACCGCCTGGTGTTCCAGCCGCACTTCACCGCCCTCGGCACCCGTGAAGGCATGCCGAGCCAAGATCACATCGCCTACCACGAGGAGCGGGCGCGAGGCGGTGTCGGACTGATCGTATTCGAGAGCCAAGCGGTGCACCCGGACGGCAAGATGTCGCGCCACTTCGTCAACGCCTGGGATCCTGCCGTTATCCCGCTGCACCAGGCGCTCACCACACGTGTGCACCGCTACGGAACGAAGATCTTCAGCCAGCTCACGCACGGTGGCCACACATCGCTGGAGAACCCCCCGCCGTTGATGTGGGCGCCAACGCAGATGCCCGAGCCGTCGTCGAACTTCTCCACGAAGGCGATGGACGAGGACGACATCCGAGCGACGATCGACGGCTTCGCGGCGTCCGCTCGGAACGCTTGGGACGCCGGCTTCGATGGCATCGAGATCAAGATCGCCCACGACGGTCTTCTCCGCACCTTCGCTTCGCCGTTCTTCAACCACCGCACTGACCGCTACGGCGGCCCCTTCGAGAACCGGATGCGACTTCCGTTGGAGGTGCTGGAGGCTGTCAAAGCAGCTACCCACGACGACTTCCCGGTGGGAGTGCGCCTCTGCCTGAACGAGTACACGACGTGGGGATACGAACTCGACTACGGGCTAAGGATCGCCGAGGCGATAGAGCAAGCCGGGACGGCGGACTACTTCAACTCCGACGCCGGCTCGTTCTCCAGCTACTGGATGGAGATCCCGCCGTTCGCCGTGCCCGAAGCGAACTTCCGTCACCTCAACGCGGCACTCAAGAAGCAGACGGACCTTCCGGTCATCGCCTTCGGTCGACTCAAGCGTGCCGAGATCGCCGAGGACATTCTCGCTCGGGGCGAGGCCGACTTTGTCGGCATGGCACGCCAGCTCATCGCCGACCCGGAAACGCCGCGCAAGTTCCGCGAGGGTCGCGTCGACCAAGTCCGCTACTGCCACGCCAGCAACGATTCCTGCATCCGGCAGGTCGGGCAGCAGCTGCCCATCAGGTGCGACTACAACCCGGCTGCGGGCCAGGAGCGGACGCTCAGCGAGAACACCATCGGCCGTGCTGAACGTCTGCGACACATCGTGGTGGTCGGCGGCGGCCCGGCCGGCCTGCAGGTGGCCGAGACAGCGGCCAGACGTGGACACCGAGTGACCGTCCTCGAGCGCGAGGGCGAGCTGGGCGGGCAGCTCAAACTCGCCGCGCGCCAGCCCCTCCACCACGAGATCCTCGAGATCATCCGATACCTCGACGTGTCCCTGAACCGGCTAGGGGTCGACGTACAACGGGGGGTCGATGCCGACGTCGCGAGCCTGCTGGCCATCGGTGCGGACGAGGTCGTCCTGGCAACCGGATCACAGCCCAACCTCCCCCCGCTCGAGCGTCGCCGGGCGCTCGCCGTCCCGGACGACGGCCTCGCTCGACGACTCGGGCGCCACACCCCCTACGTACAGATCGAAGGACTCGACCTTCCCGCGGTCTTCTCCTCCGACGAGATCCTCAACGGGGCGGAGCTTCCCGGGCGAAACGTTCTCGTGGTGGACGGCAACGGGCACTGGGAGGCCGTCGGGACGGCTGAGTATCTCTCCGAGCGCGGCTACGGCGTCACGGTGATCAGCCCGCGCGAGATCGTGGGATCGGAACTCGAAGGCTCAAACAAGGCGCTCTTCACGCGGCGTGCCGCGATGCTCGGCATGCGCCTGGTCCCCCTCACCCGGCTCGATCGGGTGGGACCCGACGGGGTTACTGCGCGTGACGTTCTCACCGGCGAGCCGCGTGATGTCGGTACGCCCGATGCCGTCGTCGCGGTGCTCGGTCGCACCTCAACCGAGGACCTCTTTCTCGAGCTCAGGGAGCAGAAACCGGACAGCCTGACGGTCCGCCGTGTCGGAGACGCCGCGGCGCCGAGGCTCCTGCGGGATGTACTGCGAGAGGCCTACGTCCTCGCGCGTGGCCTGTAAACCAACCACTACACGATTTGGAAATAGATATGTCGGACGACTTTCGGGGCCTGTGGTCGCGTCGCCAGTTGCTGCGTCGTGCTGGACTGCTCGGCGGAGCCGCCGTGGGTGGTTCTGTCCTGGCCGCGTGCGGAGGGCAGAGCCTCGACAACGACACCCAGCGTCCGCAGCCGACCTCTACCTTCGGCGATCCCCGCAATGGGCAGAGGTTCGACGTCGAGCTGACCCCGCTCGGTGACGAGTTCGTCGCGCCGATCTTCGGCTGGTACGGGGACCGGCTCCATCAGGAGTCGGGCATCCGCCTGGCCAAGACCATCTCCTACCCGAGCTACGGCGAGGCACAGGCGGTCCTTCCCCAGATCATCGGGGGACGGACGCCACCGTTCAACCTGATGACCTACGCGAGCCTGTTCTTCGGGGACGTGGTCGCATCCGGAGCCCCCGAACCGCTCGACGGCTATCTCGAGAACTTCGACGGCTACGAGCAGTACCGCACCGACGTCTCTCCGGTCTTCGAGTTCTTCACCCGCTTTCAGGATCAGACCTACGGTCTAATGGCCGATGGTGACGTCCTCATGCTGCACTACCGGCCGTCCTACTTCGAGGACGACCAGCACCGGAACGCGTTCGAGAGTCGCTTCGGGCGGGAGTTGGCGATTCCCGAGACCTGGCAGGATTACGTCGAGGTAGCCGAGTACTTCACGGACGCTCTCCAGGGCCAGGGTGTGTACGGCACCCAGGTGTTCGCCGACAGGTCCTATGCATGGGCCTTCTTCTTCAACATCGCCGCGAGCAACGGTGTGCGGTACTTCAGCGAGGACATGGAGCCGCTCGTCAACTCCCCCGAAGCAGTGGAGGCGCTCGACCTTTACAAGCGGATGCAGGAGCTTTCCCCGCCTGGTGCGGAGACCTTCGGCGGCGACGAAACCATCGGCAACTGGCAACAGGGCCGGGTCGTCATGACTCCCTGGTGGCAGGACCTGCGGGAGTTCTCGGCACGCGCCAACGCCGAGATCGGCACCGACGTGAACAACGCCGTCCTGCCCGGATGGGAAGGCGCGAGCCGTCGGGCGATGGTGTGCTTCAACCGCACGTTCTCGGTGCCGCGCAACCAATCCGACGAACAGAAGGCAGCGGCTGCCTATGTCGTCTACCGCCTCTCGCACCCGGACTACTCGATCCACTCGTGCGCGGACCCTCTCCTCGGCATCGACCCGTACATGGCGGCCCACTTCAGCGACGAGGCGGCGGCCGCGTACACCCAGCCCAACCCGTTGAGGGAAGGCACCGAGGAGAACGTCGCCATCTTCCAGACTGTGGACCAAGCCCGAGACCACCTCAAGGGCATCTCCGAGAGCATCGCGGTCGGCTTCCCGCAGCCGACCTGGCCCGGCACCCCAGAGTACGTCGAGGTACTCGGCACGGAGATCCAGTCCTGCCTCGCCGGCGCGAAGACCTCTAAGCAAGCGCTCGACGACGCGGCGAGTCGATGGGCGGACCTCGTCGAGCGGCGAGGACGCGAACAGCAGATGGAGTTCTACGCCGACTTCTCCGAGACCGCCGAACGGCTGGGCCTGTACTGAGGCGTGAGGCGACCATGGCTGTAGGCACGAAACCCGCTCACGCAGGTGTTGCGTCACCGCGTCACATTGGCACGCAGCGGCGCCGCCGTCGGCGCTGGCTGAACCGGTGGGCACCGCAGCTCATGGTCTTCCCTGCGGTCGGACTCGTGGCGGCCGCGGTGGTCTATCCGATGGTGTGGTCGCTGTGGTACAGCTTCCACGCCTGGTATCCGGCCCAAGGCATCCCACCGCGGTTCGTCGGACTGGAGAACTACGAGTGGCTGTTCACATCCGGCCGCTTCTGGAACTCCGTCACGAACCTTCTGATCTTGGCCGGCGTCGGAGTGGCTGTCCAGATGGCGTTGGCCACGGCCATAGCACTGGCGCTCTACGAGGCCGTCAAGTCGTCACGGTGGCGCATCGTGCTGCTGTCGCTGTTCCTGCTGCCGATGACGCTTGCCCCGATCGTCGTCGGCGACATCTGGCGGCTGATCTTCACCCAAGAGGGTGTCCTGAACTACGTCGTGGGCCTGGTGGGCCTGCCGGCCCAGAGTTGGGTCGGCAGCGACCTCGGGATCTGGTCAGTCGTGCTCACCGATGTCTGGCAGTGGACCGCGCTCCCTCTGCTCATCATCTTCAGCGGACGCGCGACGATCCCGCACAACCTGTACGAGGCCGCTCGCCTGGACGGCGCGTCGTGGTGGTACCAGACACGGCGCATCACCCTGCCACTGCTGCGTGACCTCATCGCGATCGCGCTGATCCTTCGGCTGATGGATGCCTACAAACTCATCGACACGGTGTTCGTCGTGACGAGCCAAGGAGCACCGGGCTCGGCGAACGAAGTGCCCGGGCTGCTGGGCTACCTGCTCGCGTTCCAGAACTTCGACATGGGTCGCGCGGCGGCTCTCACCTGGATGCTCGGTCTCGGGGCGATCCTTGCCATCCAGGTTCTCTGGACCGTCATGAGGAGACGCGCATGAAGGTAACCTCGGCGACGTCCCCGACTCGCGGCGGCACGAGCGCCGCACCGCGCCGACTGCCCCGGCTGTCGGGTCGGACTCTCATCCTCGTCGGCCTGGGAGTCTACGCACTGTTCGTCGCCTTCCCGCTCTACTGGGCAGTGAACACCTCGTTCAAGGAGCCGTCTGAGGTCTTGTCGCAGCCACCGACCTTCCTCCCCGAGGAGCCGACGACCTCCGGCTACTCCTGGTTCGTGGGCGGCGGCACGGCACTCCCGGCACTACTGGACAGCCTCACCGTCACGTTCCTGGCAACCATCGCGGCCGTCGCCCTGGGAACCCTCGCCGGCTATGCCTTCTCGCGCTATCCGAGACAGGTCGGAGGGGGCCGCCTGGCCTTCTGGTTACTCTCGACGAGGATCTTCCCCCCGATCGCCACCGCGCTGCCGCTCTTCTTCCTGTACGACACGTTGAACCTGCTCGACAGCCACTTCGGGCTCGCGCTGGCGTACTTCATCTTCAACGTGCCGCTCGCCACCTGGCTGATGCGTACCTTTTTCGACGACGTCCCGCGCTCCTTCGAGGAAGCCGCATACCTGGACGGCTACGGGCGCTTCGCGACGTTCCGGAAGGTCGTCCTGCCATTGGTGCAGCCCGGCCTGGTCGCAACGACGATCCTCGTAGCGCTCTTCTCGTGGAACGAGTTCCTGTTCGCGCTGGTCCTGGGCGGCGCCAACGTCCAGACGGTTCCGGTGCTCATCCCACAGCTCGCGTCCGGCTTCGAAACACAGTGGAACCAGATCGCGGTGCTCTCGCTGGCCGCGATGATCCCACCCGTCCTGGCCGTGATCTTCTTCAGAGACCGGCTCACCCGAGGCATGAGCCTCGGCGTCGTCAAGAGGAGATAACGGTGGCAGCCACCCGCAATGCACTCGTCAGTGAAACGCCCGACGTCGCCGGCCCCGCGGCGGTCGCCATAGACATCCGCGGTCTGCGGAAGGTCTACGCCAACGGCGCCGTGGGCCTGGAGCGCATCGACCTGTCCATCGAGCCCGGAGAGCTCGTCATCTTCCTCGGTCCCAGCGGGTCCGGGAAGACGACGCTGCTCCGAGTGATCGCCGGCCTAGATGAGGCCACCGAAGGCGAGATCCTCTTCGACAGCCACGACGTCACCAACGCAGCCCCCGACGAGCGCAACATCAGCATGGTGTTCCAGGACCTCGCCCTCTACCCGCACCTGAAGGTGAAGGACAACATCGCGTTCCCGCTGCGGGCGCACAAGCGCCACTCCAAGGATGCGATCGCCCGCACCGTACGGGAGAAGGCCAATCTACTCGGAATCGAGCACCTGCTCGATCGCGGCTTGGGTCAGCTGTCGGGCGGTGAGCGCCAGCGGGTCGCGCTCGCGCGGGCGCTGGTCCGGGAGCCGACCGCCTACCTATTCGACGAGCCCTTCAGCTCACTCGATGCGATGTTGAAACGCGAGTTCCGCGCCGAGCTGAAGCGATTCCAACGCCAGGTGCGGACCACCTCCATGTTCGTGACCCACGACCAGGAGGACGCGATGACGATGGCTGACCGCATCGCGCTGTTCAGAATGGGCCGTCTCGTCCAGTTCGGCTCCCCCTGGGAGCTGTTCGGTCGCCCAGAGACGCTGTTCGCGGCGACGTTCGTCGGATCGCCGCCGATCAACACGGCGGTTGGCCGCATCGATCGCGGTGACGGGGCCGCGTCGGTGGTGCTCGACGGTGTCGCGATCCCGCTGGACATCCGGGAGGACGCAGCGATCCGTCCGGAGGTGACCCTCGGCGTGCGACCGCAGGACCTTCGCTGGAACCCGACAAGCGGATCTCCCTCGACGTTCCCGGTCGAGGTCGGTGTCATCGAACCGCTGGGTGTCCAGGCCATCGCACATATGACCACGCCGTTCGGCGAGTGGGCTGGAGTCTTCCCCGCCGAGGAAGTGCCCAGGGAAGGCACGCGTGGACGGCTGGGATTCGAGCCTTCCGCGGTCCACCTCTTCAACGGCACCGAGGAGGAAGCGCGACGGATCGACAGCCGGCGCAGGCCGTGAAGGACATCGCAGCGTCCGACTACTCCGGCACTGAATGCTGCGAAGCCCGTGGCACCTACTCGGGAGACCGACGTGCCATCTGTCAGCAGGTGAAACTCGCCAATCAGCACCAGAGGAGTGAGGTTATGGAACGTTAGGGTTCATCTCGTCTCGCCACGTCTGCGCCTGGCCGGTTGCGTCATCGCGGCCGCAGCCATCGGAGTCGGCGGACAACGAGTCGCCGTGGGCGCCGATACACATGCACCACCGGTCCAGTCGCCGCCGGATCACCGCGGGCCGTCGACACCGGGCACATCGGTTCCCGCCGTGACGGGGCCGATCCGATCACGAGCAAGTCGTACCCGTTCACAGCGGAGGGCACCGATCTCGCCGCCTACGCCTATACCCTCGAGGAGTACTTCGTGCGAGGGAAGGCCAACGTCTACGACTGGGGCTCCGACGGCGAGGCCACCAAGCCGCGCATCCAGACCTCGAACGCGCCTTACGCCACCAGAATCGTCGTCCGGCGGCCCGTCAAGCACAGCAAGTTCGGCGGTAACGTGTGGGTCGAGCTGAACAACCCCTCGCGGCGGTGGGACGTCGAGGTGCAGTGGCCGACGGTCCAGGAGAAGGTCATGCGCGACGGGGACATTTGGGTCGCTGTGACGGTCAAGCCGATCTCGATCGCAGCCCTGAAGCGCTTTGATGCCGAGCGATACGGCTCGCTGTCGATGGCCAACCCGCTGCCTCCCTCCGAGCAGACGTGCGGACTGCTTCCCGGCCAGACGGGCTACGACGAGAACACTTCGAAGCTGTATGGGAACGGCCTCGCGTGGGACATCATCAGCCAGGTGGGCGCGCTGTCTCGCGGTGAGGGCAAGAACATCCCCCTGCGCGGGTACAAGGTGAAGACGGCGTTCGCCACGGGTGAGTCTCAGACGGCCCAGTACCTCAACGTCTACGCGTACAACTTCGGCTCTGATGCCAAGCGGGCCAACGGAGACTACGTGTACGACGGCTGCGAAGGCGCGGCGCGACCTCGGGTGGCGCCCACAGCACTCCTGGCGGACCGAGCTCCCCGGCTGAGCCGGGCGCGAGCCCGATGTCGGACGGGTCCTCATGCCGGGCTCGGGAGCCGAGCCGAGCCGTGGACGTTGCTCGGCGACGATCACGTGCCTGTCGAGCCGGGTCGAACGGTTCTTGGCCTACTTGTCGGCCATCGAACGGTTCCCCGAACACGATCAAGGCCCGGTTGCGAGCCCTGATATTGGATTTCATCGGCCCTGCGTTCCCGGCGAGTGACCCACCCTTACTCGGAGCGGGCAGCCAGGGCGCACGTCGAGTTGCTGCGTCACCTGGGAACTGGCTGCAGGACGAGGATCTGTCGCTGCCGGAGCTGACTGCCGATCGGGTGGCGGAGTTTCTGACAGCGCGACGCCAGCTCGGCGGTCGAGCCCTCAAGCGCGGGCAGATCACCGAGGAGGGCATCGCCGCCGCTCGCGCCGCGCAGGATGCGCACGTGGCCGGCGGCCGCCATTGCCGAGCTCCGGCACCAGACCGGCATGACACAGACCCGGGTCGCGGGGGCAATGGGTGTCTCCCAGGCGAGGGTCAGCGCGATGGAACGCGGCGGCGTGGACACGCTCACCATCGCCAGCGTGCGCGCCTACGTTGGTGCCTTGGGCGGCACAGTGCGCCTGGTCGCCTCACTCGACGACACCGACGTGACTCTTCGCCTGCCCTCCCGCTCCGCCGACCAGCACCACTCTGCGCCCAGGCGAGCGACTGCATAGAAAGTCACGCCAAGAACCAGGCTGTGGGCGCCACAGCCCACCAGGAGTTCACGATCGTCGCCCGGCCAAGGCCGGTTGTCGCGGGTGCGCGGCAGCGTTCGTCCTCGGCCGCGGGGGCGGGCCGCTCGCCGCGGTGCTGGGCGGCGTGCGCTTGCTGTGGGTGTGCTTTGCCGGCGAGCTTGGGTGCTTCCGCGCCCACTTGGAACGAGCCGGTTCCCGGCTCGTTCTGAACCTCGTGATCGGCCGAGTCAGCTTGGTCGAGTAGTCGCTGCGGGCGCGCTCGTTGAAAGCCTCGGCGGTGGCCTGGTTGACGCGTTCGTCGTGGCGGGCTGCATCCAAGGGGTCACCATCGTCTAGGACGGCAGGCGCTGGCCGGTCATGGCGGAGAAGACATGCTGCTCGCCCTCGCGGATGCGCAGGTGGATCTGCTCGCCCTTGCCGGGTGGGGTGCGCGGGTTGACCCGAGCGATGATGTCGACCTCGCCGTGTGTGGGGTCGTGTCCTTCCAGGGTGCCGTAGCCGAACGCATCCGAGCCGAGCTCCTCAACCATGTTGACGGTGACTGAGAGACCGCCCGCCTCCGCACCGACCAGCTCAAGGGACTCGGGGCGGAAGCCCAGGGTGACGGTGTCCGCGCCCTCGGCCCGCGCGGCCGCGACGGTGTGGCGGGGCAACGGCACCCGTACCTGGCCGATCTCGGCGCCGCCGTCGGCAATCCGGGCGGTGTGCAGGTTCATGGCCGGGGAGCCGATGAACCCCGCCACGAACACGCTCGCCGGCCGGTCGTAGAGCGCCCGCGGGGTGTCGCACTGTTGGAGCACTCCGTCCTTAAGTACCGCGACCCGGTCGCCCATGGTCATCGCCTCGACCTGATCGTGCGTCACATAGACGGTGGTGACGCCCAGCCGGCGCTGCAGAGCGGCAATCTGGGTGCGGGTGGACACCCGCAGCTTGGCGTCGAGGTTGGACAGCGGCTCGTCCATCAGGAACACCTGCGGCTCCCGGACGATGGCCCGGCCCATCGCGACCCGCTGCCGCTGCCCACCGGAGAGCGCCTTGGGCTTGCGATCGAGGTACGCCTCCAGGTCCAGCAGCTTCGCGGCGTCCCGGACCCGCCGGGCGCGCTCGTCCCGACCCACCCCGGCGATCTTCAGGGCGAAGCCCATGTTTTGCGCCACCGTCATGTGCGGGTACAGCGCGTAGTTCTGGAACACCATCGCGATGTCCCGATCCTTCGGCGGCAGATGCGTGACGTCCCGCCCCCCGATCCGGATCGCACCGCCGTCGACGTCCTCGAGACCGGCGAGCATCCGCAGGGACGTGGACTTACCGCACCCGGACGGACCGACCAGTACCAGGAACTCCCCGTCGGAGATCTCCAGGTCCAAGGCACCCACCGCGGGGCGTTCGGTGCCCGGATAGTGCCGGGTAGCCGTATCGTACGTGACCGTGGCCATCGGGTTACCTCCTCAGATCTGCTGCAGGCAGGAGCGGATGTAGGCATCGGACTTGGAGAGTTCACTCGTCACCTTGTCCAGGGACCAGCCCGCGGTGCCGTGGCACTTCAGGCTCGCCGCGCCCTGGTAGCCGACCCGCTTGAGTGCGCCCAACGGCACGACGTGGTCCAGCGTGCCGTCAGGTCGCGGCAGTTGCTTCTCGCCAGGCCCGAAGTTGAGCCCGTCGACGCCATGCTGATAGTCGCGGTCGACGTCCCAGACGTAGTAGTAGAAGAGCCGTTTGCGCTCGGCGAGCAAGGCGATCGCCGCGCTGATCGTCTCTCCCATCACCCAGAGGTGAGGTGGCGCCAGGCAGACGCCCAGATTCGGGTGGTCGATGTCGGTGACGAGCCGCGTGATCTGAGCGAGCGTGTCGACCCCTTCGTCCCAGCGCTTCTCCTCGTGCCCGCCGGATTCGAAGTCGGAGGTGAAGGGAACGGTGAGGTGGTTTTCGACGGCGATACGCACGCCGTTGCGCGCGGCGGCCTCGACCAGCGGGGGAAGGTACTTACCGACGAAGTCGGGGTAGTTTGCCTCACAGTCGAAGATGATGGTGTCGATCCCGAGTTCGCGCGCGAAGTCGATGCGCTCGAGCACCTCGTCCTGCGTCTTGCCGTACATGGTCAGCCCACAGGGTCGCATTCCATACCGGTCGAGGGTCGCCAGAATGCGGGCCGGGTCGTCGCCGGGGTTGACGTGGGAGGCCAGCGGTTGGGCCGAGGTCCACAGGTTGACCTCGGTGAAGCCGAGCCGCGCGAGCTCGCGGACGGCCACCTCGAGCGGGAAGTCGTGGTAGGGCAGTATCTCCGCGGTGTAACGGAACACAGTCGTCTCCTCACCTCATCCGGCGGCATACGGTCGCCGGAGTCGTCTTAGTGCGTGGCCGGGCCGTCCCAGATGAATACAGCCTTCTCGGTCTCACGCTGGTCGAAGGCGCGGAAAGCTTCCGGCGCCTGGTCGATCGGGAAGCGGTGGGTGACCAGCCTCTGCACGGACAGGTCGTGCCGGATCACGAAGCGCGTGATCTCGTCCCACTCGGCCAGCGGGAAGTACCAGCCCCCCACGACGGTGAGCAGCTTGCGGAGAATCTGGTCGCTGGGGTTGATCTCGGTGGCGCGGGATTCGCCTACGAATGCGACCGAGCCCCGCTTGCGCGCCACGTCGAGTGCGGCGTTCTGCGCCGGGGGCGCCCCGGAGCAGTCGATCGCTGCGTCGACGCCGCGGCCCTGCGTCAACTCCCTGATCGCCTTCACCGGATCCTCTGTCGAGCTGTTGATCGTCGTCGCCGCGCCGATCTCCGCGGCCAGTTCAAGGCGTGCGTCGAGGATGTCGACAGCGATGACATCGGCACCGAGCGCGGTTCCGATCATCACTGCCGCAGCACCCATCGGCCCGAGGCCGAAGACCGCCAGGGTCTGGCCGCTGCGTACGCTGAGCACCTTCTGCGTGTGGTACTGGGTGCCGATCATGTCGGTCATGAGGGCACCGGTGACGAACGACATCTCGTCGGGCAGCGGCAAGGCGTTGCGGGCCGGGAGGACGAAGTAGTCCGCGTCCCCACCGTCGACGTCGAAGCCGAGGCATTTCCACTGGTTGCAGAGCATCAGGTAACCGCTCAGACAATGCTCACATCGGTTGCAGCCGAGAGCGAGGTAGGCGGTGACCCGATCTCCCACGCGTAGGTCCTCCACCCCAGGGCCGAGTTCGGCGATCTCGCCGGCCGGCTCATGCCCGGGCACGACAACTCCCTGGCCGGCGGAATCGCCGCCGACGATAGGGCTGCCGAGGTAGAGACTCATGTCGCTGCGGCAGATCGCCGAGGCGCGGGTGCGGATGAGCACTTCGCCCGGGCCGGGGCGCGGGGTGTCGCGCTCGACGATCTCGACAGCGCGATCGCCGGGCAACAGTACGGCTTGCATGTGGACCTCCTTGTCTCCGATGTGGCAACTACTTCACCGCGCCGAAGGTGAGTCCGGAGACGATTCTACGGCGCAGGACGAGGGTGAGCACGACGATCGGCGCGATGATCACAGTGCCCGCGGCGGTGAGGCTGCCCCACTGGGTGCCGAACATTCCGGTGAACTCCAGAACGCCGACCGGTCCGGTCTTGGCCGCTGCCCTGGTCAACGACAGCGCGAACAGGAATTCGTTCCAGGACAGGATCGCCGACAGGATCGCGACGGTGGCCACCGATGGCATGAGTAGCGGCCAGATGACGGTGCGCAAGATGCGCCAGCGCGAGGCACCGTCCACCATCGCTGCTTCTTGGATCTCGAAGGGGATCTGCAGGATCGAACTGCGCAAGATCCACACGGCGATGGGCAGGTTGAACGCCGCGTACGGAACGATGAGGACCGGGTAGGTGTCGATCACGCCGAGGCGGCCGGCGAAGATGAAGACCGGGATGACGGCCACGATCGGCGGGAACATGTAGGTCGACAAGATCCATCCGGACAGCCCCTTGCGGGCCCGGAAGTGGCGCATCGACAGGGCGTAGGCGGCGGGAACGGCCAGGGCAATGGTGAGCAGGGTCGCACCGGTGGTGACGGCCAGACTATTGAAGAGCAGCCGGTCGTACCCGACTGAGCTGCCCGCTGCGCCGGTGATGACGCCTCGGTAGTGCTCGAGGGTCGGGCGGAACAGCCACTCCGGCGGCAGGTTCTTGGCGATGCCGTCCGGCTTGAACGACGTGCTGACCATGAAGACGAGCGGAACCATGGCCAGCAGCAGCCACAGCCACATCAGGCCGCGGCCGAGGGCGCGTGGCACTCGGTCACCGACGGTGGTGGACCTGGAGATGTGCATCAGGCCTCCTCGGGCTCGGCGTGGCGCCCCACCGCACGGAGGAGGGCGGGGACGAGCAGGGACAGGACGATCAGGAAGAGCACCGCGGTAGCGGAGGCCGCACCGATGCGGAAGCTCTGCAGGGCCACTCGATGGATGCCGAGGTTGATGATTTCGGTTGACTCTCCTGGGCCGCCGTTGGTGAGCACCTTGAAGGTGTCGAAGGTCTTGAACGCCTGAATCACACGCAGTACGAGGGCGATCGCGATGAACGGCATCAGCTGGGGCAGGACCACGTGCCGGAAGGTCTGCCAGCGGTTGGCGCCGTCGATCGCCGCCGCTTCGAGCGGCTCTTGCGGCACGGATTGCAGGCCCGCGATCAGGATCAACGCGACGAACGGGGTCCACTGCCAGGTGTCGAGCCCGATGAGGGCGATCCAGGCGGTCGAGGGGTCGCTGAGCCACTCGATGCCGCTCGGCACGCCGAGCTTGCCGAGGTAGTAGTTGATCCAGCCGCTGTTCGGGTTGAGCAGCTGCTGCGCGATCAAGGCCGAGACCGCGGGAGTAACCGCGAACGGTAGGAGCAAGAGTGTGGTAGCGATGGTGTTCGCCCTGGTGCGCGCAACCAAGGGTAGGGCGAGCAGCAGGCCGAGGAAGAGCTGCAATGCGACCGCCACCCCGACGAAGGACAGGGTGACCACAAGGCTGTGCCGGACGGTCGGATCGGTGAGGACGAACTGGTAGTTTTCGAGCCACACCCAGTTCCCGCCCGCGCCGAGCAGGGTCTCGTTGCGGAAACTGGCCCGGAGAATGTAGATGGCCGGGACGACGGTCATCAGGAGCAGCGCGAACAGTGTGGGCATCATCAGCACCCAGGCACCGAGTTGGCTGCGGCCCTTGGGGAGCCGGAATCCCTGGGTCGGGGCCGGCCGCTCGGAAGCGGCGGCCGGCCCCCGCGTGTCGCGTGTTGGCCGTCGGACGGCTTGGGTGAGCTGTCTGAGCGTGCCGGCGTTCATTTCCTGACTCTTTCCTGGCAGGGCGTGGATCAGGACGGGACGTCGTAGCCCGCCTGGCGGAGCAGCCGCCGTACATCGTCGGCGGCCTTGTCCAGCGCGGCGCGTGGGGAAGCCGCTCCCCTCGCTGCGTTGTTGACTGCGACCGCGATAGCCCGGCTGATCTCGGTGTAGTTGGTCAGACGGGGCCGCCCCACGCCGACGGCGAGGGACTCGCCCAGGGCGTCATAGTAGTTGTTCGGAGTATCGGCCGACTCGAGCGCGTCATAGACCGATCTCCGAGTTGGGTGCAGCTGGTCTTCGGTCATCGCCAGCTGCTGCTCGGTGGCGGTGAGCCAGGCGATGGCCCGGTAGGCCCACGCCTTGTTCTGGGAGTTCTTGTTGATGCTCAGCATCCACGTGCCGAAGTGGGGGCCGCGGTCGACGGCCTCGGGCACCGTGGCGTAGGCCACTTCCCCGTCCACCTTCGTGTCGAGCTTGAGATCGTGGTAGTTGAAGCTCGTTGCGGCCAGGCCGCCGTTGAACGAGGAGGCTGTCTGGTCCCAGGAAGCCGACGTGGTACCCGGCGGAACGACCTTGTCGTTGATGAGACGCTGGTAGTAGCTCAGCGCCTGCTCACCCTCGGGCCCGGCGAAGTCGAGGGACAGATCGTCACCGATCATCCGGCCGTTGCCGCCAAAGCCTGCGAGCAGGGTCTTGAAGTCATCCGTCGCCCAGTCCCCTACACCGGCCATCATCGTCGTGCCGTACAGCTTCTGTTCGGGACGGGTGAAGAACTCGGCGACCTCGGTGAACTCGTCCCACGTGGCGGGCACGGTGAGGGGCCGGTTGTACCTCTTCTCGAAGGCGGCCTTCTCCTGCGGGTCTTCGAACAGGTCCTTCCGATAGGCCATGACGTTGGCGTTGGCCTGGATGGGCAGCCCGTAGACGTCGAAGCCCTCACCGGTGATCGCGCCGATGTCCGGCTGTGCGTCCTGGACCGGGTACTGCAGGACAGCCTTCTCGGCGTTGTAGACCGCGGTGTCGTAGAACACCTTGGGGATGAAGTCGCCCACCTCGGCCGCGGCGATGTCGTTGAGGGCGGCGTTGTTGATGTAGCCGCTCAGTGGCTCGAGCGAGTTCACCAGGGCAGGCGCCCAGGGCGTGTCGACGATGATGATGTCGTAGAAGGGGCTGTCGCTGGCGATCTCGGCGAAGACCTTCTGCTGCAGCGCCTCGTACGGCTGAGTGTCCATCTGCAACTCGAAGCCGAACTTCTCCTTGAACTGCGGCAGCAAAGCCTGCACCGCAGCGGCATTGGCCTCGGCGGTGGCGTAGAGCATGCGCAGCGTCTGCGGCTTTTCGGCGGCCGGGTCGCCCCCGGAGCCGCCGGTACCGGGCGTGCACGCGGTGACCGCGAGGCAGGAGGCGGCAAGGGCACCGGCGAACCTGGTGAACTGCCGACGGGTTATCGGGTTGGTGTGCATCGGTTACTCCCGGTGGTGGGGCGCCTCGGCGAGGCGGGTCAGGCGACGATGAGTGGGCGGAGGGTGCGGTAGGCGACGTCCAGTCCGGTCTTGATCCGGACCTCATCGCCGCCCCATACCGGATCTTCGTGCTCAACGGAGAGCACCCCGGTGAAGCCGCCCTCGTAGAGGGCGTCGACGATGCGGGTCCAGTCGACCTGGCCGAGGCCGGGGACGCGGTAGCGCCACCACCCCACGTCCCACGGGTCTGGCCGGTCGACGGCCTTGCCCGGGTAGCCGAAGCGGTTGCGCCGCTCGGGGAACACCTCGATGTCCTTGGCCTGCGCATGCGGAATCCGGTCGACATACGGCCGGAGCGCGGCGACCGGGTCGATGCCCATCCACACCAGGTGGGACGGGTCGAAGTTGAGGTAGAGGCCGAGGGAGAACATCCACTCCCACAGTTCCGGCGAGTACGCGAGGTTCCCGGGGTAGCCGTCCGGGTGCCAGCCCTCCATCACGCAGTTCTCGATCAGGAGGCGGACTCCCTGCTCTCCCGCCCGGTCGACCAAGGGTGCGAACACCGCCTCGGCCTCGCGCAAGTTCTCCGCGACGGTCTTCGCCGGGTCACGGCCGATGAATGTGCCGACGGTCGGGCAGCCGAGCAGCGCGGCGGCGTCGATGCAGGCCAGCACGTGCTTGTGAATGGCGGCGCGTTCGTCCTGGTCGGGGTGCAGGTTGTTGTCGTAGAAGGCGAGCGACGACAGGGTGAGCCCGTGCTGGGTGAACAGATTGTTGACTCGTTCGGCGTCGTCTTCGGTGAGGGTCTCGGCCTTGAGGTGCGTCGCGGTGAACGGCCGGTCCCCGAGGTCCGGCCAGGCCGCTACCTCTAGAGCCTCGTAGCCGGCGTCCGCCGCCAGGGCGGCGATGTCGGTGAGGGACCAGTTGGGCAGGCAGGCGGTGAGAAAGCCCAGCTTCATCGGGGTACCTCCATCCAGCTTTGTGCGGCGGCCGCGTCGAGCACCGCGTGGGTGAGCACCGTCGCGCGCAGCCCGTCGGCGAAGGTCGGCAGCCCATCGTCTGGCGCTCCGGCAACAGCGGCGTAGGTGTCGGCGACGAAGGCGTTGAAGCAGTCCTGGTAGCCCTGCGGGTGCCCGGCGGGCAGAACGTTGTAGCGTGCGGCGGCGGCGGACATGCCCTCGGTTCCGCGCAGTAGAATCTGGTTCAGCCCACGGCCACCGATCCACAGGATGTCCGGGGACTCCTGGTCGAAGCTGAGCGATGCGTCGGCGCCGTCGAAGGAGAACCAGAGTCGGTTCTTTCGCCCTGGGGAGACCTGGCTGATCACCAGCGCGCCGGTGGCACCCCTGTCGGTCTCGAACAGCACTGTGGCAGCGTCCTCGGTTCCGACCGCGGCGAGATCCGAGCCCGCGCTGCGTTGCTCGTAAGCGGTGAGCGTGCGTGCGGTGAGCCGGGTTATCCGGTGGCCGGTGGCGAACTCCATGAGATCGAACCAGTGGACGCCGATGTCGGCGAACGCGCGAGAGGCGCCGCCGAGTTTCGGGTCGACCCGCCAGTTCGTGTGCTCGCGGTCGGACAGCCAGTCCTGCAGGTAGGAACCGTGCAGCAGTCTCAGCGGACCGGGTTCCCCGGCCGCGATGCGGGCGCGGGCTTCGCGGACGGTCGGGTAGTAGCGGTAGATGAACGGGACGGCAGCGACCACGCCCGCGTCCGACGCCGCGTGCCGCAGCCGCTGCGCATCCTCGACAGTGGTTGCCAGCGGTTTCTCGCATACCACGTGTTTGCCCGCGGATAGGGCCAGCTCGGCGAGCGGGGCGTGCAGGTGGTTGGGCGTGCAGATGTGCAGGACGTCGATGTCGTCGGCGACGGCAAGCTCCTCCGCCGAGGACGCCGCACGGTCGGCGTACAGGCGCTGCGCGGCTGCGGACGCCTGGTCACGGTTGCTGGCGGCGACACCGGCGAGAAGGCCGCCGGCAGCCTGTACGGCCCGCGCGTGGACCTCGCCGATGAAGCCGACGCCGGCGATGCCGGCACGCAGTCGGTCGGTCATGGATTCCTCGATTGCTGGAAGAGGGGACGTAGGTCGGGGTAACTGCATGTCATTTCCTGCGGGCCAGCGCGACGGCGAGGATGATGATCGCGCCGCGAACAATCTGCTGCTGGCTGACGTCCAGACCGGCCAGGATGAGGCCGTTGTTGATCAGTCCGATGAGCAGCGCACCGAACAGCGTGCCGATCACCGTGCCCCGTCCCCCGAACAGGCTGGTCCCGCCGAGGATGACGGCCGCGATGACCGACAGCTCGTCGCCTGCGCCCCACTGGAAGCGGCCGGACTCCAGCCGGCCTGCGTAGAGCATGCCGGCCACACTGGCGGCGACTGCCGAGCAGAGGAGCACGGTGAACTTGATGCGGGCCGTGTTGATGCCGGTGAAGTCCGCGGCCGTCCGGTTGCCACCCGTGGCGAGGACCTGCCGCCCGAAGGACGTCTTGGCCAGCACGACGGCTCCGACCGCGACGAACACCGCGGACCACACGAGCAGGACCGGCACCGGGCCGATGTTGCCGGACCCGAAAACGTTGTTGAACGTGTCGTTGAGGATCGGCTGGGGCGCCGATGCGGTGATCCACTGGGCGGTGCCCACCGCGACCCCGAGCATGCCGAGCGTGACCAGGAAGGACGGGATATTGAGCCAGGTGACCAGCCCACCGTTGATGGTGCCGACGACGAGCCCGACGCCGAGGCCGGCCAGGATGCCGGCGACGAGGCCGAAATTGGCCACCGTCATCGCCGCCACGACGGACGACAGGCCTGCGACCGAGCCGGTGGACAGGTCGATCTCGGCGGCGGAGATCACGAAGGTGACCGCTACCGCCATGACGGTGATGGTCGCCGTCTGCCGGACGATGTTGAGCAGGTTGTTGCTGCTGAGGAACCCGCTGTCGCCGAGCATCACGGCGAACAACAGGAAGACCACGACGAAGCCGATGTAGATCACGTAGCTCCGCCAGTCGGTAGAGCGGATGGCCGAAGCGAAGCCACGCAGCGGCGTGACTGCTGATGCAGTGCGTTCGGTCATGATGAGACTCCCTGGACAGCGAGCTGCAGCGTTTCCTCGTCGGGGATCTCCCTGCGGTCGAGCTCCCGATCGGCACATCCGTCCCGAAGGATGAGAATTCGGTCGCTCACCGCGAGCAGTTCGGGCATCTCGGACGAGATAAGCAGGACGGCTTTGCCGTCATCGGCCAGCGCTCGGATCATCGCGATGATCTCGGTCTTGGTGCCGATGTCCACCCCGGCCGTCGGCTCATCCATGATCAGCACGTCGGGGGTGGTACCGAGCCACTTCGCGATGACGACCTTCTGCTGATTGCCGCCGGACAACAGCCGGACCGGCCGGGCGACCGAAGCAACGTGGATGGTTAGCTTGTCGATCAAGGCGCGGGCCAGCCGCGTGCCCTGGCGATCGTCGATGAGGGGTCCGCGCTGCAATCCGGGCAGCAGCGGGAGCAGCAGATTGTCGCGCACACTGTGATCAAGGACGAGCCCCTGGGCACGACGATCCTCCGGGATGAGTGCCAGGCCAGTGGCGATCGCCGAGCGGGGAGCGTCGATCCGCACGGCGCCCCCGCGCACGAGCAGTTCGCCGCGCTCGACCCGGTCGATACCGAACAGACACCGGGTGAGTTCGGTCCGACCGCTGCCCATAAGCCCGGCGAGGCCGAGAATCTCGCCGGGATAGAGCTCGAAGGAGACGTCCCGGACCCGGTTGCCTGCCCGCAGGTTCCGAGCCTCCAGCAGCGGAGTGCCGGTGCGGTCGACCGTGCGCTCACGCCAGTGCATGGCGCCTTCGAGTTTGCGCCCGACAATGTGCTCGATGATCTGTTCCGGCGTCACGTCCGATAGTGCCGCGGTCACGACCTTGCGGCCGTCGCGTAGCACGGTGATCCGGTCCGCGATCCGGTACACCTCATCCATGCGGTGGGAGATGTAGATGACCGAGATGCCGCGTTTCTTCAGCCGGCCGACGAGCGCGAACAGCGCGTCGGCCTCGTGCTTGGCCAGCGCGGCGGTCGGCTCGTCCAGGATGAGCACGCGTGCCTCCTGCGCGAGCGCTTTCGCGATCTCGGTGAGCTGCCAATAGGCGGTGCCGAGGGTCGCGAGCTCCGCGCGCGGATCGACCTCGACGGCCATCTCTGCGAAGATCGCCCGTGCCCGCCGGGCGGCCTGGCGATCGTTGAGCAGCCCGCCGGTGCCGTGCGGCTCCCGGGTGAGGAAGATGTTCTGCGCCACGGTCAGGGTTGGCACGAGGCTGAACTCTTGGAAGACCATGCCGATGCCGTTGGCCTTCGCGTCGTGGATAGAGTTCAGGCGTACTTCTTTCCCATCGATGCGAACCTCGCCGGCGTCGAGCGGATAGACACCCTGCAGGATCTTCATCAACGTCGACTTGCCCGCGCCGTTGCCACCCGCAAGCGCGTGCACCTCGCCCTTGCGCAGGTCGAAGTCGACGCCGGTGAGCACCGGGACGCGGTCGAACGACTTGTGGATGCCGCGCATGTCGATGGCAAGCTCGCCCTCGAAGCCGACCGTGGTAGCGCGCACAGGAGTTCCTTTCGTCAGGCTGGGACCCCGCTACTCCTTGAACGACTTGGTCAGGAAGTCAGGCGCAGGCTGGTGGTAGACCTGCTCCCACGCCTCGAGCACGTTGTCGTGGGAGACCGCGAGCGCGCTCAGGGCGACGTAGGGCGGCGCCTGCTTCCCCAGCAGGTCGTAGGCCGCCAGCCGTGCCTCGGTCACACCCTGGTCGAACGGCCGCTGCGCGCCGAGCCCGGTGACCAGACTGTCCTTGGCCATGGCGATGGCCACGTTCTTGCCGAGGTCCTGGGTGGCGATGACGAGGTCCTGACGGCCGGCAGATCGGGCCGCGGCCATGACTCCCTCGGCTGGCACGTCCCAAACCGCCCAGATGCCTGCGAGATCGGGATGTTTGGTCAACATGGCATTCGCGGCCGCCTGGGCGTCACCGGCGAAGTCCGGACCAGCGATGCCCTTCTCCTCGACGACCTCAATGTCCGGGTAGTCCGACTTGATCGTGGAGGTGAAACCGTCGTGGCGCTGCGCGGTGACGAAGAAATCGGCCTCGTGGAAGATGACGCCGATCTTTCCCGCACCGCCGAGTCCCTTTGCCATCAGGTGCGCGGAGACGACACCGTTCCCCTGATTGTCCGAGGAGACGACGCTGACGTAGTCTTCACCGGCATTCAACCCGTCCGGCACGTTGTCCATGAACACCAGCCGGACGCCGGAGTCCGCCGCCCGCTGGTAAGCGCTTGCGGTGGCCACCTGGTCGGTGGGGATGGAGACCATGATGTCGGGGTGCCTGCTCAGCATGGTCTCAATGTCCGATACCTGCCTGTCCGGCTTGAAGTTCGCATCTGTCACCCCGAGGACTTCGATGCCGAGTCGCTCGAACTCACTGCGCAGCCCCGCGATCTGGGCCTGGGACCAATCGTTGCCGCCGTAGTGCATGACGATGGCGGCGGTCGCCCTCATCGAGCGAACTTTGGCCTCCTCGGCCGAAGTCAGCTTGACGGATTCCCCCGCAGCGGGCGTCTCGCCTCGTGGCCCCTTGCTCAGGACGGTGCCCTCCAACTCGGCGAGCGCGGCGTTCACCCGCGCCGAGACCTCGGCGTTCTCCTCTTTCGCTGTACTACCGGTCGAGCCGCAGCCGGCCAGCACGAGCATGAGTACGGCCGCCACGGCGAGCCAGGTTCGCGATGTCGTCATTTCGTGCTCCCTAAGGTGTGTGTGGCGGGAACCGCGGCGAGCAGATGCTCCAGGTAGGTCTTGCTGATCTGGGCGGCCTCCCGAGGGTCGCCGTCGTACTCGTCGAGCTCCACCAGCAGCCAGCTGTCGTAGCCGGCCTCCCGGATCGCGGCGAGCACGTCGGCGAAGTCAATGGCGCCGCGACCGAGCGGGAGGAACGTGATGGGATCCGGGTGGAAGTCCTTCAGGTGCACGTGCCGGATGCGGTCCGGGTAGCGCCGGATCAGCTCCGCCGGATCGCCACCGCCGGCAGCGAGGTGAGCGGTGTCCGGACAGAAGCCGATCCGAGACCGGCTCATGATCTTCTCGAGCTCGTCGGGACTCTCCACGATGGTGGTCAGGTGCGGGTGGTAGCCGGCGGTCAGCTCTCGGCTCTCGGCGATCCCGACGACCCGGTCGAGGGCCTCACCGAGTCGGTCGTAGTCCTGCTCCGACGTACCCGCCGCACGGCGGGCGCCGCCACCGACGACCAGCCGCTGCGCGCCGAACATGGCAGCGAGATCGGCGGCTCGTTCGACCCGATACAGCTCGTCGGGCACGATCTCCGGATAGATGAAGTTGGCCCCGGTGTAGACGCTCACCAACTCGAGTCCGGTCTCCGTCAACAGCTCGCGCAGCTCAGCGGGGCGGTCCGCGAAGTCAGCGACATTGCCGTCGAACATTTCGACGCCCTCGTAACCCACTGCGCCGATGTCGCGCAGCGCCTGCCGCATCGAGCCGTTCGCCCGGTAGAAGAGGTCCTTGACGCTGGTCACGCCCTGTGCGTCGCCAACGACGCCACCCCACGTGATCGAGTGGTATCCGAGCCGCATATC
>JBOHER010000246.1:0-3837 GCA_050701115.1 Haloechinothrix sp. | reverse complement strand
GCTTTGGTGCGCATCATGCGCACCAAAGCTCCCTTGAGCCACTGTGTCGGGCGCGCCAGGTAGCGTCGCAGCCGTGCAGGACGAGCTGTTCACGGTGAACCCGGACCTTGGTTCGCCGCCCGATGATCCGCCGGCGGAGCCCCCGGTACCTTCGATGGCCGCCAACGCGCCGCTGGCGGTGCGCATGCGACCGCGCTCGTTGGACGAGGTCGTCGGGCAACAGCACCTGCTGGGTGAGGGCGCTCCGCTGCGCAGGCTGGTCGAGGGCGCTGCCCCTGCCTCCGTTCTGCTCTACGGGCCGCCGGGAACGGGCAAGACCACTCTGGCCAACCTGGTCTCGTTGGCGACCGGCCGTCGGTTCGTGGCACTCTCCGCGCTGTCCTCCGGCGTCAAGGAGGTGCGCGGCGTGATCGAGGAGGCCCGGCGCAGGCGGGCATACACCACCGAGAACACCGTGCTGTTCATCGACGAAGTCCATCGCTTCTCCAAGACCCAGCAGGACGCACTGCTCGGTGCCGTTGAGGACCGCACCGTGCTGCTCGTCGCGGCCACCACCGAGAACCCGTCGTTCTCGATCGTCTCTCCGCTGCTCTCGCGCTCGCTAGCGCTGCAACTGCGGCCGCTGGGCGACTCGGATGTGCGGTGCCTTATCACACGAGCGCTCGCCGACGAGCGAGGCCTGGCAGGCGAGGTCGAGCTCACCGTCGACGCCATCGAGCACCTTGTCCGGCTCGCGGCCGGGGACGCACGGCGGGCCCTCACCGCGTTGGAGGCCGCGGCCGACGCCGCGCGATCGGCGGGCGAGCGCGTCATCGACCTGGCCACGGTTGAGGCAACGGTGGACAAGGCCGCTGTCCGTTACGACCGCGACGGCGATCAGCACTACGACGTGATCAGCGCGTTCATCAAATCCATCCGCGGATCCGATGCCGATGCCGCGCTGCATTACCTGGCGCGGATGATCGAGGCAGGCGAGGACCCTCGGTTCATCGCGCGCAGGCTCGTGGTGCACGCCAGCGAGGACGTTGGGATGGCCGATCCGAGCGCGCTGCAGTCGGCCGTGGCCGCGGCGCACGCGGTGGCGTTCATCGGCATGCCCGAGGGCAGGCTGGCGCTCGCGCAGGCCACCGTGCACCTGGCGACCGCGCCGAAATCCAACGCGGTGATCACCGGCATCGACGCCGCTATCGCCGATGTGCGCGCCGGTGGGGTCGGCAGCGTCCCGCCGCATCTGCGCGATGGCCACTATGCGGGTGCCGCCGCGCTGGGCAACGCCACGGGCTACGCATACCCGCACAGCGTGGCCGAGGGCGTGCTCGAGCAGCAGTATCCGCCGGACGAGCTGATCGGCAAGGACTATTACCAGCCGACAACCCGGGGAGCCGAGCGCACGCTGGCCGAGCGGATACCGAAGCTGCGCCGCGCAATCAGGGGAGATGGAGTCGGCGATCATGCAGCGCGGTAGCCTGACCCGCACCGATGCCGTCACACGCAAGGAGGCCCCGTGTCGCCGGAGCAGATCGCCGCGCTCGTCGCCGCGGGCGCATTCGTGCTGCTGGTAGTGCTGCTGGCGATCCCGCTGGTCAAACTCGGCCGAACCCTCGACGAGGCGACGATCGCGATCCGGAAGGCGCACCAGAACACCGATCCGTTGCTGCACGGCGCCAACGACACCATCACGCACGTCAATACCCAGCTGGAGCGGGTGGACGGCGTCACGGCCAACGTGCAGCGGGTGTCCAGCAGCGCCTCTGCGCTGGCCTCGGTGTTCACCGCGACGCTCGGCGGGCCGCTTGTCAAGACCGCGGCCCTGTCCTACGGGCTGAGCAAGGCGATCCGCGCCCGCAGGGCCGCCAAGGCCTCGGCGAACGGCAAGCACACCCGCCGCAGGAGGGGCAGCAAGCGATGAAGCGTCTGTTCTGGCTCGGTGTCGGCGTCGCGGCCGGGGTCGCGCTGTCCCGGAAAGCGAGCGCGGCCGCTCGTCAAGCCACCCCGGCGGGGTTAGCCTCGAACCTGGGCGACGCGGTGCGCGAACTGGCAGGCGCGATCGGCGCCTTCGGTGCGGATGTGCGCGCCGGCATGAACGAACGAGAGACGGAATTGCACGAGTACGTGGAACGAGCCTCCGGAGTACCGACCAGGCACTTGGCTTCGCCAGGTCGCCACGCCTACCCCGAGGAGTCGGCGGTGCGGCCGCGTCGAGCGCGCCGGGCGGAGGGCTGAGCGCGCGCTCGCCCTCTGCCGCTCACGCCGGCCATCGATCACCGCTCGGCACCACCGCACAGAACCGGCCGAGCCTCACCAACAGGACTTACACGTGCAGACACACGAGATTCGCGAACGATTCCTCCGCCACTTTCAGAACACCGGACACACCCTCGTGCCCAGCGCGTCGCTCATCCTGGACGACCCGAACCTGCTGTTCGTCAACGCGGGCATGGTGCAGTTCAAGCCGTACTTCCTCGGTGAGGTGCCCCCGCCCTACCCGACGGCGACCAGCGTGCAGAAATGCGTGCGCACCGGCGACATCGACGAGGTCGGCAAGACCACCCGGCACAACACGTTCTTCCAGATGGCAGGCAACTTCTCCTTCGGCGATTACTTCAAGGAAGGTGCCATCGAGCACGCCTGGGAGCTGGTCACCAATTCCCAAGCCGACGGCGGATACGGCTTCGACCCGGAGCGGATCTGGGTCACCGTCTACGAGCACGACGCCGAGGCCGCCGGGCTGTGGCGCAAGGTCACCGGCATACCATCCGAACGGATCCAGTATCGCGGCGCCGAGGACAACTACTGGGACATGGGCGTGCCGGGACCCGGTGGGCCATGCTCGGAGATCTACTACGACCGTGGTCCCGAGCACGGGCGCGCGGGCGGACCGGTTGTCGACGAGGACCGCTATCTGGAGATCTGGAACCTGGTCTTCATGCAGGACGTCCGGGGTGAGGGCAGTCCGAAGAAGGGGCATCCGGTCCTCGGCGAGCTGCCGAAGAAGAACATCGACACCGGCATGGGCGTCGAGCGCGTCGCCTATCTGCTTCAGGACGTGGCGAACGTCTACGAAACCGATCTGGTCCGGCCGGTGATCACCAAGGCCGAGGAGTTCTCCGGCCGCGGCTACGGCGCCAACCACACCGACGATGTGCGCTTCCGGGTCATCGCCGACCACGCCCGGTCGGGGGTAATGCTGATCGGTGACGGCGTCACCCCCGGCAACGAGGCCCGCGGGTATGTGCTGCGCAGGCTGTTGCGCCGCATCGTGCGCTCGGTCCGCCTGCTCGGCGTGCACGAGCCGGTGCTGCCCGAGTTCGCCGCTGTCGTCCGGGACGCGATGGCACCGTCCTACCCGGAGATCGAGCGGCACTTCGACCGGATCAGCGACGTCATGCGCAACGAGGAGGAGACCTTCCTCGCCACGCTGACCAGCGGTTCGCGCATCTTCGACCTGGCAGCGGAGCAGACCAGGACAGTGGGTGGTGACATCCTCTCCGGCGACAAGGCGTTCCAGCTGCACGACACCTACGGCTTCCCGATCGACCTCACCCTGGAGATGGCCGCGGAGGCCGGGCTGGCGGTCGACCAGGAGGGCTTCCGCCGGCTCATGGAGCAGCAGCGCGACCGGGCCAAGGCCGACGCGGCGGCGCGCAGGACCGGGCACGCCGACCTGTCCGCGTACCGGTCGGTGCTGGACTCGCACGGCAACACCGACTTCCTCGGCTACTGCGACCTGGCGGCGGACGCGCGGGTGGTGGGGCTGCTGGTGGATGGCGCCGGCACCGCCGCTGCCGGCGCCGGCAGCGACGTGGAGCTCGTGCTGGACCGCACGCCGTTCTACGC
>JBOHER010000245.1:0-10334 GCA_050701115.1 Haloechinothrix sp. | reverse complement strand
GCTCGCCCCCGGCGCCGCCGCGCGGCCCGGCGGACTCCTTGCTCGACTCCGGCTTGTTGGAGGTGGTGGTCGGCTTGACGTAGTCGCTGGCCTTCAACGAAATGCCGCAGGCGTCGGCCACCTCGGCCTCGATATGCGCGAGGGTGTCCTCCGGGTCGGTGCCCAGCCCGGACTCGCCTTCCAGCGCCTGGCCGACGACCTCGCCGATGACCTCGCCCTTGATGCTGCCGGTGGCGGCCTTGGGGATCTTGCCGACCTCCATGGCGCCGCGGGCTTCGATGTCCCTTGCCAGCTTGTCCGGCCAGACGAACAGGTACTGGGTGCCGGTGGCCTTCTCCTTCGCGGCGGCCCGCACGATCTCCTTGACGGACTTGCCGTGCACGGACACCTTCTCGCCCATCGTGCCGACCACGGTGCCGGAACAGGAATCGGTTGCGGTGACCGCCGCCGCCGTCCCGGTGACCCCGAACATCGACATGCCGGTGATGAATCCGGCGACGCCGAGAGTGGCCAGGGTCTTGCGGACTTTCGGACAAGGCACAGTGCGTGCTGGCTGAACCGGGTGAATACGCACGAACGCTGTCCTCTGGGTAGTCGATCATTTTCACGAAACGGGCAGGTGTCCGCCCACGGAGTATCGCCCGGCAGGGTATGTCGTTACGGGTGGCGTTCGTCACGGCACACGTGAAAAGCCTTCAGATCAACGCTGACGCTGCGCCAGAAGGACGAATCTAGGCGAACGCGCGGCGCAGCACCCAGGTACGGACCAGACCGGCACTCGCCCCGGCGAGAGCCAGCACCGCGAGCAGCGCGGGCAGGCCGACCTCGTCCTTGCCCGGGCTCGAGGGCAGCGCCGAAGCGCTACCGGCGTTCTGTACGTGATCCTGGCCGGAGGATGGCTCCTGGCCGAGAATGCCGAACTCCGGGCTGTAGCCGGGGATGCCGCTGCCGTACCGAAGGGCAGGCGCGGGGGTGTACGCGAGGTTCGTGTACGGCAGCGTGGAGAAGCCACTCATCAGCGGAAGCGAGCCGTACCGCAGGCCGGGCGGCAGGCCGCGGTAGCCCGAGGTGTCGCCGAGAACCCGGCTGTTGGGTGCAGGCGGGCTGGTCTGCTCTGAGGGCTCCTTCGCGCCGCCGTCGGCCCTGCCCGACTCGCCACCGTCAGGGCCGCCGCCTTCGGGCGGCGGGTTGCTGCCGCCCAGCAGTTCGCCAACGGCCTCCGCGCCGTCCCGCACGGTCTTGGAACCGTCCTCGACGGTCTTCTGCGCGGTGTCGGTCGCCTTCTTGGCCGCCGACTCGACCGTATCGGCGATTCCGGTCACGGTGACCTTGCAGACCGCACTGTCCAGCAGGTAGGTCACGGTTTTGGAGAGCGTGGTTGTGCCCTCGTCGATGGTGCCGAAGTCCAGCTTGGGCAGGGTTCCGGCGGGCAGCAGCAAAAGACTCGACGGGTCGACCACCAGTCGGTCGCCCACGTCGCCGGTGACCTTGTCGCCGCATTCGCCGGTCACCGTGGCCGCGACGGCGGACCCGGGCATCGCCAGCAGGGCCGATCCAGCCAGCAGAAATGCCGCTGCGCCGGCCGCCACACTGCGCTTGCCGTTACCCATCGTCACGTCCCTACCTGAACCGTTGCCTGAAGTTCCAGTGTGCTATAGCGCACTCAGGATGTACAACGAAGCAGCCTGGCATGCGTGACGCAAGGTAGGTGTGAGCTGTTCGGGTGAGGATTGATTCAGCCGCGTGGCCTGGCGATCCACCGGCGCACCAGTACCGCGCCGACTACGGCGAGTAGACCGACCGCGAGGAAGAGCGGCACTCGTGGCAGCCATTGCTCCGAAGCGGGTAGTGCATCGACCCGGCCGGTGTTGGTGTCGCCCGCTTCGGGTCCGCGATCCGGGTTGAGGTCAGGTGCCGACGGCACCTGAAGCATGGGCAACTCGGCGATCGACAGCGGAGCCACCTGCGGCAGCCCGGTACCCGGCCGCGCCAGGCTCGCGACGCTGGGTTCGGCAGGCTGCCCGTCCGCGACGCCGTCCACCGATCCTGGGTCTTCCGCCGCCTCGTCGCCGGGATCCGCCGGGCCGGAATCAGCGGGCGGATCGACCGGCTCCGGCACGGTGGGCCCGGCCGCAAGGGTGTCGACCGACAGCACCCGCTGGGTGATGCCCCCGGCCTCGTTGAGGGTGTCCTTGGCCGCATCGCAGCCCTCGGTAACGGCGTCCGACACCACTGGAACGTCATCCGCGCCGAGCGACTCGACCGCGTCGGCGACGGGTAGCGACACCAGGGTGGAGTCCGCTTCGCCACCGGTGCCCTTGGCTGTCGGGCCGAGACCGACGTCGAGTACGCCGACCTGGCCGATCGGTCCGCCCGCGTCCACCGTCACCTGGTCGCCCTCTCCGGACGCGACGGTCGCGGCGCACTCCCCGCTCGCGGTGGGCTGGGTCGCCTCGTCGGCGGCGGCCACCCCGGACAGTCCTATCGCGGCAAGCGAGGCGAGCATGAAGCCCGCGAGTGTGCTGCCCAGCGCGCGCGCCGTGTTCGTCCGCATTCTGGTCCCCTTGGCGTGCTCGGCGAATCCCCGTGTCAAGTCCGGCCACGCTACTGCGAACGGGTGGTGGAAACGAAGCTGGTTCCGGTACCTGGCGAAGGATTCACTCCATCGAGCCTTCTCCGGTTCAATTAGGCTGCGAGCGATGAAGATCGGAGCACACGTCAAGGACGACGATCCGCTGACGGCCGCGCGGGACCGAGGGGCCGACGCGGTGCAGTTCTTCCTTGCCGACCCGCAGGGGTGGCAGGCGCCCACCCGGCATCCGCAGACCGACGCGCTGCTCGCCGACGACATCACGGTGTTCATCCACTCCCCGTATCTGGTCAACGTCGCCTCGTTGAACAACCGCATCCGGGTCCCGTCCCGCAAGCTGGTGAGTCAGCACGCGAAGGCCGCTGCCGAGGTCGGGGCGCATGGGCTGGTGGTGCACGGCGGCCATGTGCGCCGCGACGAGGAACCCGCCGCGGGGCTGGCCAACTGGCGCAAGCTGTTCGAGCGCACGCGGTTCGAGGTGCCGATCCTGATCGAGAACACCGCGGGCGGGGACGGCGCGATATCCCGCGAACTGGACATGATCGCCCGGCTGTGGGACGAGGTAGGCGAATTCGGTGCAGGCTTCTGCCTCGACACCTGCCACGCGTTCGCCGCGGGCTGGGAACTGGACACCGTCGTCGAGCGGGTCATGGCGATCACCGGACGGATCGACCTGGTGCATCTGAACAACTCGCGGGACCCGTTCCGTTCCGGTCGCGATCGGCACGCCAACGTCGTGCACGGCGGTGGGACGATCGACGCCGACCTGCTCGCCGAGGTCGCGCGCTCCGCGGGCGCCCCGGTCATCGTGGAAACTCCTGCCGACGGGCAGGCCGAGGACATCGCGTTCCTGCGCGAGGCCACGACGCGCTGAGCGCGAGCCGGAGCGGGTCGCCCTGTTCCCGCGAGATCAGCCCGCGGGCAGGTCGGCCGATCGTGCGGGCCTGGCGTGTTTGCCGACCACCAGGACGTCTCGGGCCCGATCCAGCACGCCGCCCGCCGGGTCGTCGTCGCCGTCCTCGCGCACCGGGTCGGTGCTCGGCCGATAGATCTGGCGGATGATCAGCACGCACAGCCCCAGCACGGCCAGGTCGCGCAGCACTACCGCGCCGAGGAACCATCCTTCGGGCAGCCCCTTGTTGTCGGTGCCGAGGTAGTAGAACATCCGCGGTGCCCACACCAGCGCGTCGATGGTCATCCAGCCGAGCAGCAGCCGCCAGTGCGGGATCGCCAGCACCGCGAGCGGGACCAGCCAGAGTGAGTACTGCGGGCTCCAGACCTTGTTGGTGATCAGGAACGCCGCGACCACCAGGAAGCACAGCTGGGCCAGCCGCGGCCGGACCGGTGCCGACAACGCGATCCAGGCAACCCCGGCGCAGCAGGCCAGGAACAGCGCGCCGCTGACCGTGTTCAGCCAGACCGGCGTCTGACCGTGGGCGAGCGGACCGTCGAAACCCTGCCAGCCGCTGAAATACCGGACCACGTTGTACAGCGAGTCCGGGTCCATACCCCGCTCGGAGTTCAGCCGGTAGAACTCCCGCCACCCGGCCGGATGCAGCAGCGCGATCGGCAGATTCACCGCGGCCCAGGCCGCCGCCGTTGCGAGTGCGGTCCCCAGCCAGATACGGACCTTCCCGGCGCGCAGGCACAGCACCAGCAGCGGGCCGAGCAGGAACAGCGGGTACATCTTCGCCGCAGCACCCAGACCGAGCAGCACCCCGGCCAGCACCGGTCTCTTTCGGGCCCAGGCGAGCAATCCGCCCGCGGCCAGGGCGACGGCGAGGGTGTCGAAGTTGGTGAACGCATGCACGATCACCAGTGGGGATATCGCCACGATCGCGGCGTCCCATGGTCGTCGCCGTGCGGTGCGCGCGACCGCCCAGACCGCGGTCAGCCAAGCCAGCGCGAGTAGCAGCGCGGTGATGTTGAAGTACACGACCACGGGTAGTGCGCCGGGCAGCACCCCGGACCCGGACGCGCTGCGCCACCCCTCGGTGAGCTTGGCGTTGACCCACTGGAACAACCCGGTGAGCACCGGGTACTCCATGTACCGATCCCGAGCCTGCGGGGTGCCTTCCTTGTCAACCCACATGGTCTCGTACGGGAAGGTGTCCGGGTTGTTCAGTCGTTCGGCGGCGTAGAGCGGCACCACGTCGGAGTAGCACATCGCCACGTACTGCCTGCTGGAACGCCAGTCCAGTTCGAGCGCCCCGTCGCCGGTTTCGTACTGCTGGATGCAGGCGGCCTTACCGAACCAGCCCAGGGTGAGCGTCAGGATCGCCAGCAGCAGGCCGACCCGCAGCGGAGTCCAGAACCAGTGCCTGCCCACGACGGCGTGCGTGCCGAGCGGGCCCCCGACCGGACGGCTCGCGGCAGCCGCGAGCGGATCGGTCCAGGTGGGAATCACCCGGTCGCGCACACCGAGGGTGTCGGTCTCTGCTGCGTCGATGGCGGCTGCGTGATCGGGCTCGGGGGGCACAAGCGGATGCTATCTGCCCGGCGGCTATTGCCCCTCGGCCTGCTCCGGCTGCTGCTGCTCCGACTCCTCGGTCTCCTCCGGCGGTTCCCTGCCCGGCGGTGGCCAGATGCCGCCACCATCGTCACCGTCGTCGTCACCAGGGGGCGTCGTGGGCGGAGTGGTCGGCTCCGGAGTCTCGGTGGGTTTCTCGGTCTCGGTCGGTTCCCGGGTCTCCTCCGGTTCCCGGGTCTCCACCGGCTCCGGCTGCGGCGGCGGTGCGGGCGGCGGCGTCGGCTTGCCGATCACCTCGACCTCGTCGAACGGCTCGTTGGGCATGCCCTCGTGGTAGGCGTTCATGAACTTCTGCCACATCTCGCCGGGCAGGCCGGAGCCGAAGATCTTGGCGCCTGCCGCATTGCGGATCGGGTCGGCACCCGGGGTGCCCACCCAGACCGCGGTGGACAGCGACTTGGAGTAACCGGCCATCCATGCCTGTGCGTTCTCGCCCTCCTCGCTCGACTGGTGGGTACCGGTCTTGCCCGCGCAGTCCCGGCCGCCCGCGCAGGTGAGATTCGAGTAGGTCAGCACCGGTTCGAGCACCTTGGTCACGTTGCCCGCGATCTGCTTGCTCTTCTCCTCGCTGGGATCGAAGGCGGGCTCGTCCTCGCCGTTCGGCTGGTAAACGACCTCGTCGTCCGCGGTGGTCACCTTGGCCACCAGGTGGGAGTCGCGCTGGATGCCGTCTGCTGCGAAGGTCGCGTAGGCCGCAGCCAGCTCTCGAGGGCTGACGGTGGTGGTACCACCACCGATCGCGATGTTTCCGTCGAGCTTGGGGAAGGTCGAATCGCCGTTGGCTCGCTCCCTGGGGATGCCCGCCTCGAACGCTGCCTCGGCGACCGCCTTGGGACCCGTCTCGTTCACGACCATGTCGTAGAACACCGTGTTGATGGACATCTCCATCGCGTCGGCCACGGTGCACGGGTTGCCGCAGCCGCTGCCCTCGGAGTTGTTGATCACGACCTCGTTGGCGCCCGCACCGAACGTGCGCGGCCCGGTGCCGTCGAAGGTCTCCCCTGGGCCCTTGTCCTGCTGCAGCAGGGCGACGAAGTCGAACGGCTTCATCGTCGAGCCGACGTTGCGCGGAATGCGGGCCCAGTCGGTCTGGTTGTCCTCGGTGACCTCGCCTCCGTAGTAGGCCTTGATGTCGCCGGTCTCCGGGTCCACCGCGACAAGGGCATTCCGCAGCTCGGCGGGCTGGCCGTCCATTACTTCCCGGGCGGTCTTCTCGGCCAGGTCCTGGGCGCGCCGGTCGATCGTGGTGTAGATCTTGTAGCCGCCCGCCCTGATCTGCTCGGGCGAATAGCCCGCCGTTTCGAGCTCGGCGTCCACCCGCTCCTTGATGTAGAGCTTGGGGCCGCTCATGCCCTTCGGCTTGGTCTTCTCGGCATCGGCGCGTTGCGGTAGGAGCGCATGCGCCCGCTCGTCGGCGGACAGCCAGTTGTTGGCCGCCATCTGGTCCATCACGTAGTTCCAGCGGCGGTCGACGTACTCCTCGTCATCGGCCCTGCTGGGCAGCTGGATGATCCCGGCGAGGAAGGCTGCCTCGGCCGGTTCGAGCTGGCTGACGCCCTTGTCGAAGTACGCCCTGGACGCCGCTTCGATGCCGTAGGCGCCGCGTCCGAAGTAGATGGTGTTCAAGTAGGCCGTGATGATCTCGGACTTGCTGTAGGTGTTGTTCATCTTGAACGACTTGACGATCTCGGTGGCCTTCCGGGTGATCGTCCGTTCTTCGTTCTCGGTGGCCTTTTTGACGTACTGCTGCGAGATCGTCGAACCACCGCCGCTGCCGCCGGTGAGCTGGTTCCACACCGCGCGGGCGATACCGGTGACGTCGAAGCCCGAGTTGGTCTCGAAGGTCGCGTCCTCGGCCGCGTACACCGCGTGCTTGACCACGTCGGGGATGTCGTCTGGTTGCAGAATGACCCGGTTGCCGTCCTGGAAGTCCTTGCCCATCACCTTGCCGTCGCCATAGAAGTAGGTGACGGTTTTGCCCTGCTGGGCGGCGACCTCGTGCGGCGTGGGCACGTCGGAGAACAGGTACATCACGACGAAGGCCACCATCGGGAACACGAAGAAGAGCAGGGCCGCGCCAATCAGCCCGCGCTTGACCAGCTTCTTGCGCCGCGCCGCGCGCTCATCGTCGGCCGGGCCGCCACCGTCGTCGCCGTATCCCTGCTCGGCATGCTCGGCGGCCTCGTCGCCGGGCGAGGCCACCAGGGCATCGATGCGCCGCCTGGCATCCGGATCCGGCGCGGGGTAGTCGCCGTGATCGTGCTGCCGGTGGGTGAGTAACTCGGGCTCGCGCACCGGGTAGAAGTCGTAGGCCTCCCGGTCGATCGGCGGCAGCATCTCAGTGAGTTCGTCGTCGGTCGGCTGCTGCGGCGGTGGTACCGGTCCGCCGCGCCGCGGCGCCGAACTGCGCGGCCGGTCCGGGTCCTGACCGGTTGGCCACTGCGGCCGGCCGCCGCCCGGTGGCGGTTGCCGACGCTGACCGGACTGCTGCCACCCGGGTCCGCCCATCCCGTAGCCTCGGGGCCCTTGGGCCGGCCGTTGCGGGGGAGCCTCGTCACCGGTTGGCCACTGCGGCTCGTCGGACGGCCAGCGCGGTGGGCCGGACGGGCCACGATCCGCGGTTGGCCAGCGGGGTTGGTCACCCCGGCCGAGCGAGTGCCGTCCTGAACTGTGGTCGTCGTTCACGAATGAGCCTCCCAGCTCGGCATCCTTGACGAGTCACCTGCACAGGTCGCCGGGCTGCGGTCGAGATTCATGGTCATCGGTCTTGGATTGTGCGCTCTCACGGGGCGGCGGTCCTGCGGGCCTGCGAGCGTGCTCGCCCCGCTCGCGCTCCGGCTTCGCCGGTGCCGAGCACGTAGGACATGGCCAGATGGTTCCAGCCGCACGAGTGGCACACCTCCACCACGTAAACAGTGAACTCCGAGAATAGGTTGGCCATTCGTTCGAGCTCATCCGGCTTTCTCGCCGACCCGGATGCGTGCTTGAGCTCGTCGCCGTACACCCACGCGACCAGGGTGACCTGCACTTTCCGGCACACCGGGCAGGCGTGTTCGGTGTGTTCGCCGTGAAACTTGGCCGCGCGGCGCAGGTAGGGGTCTGCATCGCAGACATCGGTGGTCCTCACGCGCCCAGAACGGAAGTCCGCGAGCAGCGCTCGGCGCTGCAACGCGTAGTCAACGATCTGTCGCGGGTTTCGCACGTGCACAGCCTACGTCGGGGATGCCTCGAAGCCACAGGTTGCGGGCCGGATGGAGGCCGGGCTCACCGCTGTGGTGATTGATACAGCACCAGGTTCGCATCGATAAAGCTGAGTTACCTACACCACTGCGATGTATCGGTGCGATATACTGAGCCGGTAGATTAGAGGTGTCAGTCAGCTGAACTAGCAGCTGGCCGACAACGCTTGTACCCGTAAGGGGGTGTCGAGTGCTGGAGTTCGCGATCCTGGGGCTGCTGCACGAGGCGCCGATGCACGGCTACGTGCTGCGCAAGCGTTTGCACGACACGTTGGGCATGTTCCGTGCCTTCTCCTACGGCTCGCTGTATCCGACCTTGCGGAGGTTGCAGAAGGCCGGACTGATCGTCGAGGAGCCCGCGGATCCTGCTCGGTCCGAAGCAACGGTGCGCGGGCAGAACAGGACGTGGGGTCGCAAGGCGCGTCGGGTGTACAAGCTCACGGCCGAGGGCAAGGAACGGTTCGCCGAACTCTTGGCGGACGCGGGTCCGCAGACGTGGGACGACGAAGGATTCGGAGTGCACCTGACGTTCTTCTCCAGGACTCCTGCCGACGTCAGGATGCGGATCTTGGAGGGGCGCCGCCGGCGTGTCGAAGAACGGCGAGAAGGTCTTCGGGCCGCGCTCGCGAGGGCCGAGGAGAAGATCGACCGCTATACCCAGGAACTGCACCGGCTGGGGCTGGAAAGCAGTGAACGGGAAGTGCGCTGGCTCAACGAGTTGATCGCGCACGAGCAAGCCGAACAACGCGGCCGGCCGAACTGAACCACGCGGGTTCGGCCGCACCACATAGGACCAGTTGAGAAGTTAAGGAGAACCGGCATGGGCGAGAACCGCCGCAGCGTGAGGGTGGCCATCGTTGGCGTCGGCAACTGTGCGGCGTCCCTGGTTCAGGGCGTGCAGTACTACCGCGATGCCGATCCCAACACGCGCGTGCCAGGTCTGATGCACGTGCAGTTCGGCGAGTACCACGTCCGCGACGTCGAGTTCGTCGCCGCGTTCGACGTGGACGCCAAGAAGGTCGGTCGGGACCTTTCGGAAGCGATCGTCGCCAGCGAGAACAACACCATCAAGATCGCCGACGTGCCGCCGCTGGGCGTGACCGTACAGCGCGGGCACACCCTCGACGGTCTTGGCCGCTTCTACCGGGAGACCATCGAGGAGTCCGACGAGTCGCCGGTCGACGTCGTCGCCGCGCTGCGCGATGCCGAGGTCGACGTCCTCGTCGCCTACCTCCCGGTCGGCTCGGAAGAGGCCGACAAGCTCTACGCGCAGTGCGCGCTCGACGCGGGCGTCGCCTTCGTCAACGCGCTGCCCGTGTTCATCGCCTCCGACCCGGAGTGGGCCAAGAAGTTCGAAGACGCCGGGGTGCCGATCGTCGGTGACGACATCAAGTCGCAGGTCGGCGCGACCATCACGCACCGCGTGATGGCCAAGCTGTTCGAGGACCGTGGCGTGCAACTCGACCGCACCATGCAGCTCAACGTGGGCGGCAACATGGACTTCTTGAACATGAAGGAGCTCGAGCGGCTGGAGTCGAAGAAGATCTCCAAGACCCAGTCGGTGACCTCCCAGGTCGACCGTGACCTCGGCAAGGGAAACGTGCACATCGGGCCGTCCGACTACGTCCCCTGGCTCGACGACCGCAAGTGGGCCTACGTCCGGCTCGAGGGCCGCGCATTCGGTGACGTGCCGCTGAACCTGGAGTACAAGCTCGAGGTGTGGGACTCCCCCAACTCGGCCGGCATCATCATCGACGCGATCCGCGCCGCGAAGATCGCCAAGGACCGCGGTATCGGTGGCCCGATCCTGTCGGCATCCTCGTACTTCATGAAGTCGCCGCCGGTGCAGTACAACGACTCGGTCGCGCATGATTCGGTTGAGCAGTTCATCCGCGGTGAGGTCGAGCGGTAGGGCTGGGCGCAGGCCGGCAAGCCGCCTTAAGGGACCTTTGGTGCGCATGATGCGCACCAAAGG
>JBOHER010000244.1:0-6865 GCA_050701115.1 Haloechinothrix sp. | reverse complement strand
GATCTGCGCGGTGCGGGGGATGACCTGCGCGCGGCGCTACGGGCCGGGGTGAGCGGGCCAACCCGAGCCCGGTTGCTCGCCCGGCACGCCCGGCTCGCGGCGGGGGCGGAGGACCTGTCCCGGGCAGGCGAGCTGGTGCGGCTGGCGCTCGCCGAGACCGAAGGAGACCCGCAAGCTCGGGCCGCCGCGCTGTACGCGGGGTCGATCGTGGACATGAACACCGACCGATCCGGGCGGTCACGAGAACGATCGGACGAGGCATTACGGCTGTTCTCGCAGGTGGGCGACGCGCACGGGATCGCGGACGTTCTCGACGCGCGCGCCATGGCCACGTTCCTGGACGGGCGCAACCAGGAAGCAGTGAGTGCGTTCGACCGGGTGGCCCGGATGTTCGAAGACGCGGGCGACCTGCTGCGGGTGGTGACCCCTCGGTCCACCCGGGGGCACGGGTTGGTGTTTCTCGGACAACCCGGCCGCGCACTGCGCGAAACCGAGCAGGCGCTCGAACTCGCGCGCAGCCTGGACTACCCGGAGGGGGTGAGTTACGCGCTGTGGCATCGCAGCGAGTCATTGTCCGGGCTGGGCCGGGTGGACGAGGCGGTCAATGTCGCCAGGGAGGCGATCGAGGTCGCGCAGCGGCTCGGTCATCGCAGCTGGACGGTGTCCGCGCACCGTGCTCTCGGCGTCGCGCTGCATGCCCGAGGCGACCTCGACGCGGCCGAGGACGCGTTTCGGGCCGCGCTCGAACTCGCCACGCACTGGCCGCTGTTCGCCAGTTGGGCGGCTGCCCGGATCGCGATGATTCGGGTGGCACGAGGGGATCCGGCGGGTGCCGAACCCTATGTCACCCGTGCTCTCGGGCAGGGCCCGCCGCTCGCCCACTACGAGGCGCGACTGGCCAGGGCCGAGCTCGCCGCCGCACGGCACGAGCCGGATGCTTCGGCCATCGCGCGGGATGCGCTGGCCCGCGCCGAGGAAGGTGGGCATCTCGTCGCTGTCGCGCGCTTGACGGAGTTGGCCAGGCGCTGAGCGGGCCTGCGCCGACCGGGCGGGCTGTCCTCGCTTGCCGATGGGTAGGCTGTGTGCGGGCCTCTAGCTCAGTTGGTTAGAGCAGCGGACTTTTAATCCGCGGGTCGTGGGTTCGAGTCCCACGGGGCCCACGGGCAGTTCCCGACCTGCGCGGATGTTGATCAGCTGTGTCGGCGTGCGAACCACTCCGCAGCGGCGGAGATGGCGCCGGGAGCAGGCCGACACAGCTGATCGGTGATCTGGCCAGCCCGCAGTCAGATACCGTTCGCACCTGTGAACCAAGTGTCGTTGATCTCTGCGATCGTGTCGCTGACCGGTGCGGTGGCGACTGCCGTGCTCGGTGGCATGTTCGAGTGGCGCAGGCGTCGGTCAGACCGCGAGCAGACGCGCCGCGACCTCGTCAGCCGCTACGGCGACCCCTTGGTGCAGGCCGCCACGACGCTGGCGTACCGCATCCAGAACGCGATCGGCCTGTTCGCGGGTCAGCCGATCAAGCAGGCCGCACCTGGCACCAAGCGCCAGGACGAGTACAACGTCTACGAGACGCTCTATCGGCTTGGCGCGTTTCTCGGCTGGACCCAGATCCTCTACAGCGAAGCGCACTTCCTCGATCTGGGCAGCCGCAGACGTAACCGACGATTCCTGCACCGGCTCGGCGCTGCGGACGCCGCGATCGGTGGCACAGGTGCGGGCCGCCAGGAGCCGTTCGTGCTGCTAGGCGGCGAGCGCCGGGCGATCGGTGAGTTGATGATCGCCCCGGGTAGTGACCCGTCTCGGTGTCTTGGCTATGTTGAGTTTCGGCGCAAGTACGACAACGACGAGGAGTTCCGGACCTGGTTCGCCTCCGCGGTCGATGAGATCAAGACCCTTATGACTGCCGAGCCCGCCGTGGCGGTGGCTCGTCTGGTGACTGTGCACAACGCGTTGATCGAGCTGATCGACTTTCTGGATCCGAGCAAGGCGTGGATCTTGATGCCACGTGACAAGATCACGCCGAAGACACACCCTGACTTGTTCGACTTGTTCCCGTCGGCTACCCCGGCAGCAGCCAAGGAGCGTGCCTCCGACCCGGCTTAGCTCCGCTCGGCGACGGGCTGATGGCGCGATCTTACGGCTCGAAGTCGCATCTCCGGCCCTTCTACTGGCTTTCCGCACTTCTCGTTCGCCTTTTGGCTCCCCCATCAACCATCCCGGGTTTGGTGCACACCTTCTTGATTGGGAAGGTCGGCACCGCGCCGAAGAAGCACGACGAGGAGACCAAGGCCAAGGCGGTCCGTCTCGTCACCGAGCACGTCGGTGACTACGCCAGCGAGTGCGAGGCGATCAAGACTGTCGCCGGGCGGCCGGGGATGAACCCTGAGACGCTGCGTGAGTGGCTGCGGCAGGCGGAGGTCGACTCGGGCCAGGTCGAGGGGACCACGACCGCGTCGGCCCGGGAGATCCGGGAGATCCGGGAGCTGAAGCGGAAGAACGCCGAGCTGGAGAAGACCCCTGTTGACTGAACATCGGCGCGTGTTCGTGCAGGTCAACGGCCTGTTGGCGCTCCCGTCCCCAGTCGTGATCAAAGACGACGGATCGTGCGGTCGGGACCTCTCGGCGTTGGTGGTGCCCGCGGTGGGTCGGCTGGTCGGCACCGGTGAGCGGTACGAGCCCTACCGGATGCTCGGCCCGGACGGGATGTGCATGGAATCGGCGACGGCGTTCTTCCGGGACCTGTTGGCGGCGGGTCGGGCGGAGGCCACGGTCCGGTCGTATGGGATGGACCTGCTGCGCTGGTACCGGTTGTTGCGGACGATCGAGGTTCGGTGGAATCACGCGACGCGGATCGAGGCCCGCGACTTCGGCCGGTGGCTGCGGTCCGGCAAGGGCGGTGTCGCCTATGCGGCGTCGGTGCGGGCGCACAGCGAGACGGTGCCGCGGACGTTCTACGACTTCCACCTGGAGGTGGGCAGCGGGCCGCTGGTCCACCCGTTCCCGCTGGACCGGTCTCGGCGTGCCGAGCGGCCACGCGCACCACAACCCGATGGAGCCGTACCGCCACGAACGCAGCGGGTTGTATCGGCCGCGGGTGCCGTCGAATCGGGACCGTGCCCCGGTGGCCTTCTACGTGTCCACCGGGGCGCGGGCCTCGGAACTGTTGTCCGCGACGGTGGCTGGGGCGGACCCGGGTCGGCAGCTGATCACCGTGGTGCGCAAGGGCACCCGGGAGCTGCAGCAGCTGCCGGCCTCCAGTGACGCGTTCGTGTGGCTTCGCCTGTGTCAGGTGGAGGTGGAGGACCTGGTCCCGACCGGTGGCCGTCGCTCTGCGTTGTGGTGGACGCTGCGTCGTCCGGCTCGGCCGTTGACCTAGCACGCCGCGCATCGGATGTTCGAGCGGGTGACTGCCAAGGCGGGCACCGCGGCGACGTTGCACGCGCTGCGGCACACCGCTGCCTACCGGATGGCCCAGGACCCGGCGTTGCCGCCGACCGACGTGCAGTTCGTGCTCGGCCACGCCCAGCTGACCACCACCCAGATCTATCTGACGCCACGCGAGGAAGAGGTCATCCGGCGGGTGCTGACCCATCACGCCGAGCAGGTCCGTCAGGCCGGGCCAGGTTCCCGGCTCGCCCGGCGCCCGGGGACTGGCCTGCGACCCATCGGGATCGGGGCAGCGCGCTACATCCGCTGGCCCGCCCGCCGTTCGTGGCGGCGAACGCCGGCAGCGAACGCGGACGTCTGCGCGGGGTGAAGCTCGCTGTGGGCTGGCTGGCCGACCAGCCCGGTGACACCCGGCAGCAGCGCTGGTTGGTCAGCGGCGCGTAAGCCGCCGGGCCGGCATGGAAACAGGCGTGCATCCCGTGGCTGGACGAGCACAGCGTGCGCGTTGCTCAACGGCTGGATCTGCTCTCCATCGGGCTGATCTCGGCGCTCTGCGCCGGTCTGGTGCGTCCTTCCCCCGCTGGCTGGCCGCGCCGGGTGTCAGCGCGTGGGCGCTGGCCCGCAACCTTCAGGCCGGCCGCGACCCGGACGGGTTCGGCCGGCTCCGCGCCGCCTGCCAGAGCGACCCGCGCGTGACGGCGTCGGCCCGACACGGACCGTGGGTCGAGCGGCCATCCTGGTCGCCGCCAAGGGCGATGTCCTCAACGACGTCGCCGCCGGGGACGTCCTGGAACTGCTCGACACCCCGAGCGCAGATCGGTGGTCGGTGCCGTGACTACAGCGCGGTGTCGTGGCGGTTGCTGCATCGGCTGGGCGTCCTCGGCCCGGGCACCCCGGACTCGTTGGCCGAGCTGCGCATCGTCGGCCAGCGCAGCCCCGGCGAGCTCGTCGACCGCTACCGGCTGACCTCTCGACCCGTCCGCGACCTCCTGGTGGACTACCTCAACGAGCGACAGCCCGCGCTGGATCACAACAGCCTGGAGACGCTCGCCCAGCGGTTGGGCCGACTGTTCTGGCAGGACATCGAACGCCACCACCCGGGCATCGGCACGTTGAACCTGCCGGCAGAGGTCGCCCGCGCGTGGAAGCAGCGGCTGCGGGTCAAGACCACCGCCACCGCAACTCATACCGGTGTGGCTCACGCCGACGCGCCACGGCTGACCTCTCGGCACACCCTCGCCGCGGTCCGCGCGCTTTGTCTGGACCTGGCCCAGTGGGCGCTGGAGAGCCCGGCCCGCTGGGCACCCTGGGTGGCGCCCTGCCCGGTCACCAAGGCCGACATCAACTCCCGCAAGGAGACCCCGGCACCGCAAGTCCCGGATGGATGCACGCACCCGCGAACGCCTTCCGCTTCGCCCGGTCCTGGTCCGCTCCGTCGACGACCGGCGCGCCGACGCAGAACGGCTTCTGGCAGCGGCCCGTCACACCCCGGCCGGGGACACCTTCACCGCCAGCGGGCAGACCCTGACCCGGTCGGTGACCCGCAAGCCGACGATGAGCGTGTGGGCGGACGACCCCGTCACCGGGAAACGTCGCGACCTCACCCGGGAGGAAGATCACGCCTTCTGGACCTGGGCGGTCATCGAGGTGCTCCGCTCCACCGGCGTGCGTGTCGAGGAACTGCTCGAGCTCAGCCACCACAGCCTGGTGCAGTACCGGCTGCCCAGCACCGGGGAACTCGTGCCGCTGCCGCAGGTCGCCCCGTCCAAGACCGACACCGAACGCCTGCCTGTCGTCTCACCGGATCTGGCCGAGGTGCTCTCGGCCGTCATCAACCGGCTCCAGCAATCGTCCGGGAGCATCCCGCTCATCACCGCCTACGACGCCAACGAGCACCTCTGGCTGCCGCCGGCCCCGGTGCGCTCACTGCGGACAATTAACTCAGACACACCTCCTCAGGCGCGCGACCTGCGCCCGCAGCTGCGCCAGCTCCTCAGCCAGCACCACCCGGTCATCCACGCTGCCCACCGTAGCCCGACCAGTAGCGACGCCCCTGCCCACTCAGCGCCACAGCCATCGGGCCAGACAGCCCTACGTCATACGTTTGTAGTACACTTGAGATCGTGGGTCGAATCGACTGGCGGCATCGCGGCGACTACATCAAAAGCCGCTCCGAACGCCACGCCGGCGACACCGATATCGACCCGACGTGGGCCGACGAAGCGGTCGACGACGCCGATGCCGCCTGGTTCGACCCCGACCCGAAAAGCAAATCCGGACGCAGCGCCCGCGTGATCGGCTACTCCCCCACCGCCGGGATGGTCATCACGGTCATCCTCCTCCCCCAGGGCGACGAGGAGTGGTGGGGCGTCAACGCGTGGAAGGCCAACGACACAGACGAGAGGATCTACCGGGAGGGACAGCCATGAACCAGCCCGATCCTGACATCGCCCGGCTCATCGATGAGGAAGCCGAGCACGCCGAAAACACCCGCGACGACCCGTACCCGCCCGGCGTGATCGCCGAACGGCGCAACCGCACCCGGTCCTCCGTGTACTCCGTGCGTCTCAGCGACGACGAGATCGCCGAGATCCAGCGCCTCGCCCAGTCCGCCGGAGTTCCCGCCTCCACCCTGGTCCGCTCCTGGATCACCCAACGGATCGCTGCCGCCCGATCCTCCACAGCCGCCGTCGACCCCTCAGTGCGCCAGGCGATCCGCACCGAAGTCGAAGCCGCCGTTAAAGCTGTACTCGCCACGGCGCAACCACACGACAAGAAGAGCGCCTGACCGATTTGCCGGGTTCACACTGCAGAGGCGGAGCAAAACTGGAGCACGGGTCGGCCTGCAACGGCGCTGAACAGCACTGAACCGCGCTCAACGGCGCCGTTCCTACCTGCAGGTTCCCTGTTTTGCCTGGTCAGGGCGTTATGCCGGTCCCGACTGGCAGTGTGGGGGTCACGGGTTCGAGTCCCGTCAGCTCCACCCCACGCACGAGGTTCAAACTTTCGCCTGATCCAACATTCGGCGGGGTTTGGGCCTCGTGTGCAGTGGGGGTGCCGTTGCCTGCCCATGCCGCGGCGTCGGCTTGGATGCCGGGGTCGCAGAGCAATGTCGAAGGGGTGAGCGTGCTCGGCCCGGAGGTCGCCGTCTTCGTCGAGGTGGAGCTTGGTGATGAAGGGTAATCGGCACGAGCTATCGGACAGACTCTCGGGGCACGCGAGACGCCCAGGGGCGGGCTGACTCAAGTCGGCCGGCGAGCTGGAACAAGGTGGCTTCGTCTCCGTAGCGTCCTAGGAGGTGGGGCAATCCCCTGAAGCCGTAGAGACTTCGAATAGTGGGACCTTGCTGGCTTGGTGAGATCGTGTGCGCGCCGCGCGCCCGGCGGGGCAGGCCCCCTGGCCCGCCGGGCGCTGCTGGTTGCCCAGGGGTCGCAGAGGCCCCGGGGTCGAGGGCGGCCGCAGGCCGTCGCGCAGC
>JBOHER010000243.1:0-6058 GCA_050701115.1 Haloechinothrix sp. | reverse complement strand
GTGCCGGATCCGGCAACCGGCGGGTTCTGGTTCCCCGTGTCGGCAGCGTCCTCGTCACCGTTCACGACCACCAGGAACACCACGGCGAGCACGCTGACGAGCACCGCGGCCACACCGATGGTGACCGCGATGATCGGGCTGAACGGGAGTGGACGCCGGTCAGGAGTGCCAGGCGGCGGTTGGGTCATCGAGTCGTCCAGAGGTGGCGCGGGTGGGCAAACCGCGTCGTCACGGTCCGTTCGTTCAGGATATCCGCCGACGTGAGAGGTCGGGTCACCGTGGGCCTCCGTGCGCATCGGAGGGTGCGTAAGGTGGCGAGCATGGCGCGAAGAGAGTCGGATTCAGCGGAGTTGCACCGGTACACCCTCTACAACGGCCTGCGCGTGGTTCTCGCCCCCGATACGACCGCCCCGGTCGTCGCTGTCAGCGTGCACTACGACGTCGGGTTCCGGTCCGAGCCGGAGGGGCGAACCGGGTTCGCGCACCTGTTCGAGCACTTGATGTTTCAGGGCAGCGAGAGCCTGGAGAAGCTCGCGCACTTCCGGCACATCCAGGGCAGCGGCGGCACGTTCAACGGATCCACGCACCCCGACTACACCGACTACTTCGAGGTGCTGCCGTCGGCCGCGCTGGAACGGGCGCTGTTCCTCGAGGCCGACCGGATGCGGGCGCCCAAGCTGACCGTGGAGAACCTGGCCAACCAGATCGACGTGGTCATGGAGGAGATCCGGCTCAACGTGCTGAACCGGCCCTACGGTGGCTTCCCGTGGATCTTGCTCCCACCGGTGCTCTACGACACCTTCCCCAACGCGCACAACGGATACGGCGATTTCGTCGACCTCGAGCAGGCTTCGCTGGATGACTGCGCGGAGTTCTTCGACACCTACTACGCGCCTGCCAACGCGGTGCTCACGGTCGCGGGCGACTTCGCGGTCGAGCGCGCGCGCGAGCTGATCGACAAGCATTTCGGCGATGTTCCCGTCCGGCAGGTGCCGCAACGCCGGTCGTTCGCCGAGCCCCGTCCGGCGCAGGAGAAGCGCGGCACCCACTCCGATCCGCACGCCCCGCTGCCCGCGCTGGCCGTCGGCTACCGGATGCCGGACCCGATCGACGAGCTCGACGGCTACCTCGCCCACCTGGTGCTGGCCAGCGTGCTGGCCGACGGCGACGGTTCCCGGTTGCAGCAGCGCCTGGTGCACACCGACGCGCTGGTCAGTGATGTAAGCGCGGGCGCAGGGCTGTTCGGACCCTTCGAGGCGCGCGATCCGGACACCTTCACCGTCACCGCCATTCACCCCGCCGAGGTTTCCGCCCAGCAGGTGCTCGACGCACTCGACGACGAGCTGGAGAAGCTGGGCAGCACGCCGCCGGGTGCCGAGGAGCTGGCGAAGGTCACCGCCCGCTGGACGTCCAGCCTGCACGGTGAGCACGACCGCCTGGTCTCGCGTACCCTCGCGCTCGGCTCGTTCGAACTGCTCTACGGCGATCCCGGCCTCGTCTATCGGCTGCCGGAGCGGATCGCGGCGGTGACCGCGGACGACGTCTCCGCCGCGGCGAAGGGGCTCCGTGCCGATTCCCGAGCCGTACTGATCGTCGAGCCCAGTTCGCAGGACAGCGCGGAAGGCCAGGAGGCAGCCCAGTGACCGCCGAGGTGCAGCAACCGACCACGACCCATCGCAGCGCCGAGGAGATCGGCCGCACCGCGCACGGCCCCCTGCCGCTGCCCGAGCTGAGTGAGCAGCGCGCGGCAGCCGATCTCGCGGTCACCGACACCGTGCTGGGCAACGGTATGCGGGTGCTTGCGGTACGCAAGGCGAATGTGCCCACAGTGGAGCTGCGGCTGCGGATCCCGTTCGGTGGCACCGATCCGATGCACAGCGCGCGCAGTGAGGTGCTCGCCGAAACCCTGCTGACCGGCACTGAGCGCAGGGGCCGAGTGGCGATCGACACCGAACTGGCCCTCATCGGCGGCGAACTCGGCGCCGTCGTCGACCCGGAACGGCTCTCGATCAGTGGAAACGCTCTGGCCAGTGGGCTGCCCACCCTGCTCGATGTGCTCGCCGACGTCCTCACCGGAGCGTCCTATGTGGACAATGAGGTGGCCCGCGAACGTGATCGGCTGACCGAAAGGCTCGCCGTTGCCCGGACCCAGCCACGAGTGATCGCGCGCGAAGCGTTGCAGCGCAAGCGATACGGCGACCATCCGGTCACGCGGGAGGTCCCGCAGGCGGCCGATGTCGCCGCGGTGACCCAAGACGACGTGCGCACGCTGCACGCCGCGTCTGTGCTGCCGCGCGGGTCCGTGCTGGTGCTGGTCGGCGATGTAGACCCGGACCGGGCAGTCGAGGATGTGGACAAGGCCTTGGGCGGCTGGGCATCCGACGCATCCGCTGAACTGCTGCAGCCGCTGCCCGAGCTGGCCGGCGACGACGTGCTGCTGGTCGGCAGGCCCGGCGCGGTGCAGTCGCAGATCCGGCTGTCCGCGCAGGCGATTCCCCGCACTGATGAACGCTACGCGGCCTTGCAGCTGGCCAATCTCGTCTACGGCGGCTACTTCTCCTCGCGCCTGGTGGAGAACATTCGGGAGGACAAGGGTTACACCTACAGCGCGCACTCCGGGTTCGACTTCAGCGGCGATACGGCAACGCTGGTGATCGACGCCGATACGGCAAGCGACGTGACGGCGGCCGCGCTGCTGGAAACCCGGTACGAGCTGGCCCGGCTCGGACTGGTGCCGCCCACCGATGCCGAGATGGAATCGGTCCGCCAGTACGCGATCGGCTCGCTGCTCATCGGGACGTCCTCGCAGGCGGGCCTGGCCAGTCAACTGGCGGCGCTCGCCGGTGTGGGGCTGGGCGCCGACTGGCTCGCCGAGCACCCGACCCGGCTGGCGGCCACTACCAGGGAACAGGTCGAGCAGGCCGCTTTCGAGTTCTTCGCGCCGTCCCGGTTCACCGGGGTGGTGGTCGGAGACCCGGCGATCGTCGGGCGTCGGCTGGCCGCACTCGGTGGTGTCCTGGTCGAGTGACCGCTCCGTTCGCACTGTCCGGCATTCCGGCGCTGTCCAGGGCCTCCGTCGAGCGGCAGGAGGCTTTGCGCCGAGACGCCGATCGGCTGCGGTCCCGGTGGCTGAAGGCCAAGGTGCTGGTCGTCGACACCGAGGGACGTACCCCGGTCCCACTGTCCGATGTGGAGGGTACCTGCGCTTCCCGGCTGGCCGTGCGGGACGCACGCCAGTACGGTGACCTGCCGCCGGATGGGGCGGTGTTTCTCGGGCAATCCGGCGAGGTGGACTACTGGGCGGTGCTGAACGCGGAGGTGGTCCACGGCGAGACGGTGCGGGTCGCCGGCCGGTTCGGCGTGGCCATCGACAACCGGGTTGCCGACGGGGAGATGTGGGTCGGGCTGCGCGAGCACGGCGATCGGCTGGACGATGCGGGCGCCGGTCTGTTCACCACCGCACTGGCCTTGCGCAACTGGCAACGCCGGGCGGTCCACTGCGCCAGGTGCGGGGATGCCGCCGAGTTCGCCCAGTTCGGCTGGGTGGCGCGATGCGCGCGGTGCGACCGGGAGGAGTACCCGAGGACCGACCCCGCGGTGATCTGCCTCGTGCACGACGACGTCGGCGTGAACGGTGAACACGTGCTGCTCGCCAGGCAGCCGAACTGGCCCAAGGGTGCCTACTCGGTGCTGGCCGGCTTCGTGGAGGCAGGCGAGTCCCTGGAGGCCTGCGTGATCCGGGAGGTTCGGGAGGAGGTCGGCGTCGGGGTGCGCGATGTCCGCTACCTGGGAAGTCAGCCGTGGCCTTTTCCGCGGTCCATCATGATCGGGTTCGCCGCCCGCGCCGACGCCGACGGCCCACTGCTGCTCGCCGACGACGAGATCGAGGCCGCGCGCTGGTTCTCCCGTGCCGAGGTACGCGCCGCCTTCGCGGGTGAGGATGCCCCGCCCCCGGATTCCGCACCCCGACCGGGCGCCGCACCCCATCCAGGCGCCGCACCCCATCCAGGCGCCGCACCCCACCCAGGTTCGGTCCGGCTCCCCGGCAACTCCTCCATCGCTCGGGTGATGCTGCAATCTTGGGCCGACGCGCACCCGTGAGCGCAGTACACACCTCGTGCGTGAATGTTGTTGCATGGGCAACCGTCAGCACTCACGACGCCCGCTGCGCGGTGCCGCGGACCGTGCAGTGCTTCGCTGTACACGGCCGTGGGCGGCCTGACCAGCCTGCGCGTCGGAGGATGGTCAGCACTTCCGCGGCAACCCCGCACGGATCATCGGTTACCTCGGCCCAGCCGTAGACCAGACGGCGCCGGTCGGCCAGTTCCGCTGCGTTGTCTCGTCGCCGATCCCGGAACGCGATGCCCGGCGTGGCATGGGAGGTACGCCCGTCCAGGCGGACGGTCAGCGGAGCTGCGGCGACGTCGTAGGCGACGTCTTCCCAGAGCACCCGGCCGTCCACGGAAAACGGCACCTGCCGCGCCCCTTCCGGGAGGCCGTGCGCCGATTCCACACGCTCGGCGTACTCGGCTTCCAACGCGGACAGCGCGCCTCCACGAACGAGCTCGATGCCCCGGTTGAGGGCGGAGCGGTACCGGAACGGCGGCCGCAGCACCAGTTGCTGGGCCAGGGCTCCGATGGACACCGAGGTGCGGCCGGCCAGGTCGACCAGCGTCCGCTTCGCATCTTCTGCCGTTGGTTCGCTGGTGGCGAGGTCGATGATGGTGTCGGCGCGGCTCGTTCTTGGCAGGGGTGCGTCGATTGTGGCGATGTGGCCGAACGCGCGGGACCGGTGCAGGATCACCCCTGGCGGGTGCGACACCGCGTTGCGCCCGTAAGGGACGGTCACCTCGACGGGTCCGCGCGGCCGGGATTCGATCATGCCCCACTCTTCCGCCGCGGTGGTGTGGCTCAGCACGGCCGGCCCTCCGGCGTACAGCAGTGACGCGGTGAGCCGGGCGGGTCGATCCAAGGGGCCGGTGAACGTCGCGTACACATTGTGCAGCACACGCCGCCATCGGTGTGCGTAGACGTGGGATCGGATGGCTTGTGCTGAGACACCAAGGCTGAGTGCCTGGGCGCGGTCGACTACCCCGTGCTGCTCGGTGATCAGGCGATGCCATTCGGCTCGCCGTTCGGGTGGGATCTGCTTGGGTGCCGGAGGCCTCGGCCGGAAAACGTTGTCGATGGTCACTCGCGCAGCGTGAGCGTCAGCGATTTGCTGCGCAACCGGCCATCGACGCAGCTGTGGATAAGTCGGGTTGTCCACAGTGGGTGACGCCCAGGTCGTGTCGTGAGTGCTGACGGTTGCCCATGCAACAACATTCACGCACGAGGGGTCCCCGCGAGCCTGCACGGATGGTCCCAGCCTGCTGACGCTCAGTGAACCGAGTACGGTCGGCGCATGGGGATCAGGGTGCACGAGGCCACTATTAGCTGATGATCGGCGCCGAGGGATCGAACACGGACATGGGGAGCATGGGGTGAGCGCTGGGAGGGCAATCGGGCTGGTGCTCGGCGTGATCGCCGACGCGCTGGCGGGCGACCGCACGAGCAGACAGGCCGCGCGGCACAGGGGCGCCACACCGCCACCGGCACTGGTCAGCGGAGCAGCCGTACTCGCCGGTACCGCACTGGACCGGCTCGGCAAGCGCAGCACGCTGCTGCGGATCGGCGGAACCGCGCTGGCCGCCTGGGGAGTGCTGGGTGGCGCCGCGCTCGCCGCGCGCGGCACCGCACTGGTCCGCGAACTGGAAACCGGGGATCTCGACGCGGCTCGTGACACGCTCGCCCCGATCGATCCCCGGTGCACCGAGGCACTGGACGGCGTCGGTCTGACGCGGGCCTCGGTCGAGGCGCTTGCCGGGAACACCTCGGCGACGGTGGTCGGACCGCTGTTGTGGGGCGCGTTAGCAGGCACGCCAGGACTGCTCGTGCACCACGGCGTCAAGACCGCCAAGGCAGTGGTCGCGCGGCGCCGGGCCGAGCACCGCACGATGGCCGAGGCCGTGGATCGCGCGGATGAGCTGGTCGATCTGCTGCCCACCCGGTACACCGC
>JBOHER010000242.1:0-2658 GCA_050701115.1 Haloechinothrix sp. | reverse complement strand
CGTTTGGCTGCCGGGCAACTGCCCTCGCCCGGGCAACCGCACAAGTTGGGCGCATAGATCACAGCGAGCGGAAGGAGTACCCATGCTGCCTACTCACTCGTCGCGCCCGGAGGACGCTCCTATCGCGTTGCCCCAGCCTGCCCAGGTGCGTCTCCTCCTCGATGTCGACGGCGTCATCGCACCGTTCGGTGGAGGCCCACGCCACAGCCAACGGTGGGAGACCACGCCCGATGGCCCCACAACCCGGCCACCGACGGCCCCTGGGTCCCCTGGTGGAAGGAGCGCGTCGTCCGCCATCTCCTCGGAACCACCGACCAGCCGATCATCTGGTGCGACGACGAGTTCGAGGGCGAGGACCCCGAGAGCAGCTCTCTGGTCAATCGCGGGGAGATTGTCGCCGCGGAGTTCCCTGGACGCGTGCTGGCCGTCCAACCCAATCCTGCCGTCGGACTCACTCCGGCGACCTTGCGCGAATGCGTCGCTGGATCGACCGCAGAACCGCCCAGACCTGATTGAGGCTGCCTAGTGCAGTGCCCTACCGCAGCAGGGACCTGCATTACCGCCCTGCATGGTGCACGTGACCACGACGTCCTGAGCGGGCCGCGAAGTCGTCGAGTGCACCGATGACGTCGCGGGCGATCCACGCGCGATCGCGCTTGCCGGTGGAGACCTGGTTCAGGATCCCCGCCTCGACGAGCTGGTCGACCGCGCGCTGGGCAGCCGGCTGGGAGACGCCGAGGTGCTGCTGGATGTGCTTGACCGTGACCGCGGGCTGGCTGAGCAGGTGCGGCAGGATACGGCGGGCAGCAGACCCCTCGCGCGAGGGCAGGTCCTTCTGCCAGGCGGCGTAGGCACCGGTGAGGTCACCGACCAACTGACGGCCGCTGTCAACCGCGGCGAAGAAGGCGCGGCTGAACTGGCGGACGATCGGGGCCGGGTCGCCGTCGCGGTAGGCACCGAGCGCATCGAAGTACGCCCCGGTGTCGGTGAGCAGACCAGCGGAGACCGGGACGGTCAGCCGGCGAGTGACGCCGGAGTGCCGCAGCATCGCGTGAACCAGGGTCCGACCGGCGCGACCGTTGCCGTCGTTGAACGGGTGGATCGTCTCGAACTGGGCGTGCGCGACCGAGACCTGGGTGAGGACCGGGATGTCGGTCCGCTTGCAAAACGCGACCAGGTCATCCATCGCCGCGGGGACCCGCTCGTACCGCGCCGGGACGAAGGAGGCGGTGTGCGGGGTCGGGCCACCACCGATCCAGACCTGCCCGTCGCGGAACTCGCCGGGGCGGGCGTAGGCGTGGCCGTCCATCAGGGCGCGGTGGGCGGCCAGGAACGAGTCGACGCTGATGTCGTCGGCCAGGTCGATCGCCTTCTGCATGGCCTCGACATTCGCGGCGACCAGGCGGGCGTTCTGGCCCGAGGACTCCTTGAGGGTGGCGATCGCCAGTGCCGTGGCGCCGGCAGTGACGCCTTCGATCTGGGAGGACGACGCGGACTCGGTGCGCAGCAAGACCGCTGCGAGCGGCGCCAGCTCACCGTCCTCGTGGGGAAGGGCTGCCGACAGCTCGGCGTCGAAGCGGGAGATCTTGACCAGGGCGTCCTCGGCCTCGGCCGCGACGTCGGAGGGTATGTCGAAGTCCATGTCCGTGATCGAGGGCGGGATCGAGGCCATGTAGGCACCGTGCGACTCAGCGCGCTCACGGCGGGACATGTGGGAGCGGTCCTCGTTCCACTCGCAGCTCTCCCAGCCGACGGCCAGCTCCGGCATCGGCTCTTCGAGCTCGGTGGCCATGGTGTCCGCGGGGAAGGCCGCGCTGGAGGCGGCCTGGTGCTTGTATGCGAACTCGCCTGGGTTGGGGCCAGCGCCCGCACGGGCGTGCTGGCCGTGGTCCCACTCACGTTGGCTCATGCCAGCCACTATACAACTTTCCTGAAATAAAGTTATACAACGAGGGCAGGGAGCCAATGAGGCAGCTACAGCGCTAGCGTTGTACGGCGTCGAAGAGAACTGGGTCGATGTCGGGATGCGGGCAATCTAGCGCAGCGCGAGGTTCGCGCAAAGAACGCCGGACGCTGGACATCTCAGGTCTTCATGGCGGCCATAGTTCGGCGAACTTCAAAGCCCCGCGCCTGTCGTGCGGTGGTCAAGTCCACGGTCGTGGTGGATGAAGGGGCCACCGCGCCGTCGTGCATCCCGGCTGGCGTCCACCGCGAGCGCGCGACCGTCCCCGAGGTCGACGAGGTAGGAGCTGTTGCCCAGGCCGGCGTCGACCACGACCTCCAGGAAGTCCGGACCGCCTTGCGTCAAGCCGTTCCCTCTCCCGCAGTTCGTTCGGGTTTGATCGCCATCAACAGGACATAGCCGAGATAGGGCACCGCCCGTGCCATCCGCGGCATCAGCCACATCATCTTGCGCAGGTACGCCGGTCGCGACATCCCTCGAGCGAGGACCGCGGCAGCGTGCCGTCCCTCGTCGGCGAGGAACCCTCGGGCCGTCATCATCGCGAACGGGCCGGACTCGGTGCGCAGGTCTGCGGCGAAGCGCACCCCGGAACGGGCGTGGCTGGCCGAGGTGTCGGCGGTCGTGTTGCAGCAGGCGTTGGCGGACGCGAACACCGCGTACCGGAACTTCTTCGCGTCCGTGAAGGGCAACCGGAA
>JBOHER010000241.1:0-15313 GCA_050701115.1 Haloechinothrix sp. | reverse complement strand
CTACGAATGTGTGCCCGAGCACCGCTGGCCGGCTAGTTGTCGTCGACCGCCGCACGGGCGATGTCCGGTTGGTCGGCGAACACGCCGTCGATGCCGGTGGCCAGGAACTTCTCGAACTCGGCGAAGGTGTCGCCCCAGGCCGCCGGGTCGCCGGATGACCGGTAGTCGGCCGGCAGGAAGGCGTTCTCCGCGCGGAAGGTCCACGGGTGCACCACAAGCCCGGCCGCATGCGCGTCGGACACGAAACTGGTCGGCTCGGTCAAGTAACCCTGGGCGTTGCGCGGAATGATCCTGGCCTTGGCCGGGCCGACTCCGTCGGCGTAGGTGGCGATCTCGGCGAGGCCGGCCGGGGTGGACAGATCGTCGTAGGTCCGGGGGTCACCGGCGGCCACGAAGTCGTACGGCGCGCCCGACGAGTTGATCAGCTGCACCAGCGGAACCCGCAGCGTGCCGCTCAACTGCTTGAGGTTGGCGACCTCGAAGGACTGCACGAAGACCTTGGCCTTGGGCCGGTTCAGACCGTTGCGTTCGAGCGCGTCGGCCAGCGCTGGCTCAAGCGGTAACCCCATCGAGCGGAAGTAGGTCGGGTGCTTGGTCTCCGGGTAGATGCCGATCTCCCTGCCCAGCTCCTTGGACAGCCGCTTGGCAAGGTCGATGATTTCCTGCAGCGTGGGCACTTGGTAGCGGCCATCGAAGCGGGTGTTGTTCGGGCGGAGCTCGGGGATGCGCTCCTTGGCGCGCAAGGTCTTGAGCTCGGCCAGCGTGAAGTCCTCGGCGAACCAGCCGGTGACCGAGACGCCATCCAGCGATTTGGTGGTCTTGCGATCGGCGAACTCCGGCCGTTCGGCGACATCGGTGGTGCCGCCGATTTCCGGCTCGTGCCGGGCGACCACTACACCGTCGGAGGTGGTCACCAGGTCGGGTTCGATGTAGTCGGCGCCCATCCTGGCCGCGAGCTCGTAGGACGCGAGCGTGTGCTCCGGGCGGTAACCCGAAGCGCCCCGGTGCCCGATGACCAGGGGTGCCTGCTGCGCCTTCGCGTGCACCGAGTTGGTGGTCCCTTTCTGCGGGGTGGCCGCGGTCGCGGTCGTGGTACCGGCGATAGCGGTCAACACCGCGATACCGGACAACGCAAGCGCGGCCAACTTGATGCGTGACAAGGTCCATCCTCTCTGATCCGTGTGGTCCGGCCCGCGTTGGAACGCCGGTGCCGACCGGGCATCCGAGGGCGGCGACTACCCTGCTCGACGTGCGCGTCCTGGTTATCGGCTCCGGAGCCCGTGAGCATGCCCTCGTCCTTGCCCTCTCGCACGACCCCGCGGTCACCGCGTTGGCGTGCGCTCCCGGCAACGCGGGTATCGCCGCGCTCGCCGAGCAGCTTGCCGTCGACGTTACCGACCCCGCTTACGTCGCCGAGCTGGCCGGCCGGTGGCAGGCCGACCTCGTCGTCATCGGCCCCGAGGTCCCGCTTGTCGCAGGCGCCGCGGATGCGGTGCGCGCTGCGGGCATCCCCTGCTTCGGGCCGTCCGCAGCGGCGGCTCGCATCGAGGGCTCCAAAGCCTTCGCCAAGGACGTGATGGCCGCCGCGAACGTGCTCACCGCGCGCGGTGAGATCGTGGACAACCCCGCCCACCTGGACGCCGCCTTCGGCCGGTTCGGGCCGACCTGGGTGGTCAAGGACGACGGTCTGGCCGCTGGCAAGGGCGTGGTCGTCACAACCGACTACGACCAGGCCCGGGCGCACGCCAGTACGCTGCTCGACGATGGCCACTCGGTCCTGCTCGAGTCCTTCCTCGACGGGCCGGAGGCCTCACTGTTCTGCCTGGTCGACGGGCACACCGTGCGCGCATTACTGCCCGCCCAGGACTTCAAGCGGGTCGGCGACGGCGACGCCGGGCCGAACACCGGTGGGATGGGCGCCTACGCGCCGTTGCCCTGGGCCCCGGCGGACCTGGTCGGCAACATCGTGGCGCGGATCGTGCAGCCGGTCGTCGACGAACTGGCCGCGCGGGGCACGCCGTTCTCCGGCCTGCTCTACGCGGGGCTCGCCCTTACACCGGATGGCCCGCAGGTGATCGAGTTCAACTGCCGGTTCGGTGACCCGGAGACCCAGGCCGTGCTGGCCCTGCTGCGGACCCCGCTGGCCGGTTTGCTGCACGCGACGGCCACCGGCCTGCTGGATGAGCAGCCGCCGCTGGACTGGTCGCCCGGCGCAGCCGTGGCCGTGGTGCTCGCCGCCGAGGGTTACCCCGGCCGTCCTCGGATGGGTGACGTGATCACCGGCGCGGACGCGGAGGGCGTGCTGCACGCGGGGACTCGGCGCAGGGAGGATGGCGCCGTGGTGTCGGCGGGCGGCCGGGTGCTCGCCGTGATCGGGCTCGGCGACGACCTCGAGGCCGCTCGCGAGCATGCCTACCAGCGGGTGGCCAAGGTGCACCTGCCCGGCGGTCACCACCGCACCGACATCGGGCTGCGCGCGGTCAACGGGGAGATCAGCGTCCCCACTGCCTGATGGAACCGCCAAGGTGAGTTCTTCGTCCAATCGAGGACCACTGAACGGTCCAGGTTGGTAGCCTGCATTCGCAGGCTCGATGACTACCGTCCGTACCCGGGGGTGCGCAGAATGCATAGTGATGACAACGAGGCCGCCGTAGCGCCGAGCGGCATGGGCTATCAGGTCGAGCCCGGCGAACTGCTGGCCGCTGCCAAGATCATCGAAGCGCAGGCCAACACGCTCGCCGACCGGCTGGTCGACGCGGCCGGCACGGCGCGGGTCGACGCGCCTGCGCAGGACGTGGTCAGCGTGCACGTGACCGAGGCGTGGAACGCGCTGGTCGCCGAGGGCGATGGCGGCTACCTCGGCCGGGTGAACGCCTACCTCGACAGCCTGCGCGCGCTCGCGATGCGGCTGCGCGCCGCCGCCGCTGTGTACCAGCACGACGATGACGCCGCCGTGGCCAGTTTCGCCCACCGCGGTCCCAGCTAAGCCAGGAGGGGACATGACCAGCCCAACCGAGGAACTCATCGGCAAGATCCGCGATCAGCGGTTCGACGGGTACACCGAGAACATGCTCGCCGACCAGATCGAGCAGATCCGGTCCGGCTCCGGAATCGGCAGCATCGGTGCGGCGGTCGACGCGCTGCAGGCGGTCGCGACCGCGCTGGACGAGGTCGGTCACACGCTCCGCGCGGAGCTGGGCAAGCTGGGTGTCGCCTGGATCAGCGATGCCGCTCAGCAGGCGACCGCGGTGTTCACCGACCACGCCGCGTTCGCCGACGACAGCAAGGACAAACTCGTGCGCGCCGCCGAGTCGGGTTTCGCGCTCGGTGAGGCGTTCACCCGGACGCTGCACCGGCTGCCCGACGCCGCCACGCTGCGGGCAGGCGCTGACGGCCTCGGCTTCGGCGATTTCCTCGGCAGCCTGGTCGGCTACGAAACCGACCAGGCGGAACGGGTCAAGGCGGCTGCGCTGGCCAAGAGCCAAGCCATCGACGCGCTCAACGCCTACGCCAGGGACACCGGCGACGGCCTGTCGGCGGTTGAGGCGCTGGCTGCCCTCGAAGGGTTCGCGCTGGACGGGCAACCGGTGGGTGAGCACGACGGTGCGGACGAGACGGCGACCTTCGGCTCCATGGGCACTACGCCGGCGGCAGTTGCCGGCCCGGGTGAGGGCGCTGAGCGACCTTCCGCGTCCGGCCCCGGCCGCGACGATTCAGCGGGGCGCTGCGGCCCCACGCCCCAGGGAGTCGCCAGTGGTGGCTCGGCCTGCGGACAGCGCACCGGGGCATCGACCGCCCCTGGCAGCCCGTCCGACGGCGGCCCGACCGCACCCGCTCCGACCGCACCGTCGAGCACCGCCCCATCGGGCTCGTCGGGAATCGTCGGCGGGGTGATCGTCGGTGGCGGGAGCACGGGCGCGGCGGCACGCCCAGGAGGGTCCGCGACCGGCCAAGCTCCCGCCCCTGGCGCACCGGGAGCGGCAGTCGGTGTGCCCGGCGGCACGAGCGGTTCCGGAGCGAGCCCAGATGGTGCGAAAGCAACCGGCACCGGCGCGGGGGGCTCCCCTGCCTCCGGCGGTGCAGGGGTGCGCGGCGGCGAACCAGCCGGACGGGCAGGTGGTGCGCTGGGCGTGGGCGGCGGCAAGGCGGGTTTCGTCGGCGGCGGCCCTGGCACCCCAACGGAAGCCCCGCTGGACAAGGGCAAGCTGGTGAGCGCCACCCCGCAGGCGCCGGCAGGGGGCGGGGCGAGCGGGCTGGGCCCGGGTTTCGGTACCCAGCCGCGACCGTCGCTGGGCGGCGAGCTCGCAGGAGGGGCCGCGGCATTGGGTGCGGCAGGTCTGGCCGCCACCGGCGAGGGTGACCGGGAGCGCAGGGCGCGCGGATTCGGTCGGGAAACCGAGGTCGATGGACGACCGCTGCACGAGTTCCCGGTCGGTGCAGGGGACAGCGAAGCCGAGCAGGAGGCACGCACCGTCGAGCGAATCGAGCCCGCGGACATCGGTCCCGGTGAACCCGAATTCCTGCAGCAGGCAGCGCCGGTGGCCGAGGGCGGGTCGCGCGTGCGCAGCTATGGCATCGATGACGTCGACCTGTTCTCCGATGAGCGGATGGTCGCGCGCGATGTGATCGACGGTGCCGACAAGGACGGCCCCACCTCGTGACCATCGGTTCGTCTAGCGGTAGCGTCGTGCTCTCCACAGTGGAACTGGATGTGCTCTGGGCAGCCGAGAAACTGCCGCCTCGGCACGTCGTGCTCGACGTCCCGAGCCCGGGGGCGACGCACAGTGAGCGGGCGCGGATCGAGGACGGCGCGTGGGCCGCGCTGGCCGATCGCGGCCTGGCCGACGGGCGGCGGGCCTCCGGTGCGCTGCTCGACATGCTCGGGGTGCTGGCCACCCCGCTGGCCAGCATCGACGTCTGGGTGTGGGCGGATCGCCGGATCTCCGCGCTCGCCGCGAGTACCGGCGCGCACGCGATGCTGGGCGTCATCGACGGTGACGAGGTCTGGCTGATCCCGGCGCGGGACTCCTCGCTCGCCGAGTCGGCCGTGTCGGTGATAGGTGAGCTGCACGCCGGGGTGGGCCAGTCGGTCACCGTGCCACATGGGGCGCTGGTGGCTGCCGATGCCGCAGCCAAGGGTGCGCCGCATGCGCTGGTGACCGCGCTGCAGGATCGTGGCGTCGAGCTGTGGCAGGCACAGGAACTCGCAGGCATGTTCCTGGGCACGGTGGCACGCGGGCAGTTCGGCGTGCAACGCCGGGGGCGGGACGGTCAGCCCCGGCGTGCGTCCCGGGTGGCGGGCTTCCATGACACCGATGCCGGCCGCTACCTGTTCCAACTCGAGCGCACCGGGGATGGGTCGGATTGGTGCACGCTCACCCCGGCGGACAACCGCCTGCTCGCCCAGCGCGTCTGGGAACTGCTCGACGAGGTGTGACCCCAGCCGCGCGTCGCCGCAACAGTGCGGGGGGCGGGTGGCGGATACAGTGGCGGGCGTGGTCGAAGCCGCACCATTTCCTGGACCTGCCGCGCGGGCGGATGTCGCGCCGTTCCACGTGATGGAGGTGCTCTCCGCCGCACAGGCCAGGCAGCGAAGCCACGGTGACGTGGTCTCGATGTGCGCCGGACAGCCGACGGCAGGCGCGCCCGCGCCGGTGATGGAGGCCGCCGAGCGGATCCTCGCCAAAGGCAACCTCGGATACACCGTTGCGCTCGGCATTCCCGAACTGCGCGCCGCGATTGCCGCGCACTACGCCAACCGGTATGCGCTCGAGGTCAGCCCCGAGGACGTCATCGTCACCACCGGATCGTCCGGCGGGTTCCTGCTCTCGTTCCTGTCGGCCCTCGACGCGGGCCATCGGGTGGCGATGGCCCGGCCCGGCTACCCCGCCTACCGCAACCTGCTGACCGCATTGGGCTGCGAGGTCGTCGAGTTCGCGGCGGGACCGGGCACCCGGTTCCAGCCCACCACGGAACTCCTCGACGGGCTCGGACCGATCAAGGGCCTGATCGTGGCCAGCCCCAGCAATCCCACCGGCACGATGCTCGGGCCCGGCGAGCTCGCCGCCATCGCGGGCTGGTGCTCCACCCGGGGCGTCCAGTTGATCAGCGACGAGATCTACCACGGCATCGTCTACCCCGACGGCGCGATCGGCGAGTCAGCCAGCGCCTGGCAGAGCACCCGCGAGGCCCTGGTGCTCGGGTCGTTCTCCAAATACTTCGCGATGACCGGCTGGCGACTGGGCTGGATGCTGGTGCCGCAGCGACTGCATCGCGCGGTCGATGTGCTCACCGGCAACTTCAACATCTGCGCACCCGCCCTCGCCCAGTACGCCGCGATCGAGGCGTTCACCGATGATTCCTACGCCGAACTGGACGGCCATGTGGCGCGATATCGCGCCAATCGGGACGCGCTGCTGGACGGGCTGCGCGGAATCGGGATCGACAAGATCGCGCCGGTGGACGGCGCGTTCTACGCCTACGCGGACGTCTCCGAGTTCACCGACGACAGCTTGAGCTGGTGCCAGCGTCTGCTCGCCGAGACCGGGCTGGCGATCACCCCCGGCATCGACTTCGACCCGGTCGACGGGGGCAAGTTCGTGCGGTTCTCCTTCGCAGGCTCTGGCGACGAGGTGAGCGAGTGCGTCCGTCGCCTCGGCGCCTGGCTATAGGGGCAACCCTGGGATTGCCCTGAACTATGGCCGAATTCCGGGGCCGTCAACGGCAACTGCTGGCACAGTGGGTGTAGCAGTAAGCTGAGCGCACCGCGGAGGAAGTCATGTTCTGGAAGATCGTCGGCGTACTGATCGTGGTCTGGCTCGCCTTCACCGTGATCGGCGTGGTGATCAAGGGGCTGTTCTGGCTGGCGATCATCGGCGGAGCCCTGCTCCTCGCCACCGCCGCCTACGGGGCGATCAAGGGCGGCGACCGCAACAGGCAGATCCGGTCCTAGCTCGCGGTCCGAGGCGCAGCGGGTGTGCCGCGCTCCTGCGCCGCGGCGGTGATCCGGCGCAGCACCTCGTCGATCTCCGCGGTGCTCACATCGCGGTGGGTCACGAACCGGATCTTGTTCGCCATCGGCAACGCGAGCACCCTGAGGGCGCGCAAGTTCCGCAGCGTGGCCGGCACATCCGCGACCCCGGCGAGCACGATGTTCGTCTGCGGCGACTGCACATCCCACCCCAGTTCCGCCAGTCCTGATGCCAGCCGCTCGGCGTTGGCGTGATCGGCGGCCAGGTCGTCGATCTGGTTCAGCCCCTGCAGGCACGCCGCCGCCAGCACGCCGCCCTGCCGGACACCGCCACCCAGCATCTGGCGCATCCGGCGGGCCCGCTCGACGAAGCTCACGCTGCCCGCGACGGCCGAGCCCACCGGCGCGCCGAGACCCTTGGAGAAGCACACCGACACGGTGTCGGTGCCCACGGTCAGCGCGGCAGGCGGAATGTCCAGCGCCACCGCGGCATTCCACAGCCGGGCACCGTCCAGATGCACCCGCAGCCCGGCCTCGCGCGCGGTCGCGACCAACTGGGCGTGCTCGTCGGGAGGGGTGACCGCCCCGCCCGCGGAGTTGTGCGTGTTCTCCAAGCACAGCAAAGTGGTGCGCAGCAAGTAGTAGGGGCCGCTCGACGCGCCCGCGACAGCGGCCGACACGGTGCGCACCGACGGCCGGCCCGGACCGGCATCGGTGTCCAGTGCCTCGGGCATTCCGCCGGCCAGCCACGCCGCTGAGCCCAGTTCGCTGGTCAGCACGTGTGCTCCGCGTGGGGCGAGGAACCGGTCGCCCCGCCGCAGGTGCACGCTCAAGGCGATCAGGTTCGCCATTGTTCCGGAGGGCGTCCACAGCGCGGCCGGTTTGCCCAGGATCGCGGCGGTGCGTTCCTCGAGTGCGTGGATGGTCGGGTCGGTGTCGATCACGTTGTCACCGACCTCGGCGGAAGCCATAGCGGCCCGCATCCGCTCATCCGGGCGGGTGACGGTGTCGGAGCGAAGGTCGATCAGGGCGCGCGATTCGAAGGTCACGGTTCGATCACATCACACGGGATGGTCACTATCAAAATGGGGCTCGCCGGTGGCAAATCCGCCCGATCGCCCGACGCTGGTGGATTGTGCGGCAGCGCCGTGCAACCGTTAGCGTACGCGCTTCCGTCTTCCCTACGACAACAACGAGCGGAGACAATCCGCGTGGACCAACGCGATGAACAGGAGTTCGCGGAGTACTTCGCCCGCAGGCGAGACGCCGTGCGGCGAACCGCCTACATGCTCTGTGGCGACTGGCATCGCGCTGACGATCTCGCGCAGACGGCGTTCGTCGCGGTGCACCGGCGGTGGCGGAAGATCCGGGACCGTGCGGCGGTCGACGCGTACGTGCGCAAGACCCTGGTGCGGGCAGCGATCGACGAATCTCGGCGACCGTGGCGTCGCGAGCAGTACGTCGAAACGCTGCCCGAGGCAGCACCGAGCGAGGAAGGACTGGACGAGCGGGTGGCGACCCGAGAGACCCTGCTGACCGCGTTGGCCGAGGTGCCGCCGCGGCAGCGAGCGGTGCTGGTGCTGCGCTACCTCGAAGGCCTCGATGTGCGCGCGGCCGCGAAAGCGCTCGGATGTACCGAGGGCACCGTGAAGAGCCAGACCGCGCGCGGTCTGGTGGCGTTACGCACCGTGCTGGGTGAGGAGGTGAACGTCCATGGATGAACGAGAACTGGAGACTCTGTTCCGCGACGCGGCCGGGGACGCTCCGCTGCCCACATTCAGCGCGGGCGACATCGCTGCGCGCTCGGCACGCGAAACCGCACGTCGCCGCATGCGGGTGGCGACAACGGGAGCGTTCGCCGTGCTCGTACTGGCAGGCGCCGGACTGGTCGGCGTGCTCGGACCCGGGCTGGATTCCGTCGATGAATCGGGACAAGGAGTAACCTCGGCGGAGTCAGGCGATCATCCTTCCGGGGAATCCGGCGACGCCGGGCAACCCGAGGCCCAGCAAGGGCGTCAAGACAGTAGTGACCAACGCGGACCCGGCTCGTACTCCGCGCCCATGCAGGGGGGCGAGGAGGACTCCAAGGCCGATCCGCAGGTCGCTACCGGCACCTCCGGGTGCCACCAGGTGGACCGGGAGCTCGCCATCGCCCTCGCTGACGAGCTCCCGTCCACCGCCTCCACCGCCGCTGCACCGCAACGCGGTGACGGACCTTGTGCCGAGGGTGGGGGCCGTGCCGCGTTCCGGGTGCGTGAGGGCGCGGCGGTGGGTTTGCTGTCGGTGGCTTTCTTGCCCTACGGTGCCGAATTCCGGTTCACTCCCCCCGATGACGCCGCCTACGTCCAGGCGCGCACCGCCAGCGGCGGCACCCTCTTCGCGCTCAGCAACCCCGACGCAGGCTCGTCCGCCCCGCTCACCGACGACCTGCGACGCATCGCCGACACCCTCGCAGCCGACCGCTGACGCTTACAGGTGCTGGCAAGATTGCCGCCCATGACGACCGCGAGTACACCCAAGGGCGAGCGTCGCCGTGCCGCGCTCGTGGAGGCAGGCGCCGAACTGCTTGTGCAGGGCGGATTCGACGCGGTCCGGCATCGGGCGGTCGCCGAGCGGGCCGGTCTTCCGCTCGCCTCGACAACCTACTACTTCGACTCGCTCGACGACCTGGTCACCGCTGTCGTCGAGCAGCACTCCCGTGCCGAACTCGCGCGCGGACGTAGCAGGCTGGAGGAGCTCGCCACCCGCAACCGCGGGGTGGCAACCGTGGTCGAGCTGGTGCTGGACATGCTGCTCGGCTCCCCGCATGACGACGGCGAATCCGACGCCGAAGCGGTGTTGCTGCGCTATGAACGTCTCGTCGCGACCGGCCGACGTCCCTATCTGCGGCCGTTGATGCGGGCGTTGTCCGCCGAACTGCGCGAGTTGTTGGCGGAGATCTTCGCCCGGTCCGGCATGCCGGTGTCCGAGACCGAGCTGGAGCGGCTGATCGCCCTTGTCGACGGCGCCGTGGTCAACGCGCTCATCGAGGTCGACCCCAACCCCCGCGGAGCGGCGGCCAGGATGTTGCAGACCGCTCTGGAAGGCACTGCCGAACCCACCTAGCGTGCGGCACGCGCCGAAGGGACGGCTGGGACCGATACCTCGACTCGCGCCAAGTACCCTGGTCAGACGTGACCGCCGCAGACAAGCCCCGCATTCCGAACGTTCTCGCAGGCCGCTACGCCTCGGCCGAGCTGGCCACGCTCTGGTCGCCCCAGCGCAAGGTCGTTCTTGAACGCGAGCTCTGGCTGGCCGTGCTTCGTGCCCAGGCCGAACTCGGCGTCGCGGTTCCGGACGGGGTCATCGAGGACTACGAGCGGGTGCTGCATACGGTCGACCTGGACTCCATCGCCGCCCGCGAGCGCATCACCCGGCACGACGTGAAGGCGCGCATCGAGGAGTTCAACGCGCTGGCCGGTCACGAGCACGTGCACAAGGGCATGACCTCGCGCGACCTGACCGAGAACGTCGAGCAGTTGCAGGTGCGCCGCTCGCTGGAACTGCTGCGCGATCGGGTCGTGGCCGTACTCGCCCGACTCGCCGCACTGGCAGGCGAGCACTCGGCGCTGGTCATGGCGGGCCGTTCGCACAACGTCGCGGCGCAGGCCACCACGCTGGGCAAGCGTTTCGCCACCGCCGCCGACGAGCTGCTGGCGGCCTTTGAGCGGCTGGAGAACCTGCTGGAGCGCTACCCACTACGCGGCATCAAGGGGCCGGTCGGTACCGCGCAGGACATGCTCGACCTCACAGCCAACGCGTCCACTTTGGACTCCCTTGAGTCCAGGGTCGCCCGTCACCTCGGCTTCCAGCGGGTGCTCACCAGCGTCGGCCAGGTCTACCCGCGCTCGCTGGACTACGACGTGGTGTCCACCGTGGTGCAACTGGCCGCCGCCCCATCCAGCCTGGCCAAGACGATCCGGCTGATGGCAGGCCATGAGCTGGTCACCGAGGGCTTCAAGCCCGGCCAGGTCGGTTCCAGCGCGATGCCGCACAAGATGAACACCCGTTCCTGCGAGCGGGTCAACGGGTTCGCGGTCATCCTGCGCGGCTACGCCGCGATGATCGGCGAGCTGGCCGGGGACCAGTGGAACGAGGGCGACGTGTCCGATTCGGTGGTGCGCCGGGTCGCGCTGCCAGACACCTTCTTCGCCGCGGACGGCTTGCTGGAGACCTTCCTGACCGTGCTCGACGAGTTCGGCGCGTTCCCCGCGGTGATCGACCGCGAACTGGCCCGCTACCTGCCGTTCCTGGCCACCACCAAGGTATTGATGGCCTCGGTCCGGGCGGGCGTCGGCAGGGAGAGCGCGCACGAGGCGATCAAGGAGCACGCGGTGGCCGCCGCGCTGGCCATGCGCGAACAGGGTATTGCCGACAACGACCTGCTCGACCGGCTCGCTGCCGATGAGCGGATCCCGCTGGACCGCGCCGCCCTAGACGCCCTGCTGGCCGAGCGGATCTCCTTCACCGGGGTCGCGCCCGCCCAGGTGGACACCGTGGTGCGCCGGGTGGACGAGATCATCAAGCGTTATCCGGAGGCCGCCAAGTACAGCCCGGCTCCGATACTGTAGCCGCCATGCAGGTGCGGATCGTCGAGCTGCGGTGCTACCCGATCAAGGGGTGCGCCGGGGTGCCGGTGGACCGCACGCGGATCGAGCTGGCCGGGCTCACCCATGACCGCGAGTTCATGGCGGTGGCGGCGGCCGACGGTGGGTTCCTGTCGCAGCGGAAGCATCCGGTGCTTGCCACCATCCGGCCCGAGCTCCGCCACGACGGCACCAAGCTCGCGGTCACCGCGCCCGGTGCGGGCGAGTTGCTGATCCCGGTGCTGCCCGACGGGCCGCTGCGGCCGGTCACCGTGCATTCCTGGCAGGGCGCCGGCGCCGATCAGGGCGCGGACGCCGCCGAGTGGTTCTCCGAGGTGGTCGGGGCGGCGGCTCGCTTGGTCCGGGTACCGCCCGAGCGCAACCGGACCCGCGATGGCCGGTACCCGAGCCGGACCGGCTTCGCCGACGCCTACCCGTTGTTGATCGCCTCGGCGTCCTCCCTCGACGCCCTCAACGACCGGATCCTCGAGCGCGGCGCCGAGCCGGTGCCGATGGACCGGTTCCGGCCCAACATCGTGGTCGGCGGCTGGCCGGAGCCGCATACCGAGGACCGGGTCGACCGGATGCGGGCCGGGGATGTCGAGGTTGGCTTCACCAAGAAGTGCAAGCGTTGCTCCGTGCCCCTGGTCGACCAGGCCTGCGGGCGCAAGGCTGGGCCCGAGCCGATCCGCACCCTGGCCGACTACCGGCGCGAGCAGGACGGCGGGGTGACGTTCGGGGCGAACTACGCGGTGCTCGCGCCCGGTCAGGTCGCGGTCGGCGACGCGGTGATGGTGCACTCCTGGGCGGTGTGACCGGGCGCAAGGCCCAGCCGAGCCGCTGCCGACGCGCCGTTGACCGCCAGGGCAATCAGCCCTGCCGAGTCGCCGAGCACCACCAGTTGGCCGTCATCGCCATCGGCGAAGGTGCGGCCGACCATGCCCGTGTGCCGGGACGGTCCGATCCGCACGGTCACCGGTTCGCCGTCGGAGAATCCGGCGTCGACCAGGATTCCGCTGGACGCCGCCAGCTGGATGTTGCCGAAGCGATCCACCGAGAGCACCTCGGTGATCAGTGCGCCCTCCCGGACGGTCGGCGCGGGCGAGGGCAGCCGATCCAACTCGTGCGGCCGCAGCGACGGGCCGAGTTCGGCGGGCGACACCCCGCGGGCGAGATGGGCCGCGGCGGGTGCGAAGACGTCGCGCCCGTGGAAGGTGGCGGACACCTTGGGCAGCCGGTATGCCGAGTTGGTCAGCTCGAAGGCCTGCTCGACCCCGCCCAGCGCGTCAGCCGCAAGCGGCAGCAGTCCGTTGTCCGGCCCGACCAGCATCCCGTCCCGGGCCGCGATCAGCACACCGCGACGCGCGCTGCCCACGCCGGGGTCGACCACGGCGAGATGGACCGCGGGCGGCAGGTAGGCCACTGCCTGCGCCAGTGCGTGTGCGCCGCGCCGGATATCGCCTGCCGGTACGGTGTGGGTGATGTCGATGATCCGCGCTTCCGGCGCGATGCGCGCGATCACCCCATGACAGACCCCGACGAACGGGTCGTCGAGCCCGTAATCCGTGGTGAACGAGATCCATCCGTAGCGCATGGGACCTCCGCTCCTGATGTGGCTCTCCGCTCACTATCTGAGATGAGCTGGAATACACCAGGTTGCTCTGTCACGATCATAGGATGGCAACCCATGAGGTCCCAGCGGCGGATGGCGCAGCGAGCGCTGTTTTCGCCGCCGTGGCTGTCGCGCTGGTACAGCGCCGCCATGTGGACCTTCTTCGCGTGAATTCCGCACTCTGCCGTCGCTAATCGCCGGCGCGCTGCGTCACAGCATTAGCAACCTTGCCCGCTGCCCGGCCGCGCCTGTGCTCGCGGCCCGCACCTCACGCTGAAGGTCTTCATGGAAACGCTCTTGCTCTTCGGTCTAGCCGGCTTCCTGGCCCAGCTTGTCGACGGCACCCTCGGCATGGGCTACGGCGTCACCTCGTCGACCACGCTGCTCGCCGTGGGTACCGCACCCGCCGTGGCCGCCGCGTCGGTGAACCTCGCCCAGGTCGGCACCACGCTCGCTTCGGGTGTTTCGCACTGGAAGTTCCGCAACGTCGACTGGCGCACCGTGGGCATCCTGGCGCTTCCCGGCGGGGTGGGCGCGGTCATCGGCGCATCCGTCGTGGCTTCGTTGTCCACAGACGCCTCAAAGGTGTGGATAAGTGCGATCTTGTTCCTGCTGGGCCTGTATGTGTTGATCCGCTTCGCCTTCCTCAAGCTGGCCAAGCTGATCACCGACAAGCGTCCAGGCGCGAAGCTTCTCGCCCCGCTGGGCATCGTGGGCGGTTTCCTCACCTCCTCCAGCGGCGGCGGGTGGGGGCCGGTCGCGACCACTAGCCTGCTGTCCAGCGGACGTCTCGAGCCGCGCAAGGTGGTTGGTTCGGTCAGCGCGAGCGAGTTTGTGGTGACCGTGTCGGCGAGTATCACGTTCTTCTTCGTGCTGGCGCGGCAGGACGGCATGAACTACTTCATCGTGGCCGGACTGCTGATCGGCGGCGTGCTCGCCGCGCCGTTCGCGGCGTGGCTGGTGCGGCACCTGCCACCAAGGGTGCTGGGCGCGGCAGCGGGCGGCATGATCGTGCTCACCAACGCGTACCTGCTGCTGCGGGTCGCGCAAGCCGGCCCGGCGGTCTTCGTGACTGTGTACGGCGGCCTCGCGGTGCTGTGGATCGCGGGTATCACCGCCGCCGTGCGGTCCGTGCTCGCGGAGAAGAGGCTGCGCGAGGCGATCGAGGCCGAGACGGTAGCCGCCCGCTCGGGCGAGGACGACCAGGCTGCCCGCGTCGGCTGACGGCGTCCGCTGATCGTAGGGTTGCGGCGTGGCCACGCTGTCTGACTATGTCCTGATCGCCGCGGGTAAGGTGCGCGAGCTCTACGCGGTCGACGATGAGCACCTGCTGCTCGTCGCCTCCGACCGCATCTCCGCATACGACTTCGTGCTGGACACCCCGATTCCCGACAAAGGACGCGTGCTCACCGCGATGAGCGTGTTCTGGTTCGAGCTGCTCGCCGAGCAGGCCGCGAACCACCTCGTGGCCTACGCCGACCCGCGCATCCCCGCTGAGGTCGCCGGGCGTGCCTTGCTGGTGCGCAGGCTCGAAATGTTGCCGGTGGAGTGCGTGGCGCGCGGTTACCTGACCGGCTCCGGTCTGGTGGACTACCGGGCCAGCGGTGCGGTGTGCGGCGTTGCATTGCCGGACGGGCTGGTTGAGGCTGCTCAGCTTCCTGAGCCGATTTTTACGCCCGCCACGAAGGCCGAGCTCGGCGCGCACGACGAGAATGTCAGCTTCGATGCGGTGGTTGCCACGGTCGGCGCCCAGCGGGCCGAACAGCTGCGCGAGGCCACGCTACGGATCTACACGCGCGCGGCGGAACATGCGGCGACCAGGGGGGTCCTGCTCGCTGACACCAAGTTCGAGTTCGGTCTCGACGCAGCCGGCCGGCTGGTGCTCGCCGACGAAGTGCTCACCCCGGACTCCTCGCGATTCTGGCCGGCCGACGGCTACCGCGCGGGGGTGGTCCAGCCGTCCTTCGACAAGCAGTACGTCCGCAACTGGCTCACCAGCCCGGAATCCGGTTGGGACCGAGCGTCGGACACGCCACCTCCGCCGTTGCCCGAGGACATCATCAACGCCACCCGGGAGCGCTACATCGAGGCCTACGAGCGCATCAC
>JBOHER010000240.1:0-2234 GCA_050701115.1 Haloechinothrix sp. | reverse complement strand
CCCACCACGCTGCGCGCCGCTACGTACATCCACGCGCCTACCGGGCCTGCGGCGCGCACCCACACCCCGGCCCCGATGATCAGCGCGACGGCGATCATGCCGAGCGCAAGTCCGTCCCTGCGGTGCTCGGCCTCCAGATCCCGGGTTCGCCCAACCGTGCGCGCGACACTCCCGACGCCTCTGGCGACCACCTCCCAGCTTGCCCGGACGGCGCGACCAAAGCCTCCGCCGGAAGATGCGCGGGCAGGCCTGCGCGTGGATGCCTTACCGGTGCGGGGCCGAGAACCGCTTCGAGCCCGTGAGGATCCGCCTGACCTGCGCGAACGCTGGGCAGCCTTCGATCCGCGGGTGGTGTTGCGCTTTCTCGTCACGGTTCCGCTCGCCATACCTCTACGGTAGCTCTCAAGCCACATTCATCACATCTGCCACTCGCGGCACAGCGTCGAATTCTACTGTCGGATCATTCACACCCATCCCGCAATTGGTGATCGCCCTCACGGGGGGTGAACAGCAGGGAGCGGGGCCAGCGACAGCCCACCTGCACGAAGACATGATGTAGCAAGGCCATGGCGAGCCGCCAGACGCCGGCATGAAATGCTCTGTTCCATGGTGGCAGTGCATGCGAGCCTGAACCAGGTGACACGCCGGTGGATGGCCAGGAACGAGACCCCACGTGTCTGGCGGACCATGTTGGCCATCGACCAGGGCGTTGTCGCCCTGGCGGGCAGGCTCGAGGTCAGCGGAGGAGTGCCCGAGGAGTTGCGTGGCAAGCCGTTGCTGATGGCCGCCAACCACATCGGCGTGTTCGACGCCATGGTCCTGATGGCCGCATGCAGGCGCATCGGCATCGCACCGCGCTTCATGCTCGCCGGGGGGCTCCTGGACGCGCCCGTGCTTGGCCCGGCACTGCGGGCCAGCGGTCACCTCCGGGTGGACCGGTCCGACAGCACCAGTGCCCTCGATCAGTTCGGCCAGGCCACCAAGGCGTTGCGCACGAGCACCGCACCGATCCTCGTCTACCCTGAGGGCCGGATCAGCCACGACCCCGGGTTGTGGCCCGAGCGCGGAAAGACCGGCGCCGCCCGGCTGGCGCTGGCAGCCGGAGTGCCGGTGGTGCCGATCAGCCAATGGGGCGCGCACGAGGCGGTGTACTGGGGCACCGAGAAGGTACACGGCCTGACCGACATCGCTCCCCTGGTTCGCTCGGGCCTCACCTCCACGGTGCGCCGGCCGTGCTTCACAGTGCACTTCGGCGACGTGATCGACCTGTCCGATCTCGAACAGGGCAGGCCGGGCACGCCGTGGCGCGCCCACTCCCGCATCATGCAGGCGATCGCCGACGGGATGGTTCCGTTGCGCGCGAACGAACTCGGCGTTCCCCGGTTCCACGACCCCACCCGCCCCACCGACGGCAAGAGCCCCTGGAAGCCGGCCGACCCGTGAGCGCGGGGGGCCGGTTCCTACCGGAGTACACGCCCCCGAGGTTATGTCCGCCTGCCGAGAAACGGGGTGAAAGGTGTCGGTGGGCAGGCATAGCCTCTGCCGGTGGCCTCTGATCTCTCCGTTCCCGTGCGGCGTCCGGTAGCCGCGCACACCGCGCGCGGCATCGCGTTGATCCTGCTCGCCTCGCTGTTCTTCGGCAGCTCGGGCGCCATCGGCAAACCCGCGATGCTGGCCGGGCTCTCTCCCCAGCAGGTCGCGGCGGCGCGGATCGGCCTCTCCGCACTGATCCTGCTCGTCGGCGTAGCCCTGTTCCGGCCGTCGCTGCTGCGGGTGCGCCGTGGCGAGTGGCGCTTGCTCGTCGGTTACGGACTGCTCGGAGTCGCGGGCGTTCAGCTGTTCTACTTCGTCGCCGCGGCACGGGTTCCGGTCGGCGTGGCCATCCTGCTCGAATTCACCTCCCCGGTGCTGATCGCGCTCTGGGTCCGCTTCATCCGCGGCGTCCGGCTGCCACCAGCGATGTGGGTGGGCATCGCGCTGGCGATGGCGGGGCTTTCGATGGTCGCGCAAATCTGGGCGGGCCTACGGCTGGACGCGGTGGGCGTGCTCGCCGGCCTGCTCGCCGCGGTGTGCTCGGCCGCGTACTTCCTGCTCGGCGAGCATGGGGTCAGCACCCGGCATCCACTCGGAATCGTCACCTGGGGGATGCTGATCGGCGCGGTCGCGATATGCATCGTCGCGCCGCCGTGGACGCTGCCCGTCGATCTGCTCACCCTGCCTGTCCCGTTCGGGCC
>JBOHER010000239.1:0-5676 GCA_050701115.1 Haloechinothrix sp. | reverse complement strand
CCAGGCGGCGCTGGCGGATCTCCTGCTCGATGCGGACCTGGCGGCGGTGGCAGATCACATCGCCGAGATCATCACCAGCGGCACCCACAACCATCAAGGGACTCGTCGAAGCCCTGGTCGCCAAGGTCACCATCACCGGACCCGACCGGCTCATCCCGGTCTTCCGCATCCCCCAACCCCGGAACAACGACGGGGCCGCACCCGCCCTACCAGCGGAAACGGCCCCGAACGGAGTGGTTCGCACAATGACTGAATCGGTGGAGCTGAGGGGAATCGAACCCCTGACCTTCTCGATGCGAACGAGACGCGCTACCAACTGCGCTACAGCCCCGTGAAGCCCGATGAGCATAACAAGCTACCGGGCTCCCCAGATCAAGAGGGTCGGCTTCTACTGATCACGAACGTCGAACACGCATACCTGAACGTCGAACACGCGGGCCTGAGGCGCGGACACGGCTATTCGCCGACGGCCCTGCGGTAGGCCGGAGGGCCGGGCTCACCGAGTTCGTGGAAGGCGGGATCCTCGTCGTCGATGTCCACCACGACGGTGTTGCGCCGGGGCGTCCGCGCGTGCGGGCGTGGCTTTCGTTCGACGCCCGCGATGACCCTGCGTTCCGCTTCTATCCGCTCGTAGCCGTAATCCCGATCGTCGTAGTCGGCCTCGTGCTCGTGCTCGGTCTCGACGTCGTCGGCGAGCCTGCGCCTGCGCGCGGCCGCACGGGCGCCACGCATCCGCGCCAGCCTGCGCTGCCGGATCTCGTTCTCGATCCGCACCTGCCTGCGCAGGTAGCCGAGGTAGCCGGCAAGCCCGGCGGCGGCAGCGCCGGTCACCCACCACAGGTCGGCCGCGACGAATCCGGCCAGCAGCGCGGTGATCAGCACGGTCGCGAGCAGCGTCACCACCACGCGCTGGCGGAAGGCATACTTGGCGCGCGCGGCGATCTCAGCGGCTTCCGGGTCGAAGCCGCCACGACCGGGGCGATACCGCTCGGGCCGGTCGTCCACGGTCTCGGCGAACTCGGCGCGTTCGTCGTCGAGTTCTGGTTCCGGATCGAACTCGTCGTCAATCTCGACGCGGCCGGACTCCTCCGCGGATTCGGACATACTGCTCTCCTCCCGCTCTTCGTCGCGCGCGCTGCCGCTACGCACAACCCGAGCCGCCAGGGCGTCCTCCCCGGTCCGTGCGATCTCCTGGCGCTTGCGCGCAACCATGGGAACGAGGACCACGAGCCACGCCGCCGCGAGCGCGACGATGATCAACGAGCTTGGCATCTCGGCTCCCCGACTACAAAACTCTCCGACCCCGTCACGTTAACCACATCAGTCACACGAGCAACGGAGGCTCGCCGAGGCCGCGTTCACCACATTCGGTGACGGCATTCGGTGAACGCTGAAAGACGCTTTCAGCGCATCCAGTGCACTGAAAGGGCCATTCGATGCACCCAACGCGCCCATGGCGTCTTTCAGCACCGTTCGGCGCGGCCCGCATCCACCAGGCGCGACACCAGACCGCTGCCCGTTTCCTCTGCGGTGATCGCGAAGCACAGATGGTCCCGCCAGTCCCCGGCGACTTCGAGGTAGTGCTGGAACAGGCCCTCTCTCCGGAACCCCAGCTTGGTCAGCACCCGGATGCTCGCGGCATTCTCCGGCCGCACCGTGGCTTCCAGTCGGTGCAGGCCGGCACTCTCGAACGCGTGATCAACGGCGAGCGCACCCGCAGCGGTCGCCACCCCACCCGAGGCGTGCGGGGACGCCACCCAGTAGCCGATCCACGCCGAACGCAGCGCGGCTCTGATCACATTGCCGATGGTCAGTTGTCCGACGAACCGGCCGTCCAACGTGATCGCGAACGGCAGGCAGTAGCCACGCCGGGCCAGCGAACGGAGCCCCATCCACTGGGCAGGCCACGAGAACACCGCGTGCCGGTCGTCCCAGCTTCCGGGAGCCGACGGCTCCCATTGCTCGAGGTATTCCCGGTCCGCCAGCCTGATCCGGCGCCATTCCCGACCATCGCGCAAGTGGATCGGGCGCAACGCGACGACACCGGCAGGCACCCGCAGTGACTCGGACCGCGCGGGCCATCCGGGACACCTGGTCAGCTCGGTACCCGCCCTGGATTCCGGGTACATCGGCGGGGCCATGGGCGCGCCGTTCGCTATCCGCGCTGCGCCAGGAAGGCCACCTGAACCTGCTCGCCAGCAGCGACCTCGGTCAGCATCTCGCCGACCGTGATCAGGCAGTTCGCCTCAGCCAGCGACGCCAGCAGATGCGACCCCGATGTGCCGAGAGGCTGCACGAGGTATTCGCCGTTGCTCTCATCCCGCAGCAACTGACCGCGCAGGAAACCTTTGCGCCCCTGGGTGGAGGTGATCGGGGCCAGCAGGCGGGCACTGACCACCCGGCGATACGGGTTCCGGCTACCCCGAGCCGCCCTGATCAGCGGCCGCACCATCACCTCGAACACCACCAGCGCGCTCATCGGGTTGGCCGGGATCAGGAAGGTCGGCACCGCATCCGGGCCGAGCTTGCCGAAGCCCTGCATCGACCCGGGATGCATGGCCACTCTGGTCATGTCTATCCCGCCGAGGTCGGACAACGCGGCGCGCACCTCGTCGCCCGCACTGCCGCCCGCGCCACCCGCGACCACGACGATCTCGGACATCAGCAGCCTGCCCTCGACGACCTCCCGCAGCCGAGCCGGATCGTTCGACACGATGCCGACCCTGCTGACCTCAGCGCCCGCGTCACGAGCGGCGGCGGCGAGGGCGTAGGAGTTCACGTCGTAGACCTGCCCGACGCTGGGTGTGCGATCGACGTCCACCAACTCGTCGCCGACCGAGACGATCGACACTCGCGGCCGCGGGTAGACCAGCACCTTGGCCCTGCCGACGGCGGCCAGCAATCCCACTTGTGCGGAACCGATGATGTCGCCCTGACGCACCGCGACGTCGCCGATCTGCACATCCTCACCGGTCCGGCGGAGGTAACCTGCGGAGGGCACCGAGCGGCTGATGGTCACCCGGGCCGGGTGGTCGTCGGTGAATGAGGTCGGCACCACCGCGTCGGCCAGCGTGGGCAGCGGGGCCCCGGTAGCCACCCGCACCGCCTGTCCCGGCTGCAACCTGCGCGGCTGGCGCGACCCGGCGTGGATCTCGCCGACCACCGGCAATTCGACTGGCGCGACCTCGGTGGCCGCGCGCACGTCGACGCTGCGCACCGCGTACCCGTCGACCGCGGCCTGGTCGAAGCCGGGCAGTGCGTGCTCGGCGATGACCTCCTCGGCGCACAGCAAGCCCTGCGATTCCGAGATGGCGACCCGCACCGGACGGGGCCGCACCGCGGCGCCGAGCACCATCGCGAGGTGGGCGTCGACCGGCCGGAACTCGGCCTCCGACTCCTCGGACGGCACAGCGGACAGCGATGCGGCACCCGAGTCCCGCTCGGCAGGCGCGTAGGTGCCCGCATCGACCTGGTCCGTTGCGTCCTCAGCCGCGCGGACATCCCCGTCCGTCGTCCGCGGGTCTCGTGTGGTCATCTCGTCGTGCTCTCGATTCGTTCAGCCAGCCAGGTGCGCAACTCGGGTCCGTACTCGGGATGGTCGAGGGCAAAATCTACGGCTGCCTTCACAAACCCGCCCGGGTTCCCGAGATCATGCCTGCCACCGCGGTGCACAACTACGTGCACCGGGTGCCCTTCCTCGATCAGCAATCCCACCGCATCGGTGAGCTGTAGCTCACCGCCTGCGCCAGGGGTGATTCGCCGAAGCGCGTCGAAGATCGCCCGGTCGAGCAGGTATCTCCCTGCCGCAGCATAGGTCGAGGGGGCCTCCGCCGCCGATGGCTTCTCCACCATGCCGTTGACCTTCTTGACGTCTGCGTCGGACGTGTCGGAGACGTCGAACACCCCGTATGCGGAGATCTGTTCGCGCGGGATGTCGAACGCGCAGAGCACGCTGCCGCCGTATTCGGCGCGCACCTTGGCCATCCGTTCCAGCACACCCGTCGGCAGCACTAGGTCATCAGGCAGCAGGACGGCGACCGCCTCGTCGGCGTCGGTCAGGTTCGGTTCGGCGCACGCCACCGCATGGCCGAGACCCAGCGCGACCTCCTGAATGGCCACCTCGACGTCGAGCAGATCGGGCGCCCTGCGCACCTTGTCCAGCAGGTCGGTCTTGCCCTTGCTCGCAAGGCTTTCCTCGAGTTCCGGCGAGTGCCGGAAGTAATCGGCGACCGCCTCCTTGGCGGGCGAGGTCACGATCACCAGCCGCTGCGCGCCTGCCTGGGCTGCTTCTGCGGCGACGATCTCGATTCCTGGCGTGTCGACGACCGGGAACAGTTCCTTGGGGACGGATTTGGTGGCAGGGAGAAACCTGGTGCCCAGCCCGGCGGCGGGCACAATGGCGGTTCGGAACACCTGATCAGTCCTGGAAGCCGTCATAGCGCCAAAGACTAACCGCATTGCACTACGAAACGGCGTAGCGGTGCATGGCCGGGTGACGGGTGGGCACCGCGGCGCGTAGCGCCTCGATGGGGGGCGGTGGCCGGGTGACGGGTGGGCATACCCTGGGCTGGTGAGTGGGTCCGACGCCGAGTTGCCCAGTAAGACCGAGTGGCGCGCCCGGGTGCTCGCCGAACGCGCCACCGTCGCGGTCGGGGTTCATCTCGCCGAGGCGCGGGCGTTGGCGAAATGGGCGGGATCGCTGTCCTGGGCGCGAGCTGGCCGCACCGTCTGCTGCTACCTGCCGTTCGGTTCGGAGCCGGGTTCGCTCGGCGTGCTGGACGCACTGACCGGAGCGGGTGCGCGCGTGCTGCTGCCGGTCGTTCCCACTGCTCGGGGTCCCTTGGAGTGGGCCGCATACACCGGGCCGTCCGCCCTGGTCAGCGGGCGGCTGCCCGGTCTGCTCGAACCATCCGGCCCACTGCTCGATCCGGCCACGCTGGCCGATGCCGCGCTGGTGCTGGTGCCCGCACTGGCCGTGGACAACACGGGTGTCCGGCTGGGCAGGGGCGCGGGCTACTACGACCGTTCGCTGCCGTTGGCATCGCCGGAAGCCGAACTGGTCGCTGTGGTGCGCGACACAGAACTGGTGCCGAAGTTGCCTGCCGAGGAGCATGATGTCCGGATGACCGGGGTCATCACGCCTGGCAACGGTCTGGTGCGTTTGCCCAGGTAGTGAGCGACTCCGACGGGTGTGACCGACGGCTGATTGCGCTCCGGGAATGCGATAGCGCACAATAGGTGTTAGCACTCTCACCAGCAGAGTGCCAGTCCGTCAGGAGCCCGAGGAGCTCACGTGCCCACTTACCAGTACGCCTGCAAGGAATGCGACCACGAGTTCGAGGCCGTGCAGTCGTTCACCGACACCAGTCTGACCGACTGCCCTGACTGTGCCGGTCCGCTGCGCAAGCTGTTCGGCTCGGTCGGCGTGATCTTCAAGGGCAGCGGCTTCTATCGCAACGACTCCCGCTCGGGCTCGAAGTCGTCGAGTACCGGCGCCAAGCCGAGTGCCGACTCCACATCCTCGACGACCACCTCCGAGGGTTCCACCGGTTCCGCGAGTTCGAGCGAGAAGAAGCCAGCGGCTGCTGCCGCGAGCGCGCCGAGCACCGCGAAGGCCTCTTGACCCCTCGGGTTATCCACAGCGTGCGGGTTGTCCACAGTCGCCCACATCACCGG
>JBOHER010000238.1:0-2643 GCA_050701115.1 Haloechinothrix sp. | reverse complement strand
GGTTTCCGCGATAGCAATGGCGGCGCGCAGGCCCGCGCCGCCGCCGCCAACGATCACGACGTTGTGGAATGCCGTCATGCCGCCCCCGCTGGGTCAGGCCTCGTGGTCCGCGCTGTGCTCGTCCGTCAGCACCTTGCCGTCATGCCGGACGGTCTTGATGCGGACGCTGCCGTCGTGGAACTCGTGCCGGATCCGGCGGCACCCGCACGCGTAGGTGAGGTCGTCGATGCGCAGGCCCTCATCGTCGTTCTCCTGGTGGCGCCGACCGTCCATGAGCTTCCCGCAGGGTGCACGCTCCGCGGTGAAGTGCTCGGTTGTGCTGATCATCGCCCCTCCTTCACTGGGCGGACGGCCACACGATGATCGGTCTGTCGGCCAGTCAGTGCGGGCCAGGCGCCAGATGTTTTGTGACGTAGATCACCCGAGGATACATCGCTTGCGGCCGTCCGGGAGGGGCTAACGGGTGATCGGGCGGCAGCGTGATCGGACGCCAACGGTTCGTTCATTCCCGGCTCCCGGTGCTCGGGTGATGGCAATCACGCTGCACACTGAAGAGGCAACGGCGACGCCAACCGTTGCAGGCGAAGGAAACGCACACCGCCGAACCCCTGCTTTCCGGGCGAACCGCGCCCGTGTGTTGAGGAGGAACTTTGTCAGGCAAGGCAGCAACTCTGTTCCGGGTCGTCGCGATAGCCGAAGCGCTGTCCTGGGCCGGTCTGCTGGTCGGCATGTTCTTCAAGTACGTTGTCGGCCTCGGCGAGGGCGGGGTGCCCGTGGTCGGAATGGTGCACGGCATCGTCTTCATGGTCTACGTCGTCGTCACGCTCGGCGTGTTCCGGGTGCTGGGCTGGAACGTCAAGACCCTCGGGCTCGCCTTGCTGTCCAGCGTCCCGCCGCTGTTCACCTGGTTCTTCGAGATGTGGGCGCTGCGCTCGGGCAAGCTGGACGGCCCTGAGCGGGAGCGGCACGGCGGCCTCGCGCTCTACGGTGAGCACGCGCGCGAAACGGCACCCGCTGCCTGAGCGACCCCGGCTCAGTCGGTGAAGTCACCGACGGCTCTGCGCACCTTGGTGAGTAGCTCGATGAGCTGCTGCGTCTGCCGTGGGGTCAGGCCCTGCATGCCGAAGTCGATGCCGGTAACCGCCGCGGTCGCCTGCGCGTGCCGATTGCGGCCGTCCTCGGTGATCTCGACCAAGGTGGTCCGGCGATCCGTCGGGTGCGGCACCCGCTTGACCAATCCGTCCTTCTCCAGCCGATCGACGATGTTGGTGACGCTGGTCGGATGCAGTTGCAGCCGCTCACCCATGACGCGCATCGGCAAGCTGGCCCGGCGGGAGAACGTCAGTAGCACCAGTGCCTCGTAGCGGGCGAAGGTGAGGCCGTGCGGCTTGAGCGCACCGTCGACCGCGGACTGGATGATCTGCTGCACCCGCATCACCCCGGTGACCGCGGCCATCGTCGATGACGGCCCGATGCGTTCCTCCCACAGCTCCGCGGCACGGGCGATGGGATCGAAGGGCAGCGGGCGGTTCATAGTGCCCGAAGCTACCAGCGGGTATGAGACGTCCAGGTCAGCGGTCCCCCTGGAACTCAGCCGGGGTGAGCGCTCGCGCGAGGAGACCCGTGCCAGGATGGAGACGTGACACAGCCACGCGGATCGGCACCACAGCCAGGTGCCTCATCAGCACGCCCATCGCCAGCGATGTCTGCCGCGCTCTCGGGTGCGGTGGACTTGTCAGCTCTCAAGCAGCGCGCCGACGCAGCTCGCCAGCAGGCTCCCTCGGGCCCTGGCGCGGTTGACGAGCCCGGCGCACCCACCGTGCCGCCGTCCGGTGGCGTCGTGATCGATGTGACCGAAGCGAGTTTTCAGGCCGAGGTCGTCGAGCAGTCGATGCAGACCCTCGTTGTTGTCGATCTCTGGGCTGAGTGGTGCGGGCCCTGCAAGCAGCTCACTCCAATGCTCGAGCGCCTCGCTGCCGAGTACAACGGCGCCTGGGTGCTGGCCAAGGTCGACGTCGACGCGAACCCGCGGATCGCCCAGCTTTTCGGCGCGCAGTCCATCCCCACCGTGGTGGCGATCGCGGGCGGCCAGCCGGTCGATGCCTTCTCTGGAGCGTTGCCCGAGCCGGAGATCCGAAAGTGGCTGGGCAGCCTGCTCGACGCGCTGCGGGACAAACTGCCCGGCATCAAGGCCGCTGAGCAGGCGGCTGATGGCCCGGTTGAGGAGCCGGAAGACCCGCGCTTCACCGAAGCGGAGCAGGCCTTCGAGCGCGGTGACTTCGCCGCGGCCGAGGCGGCCTACCAGGCGATCCTCGCCCAGGAGCCCGCCAACGCGCACGCTAAGGCGGCCCTCAACCAGGTCCGGTTCACCGCGCGTGCGGGCGAGGCGGACCCCGCCGTGGTCGCGCGTGCCGACGCCGTGCCGTCGGACATCGGCGCGCAACTGGCCGCCGCCGACCTCGAGGTCGCGCAGCACCGGGTCGAGCAGGCATTCGCCCGGCTGATCGACACGATTCGCCGGACCGCGGGCGATGACCGGAACCGGGTGCGCGGTCACCTGGTCCAGCTCTTCGAGTTGTTCGAAGCAGGCGACGAGCGGGTGGCGAAGGCCCGCAGGGATCTAGCCAGCGCCCTCTTCTGACC
>JBOHER010000237.1:0-6451 GCA_050701115.1 Haloechinothrix sp. | reverse complement strand
CTACCAGGGAGAACGCCGGGGCACCCGCATGTGGGCACCCCGGCGTTCTGTCGTTGCAGCTTGTAGTTGCAGTTGACTACGTCCTGTCGGTTCAAACCGACCAACTCGACGCCGCCGATCGCCAACTCGACGCTGCCGATCGCCAACTCGACGCCGCCGATCGCCAACTCGACGCGCCAGGTCATCGGTGCTCTGATGACTTGCCCGCTGCGGGCTTCAGCCGGGCGACCAGCGGATCGTGATCGCTGGTCTGATCGTGGAACTCGGCGTTGATGTGCACCATGTCGAAGTCCACGGTGCGCATGCATCGGGACACCAGGATGTGGTCGAGCACCTGCGACTTGCCCTCGAAGATGTAGCCGTACCGCTCGGACTCGGGCAGCGTCTCGATCAGGGCATGCATGACACCGTCCTCGGTGAACACCTTCAGCGCGGGCGAGAACTGGTAGTCGTTCAGGTCGCCTGCCACCACCACGTTCGCCGACGGGTCCACGGCAAGCACATCGTCGACGAACGCGCGCACCGTCTCGGACTGCTCGATCCGCTGGACCTCGGTGACGCGGTCGGGCGGCTGGAACCGCCCGTGCGCCGGCTGGTCGCCGCCCTTGGAGCTGAAGTGGTTGGCCACGACGAACACGGTGCGCCCGCGGAACACGAACTCACCGACCAGCGATTTGCGGCTGTCCTCCCATGCCGCGTTGGCCGGGTCGATGCGTCCAGGCGAAATCGACAGCCGCGGCTTGCCCGCGAAGCTCTCCACCTCCACCGGGGTCGTAGCATCCCCACCTGCCCGGTCCACAAAGGACACGCGTTTTGGGTTGAAAAGGAAGCCGACCCTGATGTTGCCGCCCGGCTGACCTCCGTCGGCCCCGTCCTGCGGGTCGATCTGCCGCCACTCGTAGCGCGGGCCGCCCTCGGCGACGATCTCGTCGACGAACCGTCGCAGAGTCCTGTCCGCGGCGACCACACCGTCGCCGGTGCCGTCCGGGCCGTTGTTGTCCTGGATCTCCTCCAGGGTCACGATGTCCGGTGCCGCAAGGTTCCGTGCGATACCCCGCGCCAGCGCGTCGAACTTGGCCTGCTCGTCAACGCCCGAGAGGTTTTCCACGTTATAGCTGGCAACCGCGAGTTCCGACGGATTCTGCTTACGGGTGGTTTCCCGTTCCAGCCCACCGGATTCCACTTGACCGAGCCGGGTCGCCAGCACGGTATAACCACCGAACCGGTCGTATTCGACCTGTCCGACCGTGGTGCCGGCCAACGTGTCGCCGGTGTCGGCGGTCGGGAACGGGCGCTCACTGAACGGAATGAGCGATTCGATTTTCACGATACCGGTGGGATCATTGTCGTATCCGGTGTAGACGGTGCCGCCGCGCGGCGTCGGATACTGGTCCGGCTTGGTGGTCACGTACAGCTCGTTGAACCGCGTGCTCGGCCCGACGATAGGCGCATCGACGATCTGCACCGTCATCCCCTCGTGCGATTCCCAGAAGTCCAGCGCGTAGGTATCCGGCTCGAGCGTACGGCTTTCGATGTTCCCGCCCGGCTTGGCCGTCAGCACCTCCGGCACGGTGTCCGGCTTGATGAACTCGCCCGCTGGTACGGGATTACCGGAGGACTCGACCGTCCACCGCGCGTCGACCAACTCGGTCAGCGACAGGTGCGGCGAGCTGGCCGGATTGGTCGGATAGAACTCCTGGACCGTGCCGCTGACCCGAACAGCGTCACCGACCAGAACGGCGGGCGAGGTGGATCCGGTGAACACGAACAACCCATCACTGGTGCGCGGATCGTCGTCACCTTCCGGATCGGTGAACCAGAAACCCCTGGCCGAGCCGAACGTGCGCCGAGCGGTGACGACACCGGGAACATCGACCACTTTCTGACCCTCAAGCGGCGAGAGCCAGGTCGTGCCCTGAATCTCGTGGATCCGCGCGGGCACCGGCTCCGGCTCCGGCTCGGGCTCTCCCCCTGTTTCACCGGCGGCGTTGGTCGGTGTCGGTGCGCCCGCAGCGAAGTCGGCGCTGTTCTGGTCGGTGTCGAGCAGCGAGGTGTGGCGAGCGACCGAGTTGGTGTTGCTCCCGGCCGGAGCGGGCGCGCCCTCGAAGATCGTCGCGTTGCCGTAGCCGACCAGATCGATGATCCGCGTATCGGTGCCGTATTCGGTGACGGTCAGGCAGGTGAGCGGGGCGGTATCCGAGACTAGTGCGACGACGCCCTGCGACGCGCTCATCGCGATGCCACCGGAGGCATCCGGCGCAGGCAAATCGGTGGTGCCGGCTGCCCCACGCGCCTGGGCGATCAGGTACCGGCCACCGGGGGCGACACTGTCGCGCAGCGCGGTGGCCTGCCAGCGGCTGGTCAGCCCTGGTTGCCCTGGCAGGTACTGCACACTCCAGCCGTCCAGGCTGATCGCGGTGGTACCTCGGTTACCGACTTCGATGAAGTCCTGGGTCAGCGTCGCGCCCAAGTTGCCGCCGCCGCCGTAGACCTCGGCGATCACCGCTGCCTGGCTGACGGCGTTCGCGACCGGCACCGACAACAACGGGAAGATCAACGCACTGGCCGCCGCTGACGATGTCAGGAAACGTCGACGACGTGATGAGATCACCGCGGTCCTCCCGTCTGCGGGCTGTGCGCGAATCGTCGCCCACCCGGATGAACGGCGAAAGAAGCAGCGGCAACGGTTCCGGGGAAATCACCCGGCTGGCCCACGACCTTGGTCGGTCAGCGCTCCGGCCGCAGGCGACGAGAAATGGCCGCGATGGCGGCGCGACCGGCACCCCGCACGCCGGCCCCGAGCACGTTTGCCCAGTCGAAGTAGTCGCGCCACAGCACGATTCGGCCATCACGCACCTCGAAGCTGCCGCACACCCAGAACTCCGCCCGCCAGCTGCCCATTTCGAGCACATCGGTGCGTTCGGTAAGCACGAAGGGTCCGTCGGCTGCGATGTGGTGGGTGCGCGCCTCGAATCCGGTACCGTACTTGGCCATCCAGCGCAGTTGCCTGGTGACCGCCGCGATTCCGCGCGCGGCAGGCAGTGACACGTTCTGGTACACGACGTCGGGCGCGAGGTGGGACACCGCCCGGTCGATGTCCAAGTCCTCCAACGCGGCCAGGAAAGCCCGCACCGTCGCGATCTCGTTTGCCTCGGTCATCGCGTCCTCACACAGCATGTCGGGGTGAAGTGGCATGGTCACGGTAGCTGCGGCGCACGGCGCGCAACATTCCGGCCTGGGCTTCCGACTGACTAGCTAGGTGTGTGATTCAGCGCGGTCGAATCCGGAGGACAGCCGATGAACGACGTGCTGGACTGGCTGACGCGCTATCCGCTGTGGGTGGTACTGGTGCTGGCCGTCGCCGCGGTCCTCATCTATGTGGCCAAGCTGATCGCGGAGCAGGTTGCCGAGAAGAGAACTGAGCTGACGTTCACCGCTCGGCAGTTACGGATCGACGGCCGCTCCAGCTTCGAAAACCGCGTACTCACCGACCGCTACGACATCTTCAACCAGCTCTTCGCCCGGCTCACGCGGATCACCACCGACCTGAACCGGGTTCGCTCCGGCAGCGCACCGCACACCGAGCCCTTCCTGACCAAGATCGGCAACCGCACCGAGATCGTGCCGTTGACCGAATTGTTCGAGGACCTCGAGCTGCACCGGTTGGTGCTCGGCGACGAGATCTACAACGAGCTCTCCGAAACCGCCGACCTCGTCCTCCGGATGGCGAACGCCGGTTCCGACGAGAGCGGAGTGCTTGCCACCCGGTGGAGCCAGGCTCGGGGCAGGCTCCGCGACCTCGCGGAGAGCCAGTTCGGCCTGAGCCAGATTCACTGGCGGCCGCAGTAGCTCAGCCGCACACGGCGCCGTCGGCGGCCGATCCGACCAGCCTGGCGAACTTGGCCAGCACCCCGGTGGTGTACCGGGCGGGCTTCGGCCGCCAGGCGGCTCGCCTTGTGGCGAGTTCATCATCGTCGACCAGCAGATCCAGCGTGCGCGCGCCGAGGTCCAGCCGGATGCGATCGCCGTCGGCGACCAGCGCGATCGGGCCACCGTGGGCGGCCTCGGGAGCGACATGGCCGATGCACGGACCGTGCGTCGCGCCGGAGAACCGGCCGTCGGTCAACAGCAGCACGTCCTCACCCAGCCCGGCTCCCTTGATCGCGGCCGTGACCGCGAGCATCTCGCGCATGCCGGGTCCGCCCGCCGGGCCCTCGTAGCGGATCACCACCGCGTCGCCGGGCTTGATCGCCCCTGCGGTCACCGCGGCCATGGCGTCCTTCTCGTCGTCGAAGACCCGGGCCGTTCCCTCGGTGACGCCTGCGGCCAGCGACGCGCTCTTCACCACGGCACCGTCCGGGGCAAGCGATCCGCGCAGGATGGTGAGACCTCCGGTGGGCCGGAACGGCGACGAGGTAGCAGCGATGATCTTGCCGTCGGGGTCGGGCGGTGCGATCTCGGCGAGGTTCTCCGCCATCGTGCTGCCGGTGACGGTCAGTGTGTCGCCGTGCAACAGACCCGCGTCGAGCAGCGCCTTCATGACCACCGGCAGGCCACCGATGCCGTCGATGTCGCTCATCACGTATCGCCCGAACGGTTTGACGTCGGCCAGCAACGGCGTGCGGTCGCCGATCCGATTGAAGTCGTCGATGGACAGGTCCACTTCGGCTTCCCGCGCGATCGCGAGCAGGTGGAGCACGGCGTTGGTGGATCCGCCGAGCGCGGTGACCACGGTGATCGCGTTCTCGAAGGCGTCCTTGGTCATGATCTGCCGGGCGGTGATGCCGCGCTTGATCAACTCGACCGATGCGGCACCCGACCTGCGGGCGTAGTCGTCGCGGCGGCGATCCGGCGCTGGCGGCGACGCGCTGCCGGGCAGGGACATCCCGAGGGCTTCGGCCGCGCTGGCCATGGTGTTGGCGGTGAACATGCCGCCGCAGGCTCCCTCGCCCGGGCAGGCGTTGCGTTCGATCTCCTCGAGTTCGGCCGGGGTGATCCGGCCCAGTGCGCAGGCGCCGACTCCCTCGAAGGCGTCCTGGATGGTGATGTCGTGGTCGCCGATGTGGCCGGGCAGCGTCGATCCGGCGTAGAGGAAGACCGCGGCGAGGTCCAGCCGTGCGGCGGCCATGAGCATGCCGGGCAAGGACTTGTCGCACCCGGCAAGCAGCACCGTGCCGTCCATCCGCTCGGCGTGCACCACGCACTCCACGGAATCCGCGATGATCTCGCGACTGACCAGCGAGGCACGCATGCCCTCATGGCCCATCGAGATGCCGTCGGACACCGAGATGGTGCCGAACTCCATCGGGAACCCGCCCGCCTCCCGCACCCCGGTCTTGGCCTGGGCCGCGAGCCGCTGTAGCGACAGGTTGCACGGGGTGATCTCGTTCCAGGACGAGGCGATCCCGATCTGCGACTTGTCGAAGTCCGCGTCGGTCATGCCGACGGCGCGCAGCATGGCCCTTGCGGGAGCCCGCTCATAACCGCTGGTGACCTCGCTGCTCCTCGGTTTGACGTTGGCCTGCGTTGCCTCGTTGCGCTCCATGCAGGAATCGTCTCGCATGTCCCCGCCGAGCGCGACGGCGGTGCTCAGGTTGCTGTTGCCGCGGGTTCTAAGCCTGCCAGCATCTGCTCGAGCGCCTGCTGGTCCGGCCCGACGAACGGGTCAGCCTGAGCACGCTGATATCAGTACCGATCCGGTAGGTCTCCGTGACTCTCTCTCCTGTGCGAAATCAATAGTCAGAAGGGCAAGGCGACTGCCAGCAGGCCAATGCCGTCTTCGCGGCCGGACAGGATTCGGCCGTGAGGTGCATCGGTTGGCCGGTCGCCCGGGTGATATCGACGCGGTGCATCCAGACGTCCCGGGTGAGCACGACATCGGTGAGGAAACCGATCGCCCACGATTCGAAGGTGTCGCCGACGGGTTGCGCGATCGGCATCCGGCGACGGCGTACAAGCGCCGGGATGCGGCGCCGGGCGCTGGCGGCGCGTGGGCTCGCAGCGCGGAACCGCTGGGCGATCTGCGTCGGTGTGAGCGCCTCCCGCTCGCGCACCTGCACCTCGGTGAGCGCATCGATGAACACGCCGCCACGCCGAGTGGCCGCCCGATACTGCCGGAACCCCTCGCGCAGCGAGCCTGCGTACTCGGCCATGCCCAGTACGTGGGAGGCCAGCGCTCGCACATCCCAGGCCGGGCAGTGTGCTCTCGGCAGGCCCTCATGTCAAGAGGGAGAGCGCCGAGTTGGCCGTTACCGGCACCGCGTTGGCCCGCTGGGGCACCGAGTTGCCCGTTACCGGCACCGCGCCGGCCATTGCCAGCGTTGGATTGGCGAACAGCACAGCAAATCCGGCGTCGGGCCAGCAAACTCGGTGCGGGAAACGGCAAACTCGGTGCGGGAAACGGCAAACTCGGGGCGGGAAACGGCCGAAACGCCGGGACCCCCACCTGGAG
>JBOHER010000236.1:0-3873 GCA_050701115.1 Haloechinothrix sp. | reverse complement strand
GCAGGTGCGCCATCCCGCCGATGGTGTGGTGGTCGTCCAGGTGGCAGGCGAACTCGACCTGCTGACCACCCCGCGGCTGGCCGCCGTGCTGGCACCTCAGGTGGCGTCCACCGCGGAGGTGATCGTGCTCGATCTGTCCCAGGTCGATTTCCTGAGCACGGCCGCGCTGAGTCACCTGTTGTGGGCGCGACGGCATACCGCCTACCGCGGCCAGGAGTTGCGCCTGGTGACCGGTCCGCCGTGTGTGCAGCGGGCGCTGGCCATCGTCGATCTGACCGGGCAAGGCCGGTTCGCCACCTATCCGGCGCTGGCGGCCGCGCTGTCCGCGCCGATCGCACCTACACTCCACCCTGGAGCCGCGCGCGTCGCGGCAGACCCGAACAAGGCAACGTGATCAGTGGTGGATGACAACGAGCTTGGCCTGCCCTGGCGTGGATTACGACGCTACGTGGCCATGGTTGCCGATGCGATCGGTGCCGAGCCCGGCGCTTGGTGCTGCGATCGGGTGGTACCGGTCGGCGCCTATATCGCACTGGAGCAGCAGGTTCCCCGTTATCCCGGTCGGGACATCGCTGTGGTGTGGGATGAGGAGAACGGCTGGGCGGCCGCCATCGAGACCGGGTGCGGGGAAGACGTGATCGTGCTGGGCTACCTGGGGGGCGATCTGGTGCCGCCACCCGGCGTAGTGGCCGAATTCGTCTCCGAACTACTGGCCGATGGCTACCCGGGGCAGCCGGATCCACCTGCCGTGCGCACAGCAGACGACCCCGATGCGCTGGACGAACTGCTCGCGGAGTACGCACTCGCAGCAGGGGACTTCTTGCCCGCACCCGCCGAGCGTCAACCGCGCTCAACGGCGATGTAACAGGTCAGTCGCGGTCCTGCGCCGCTCGGCGTGCGGCGTTGGGGAGGATCGCGATCAGGGCTGGTCGATCACGCTCGCCGGCTCGAGCGGCCAACCGGCCTGTTCTCGCACCAGCGTCTGCATATCGGCGTAGGCGTCCGCTGCACCGGCCCGGTAATCCGCGGAGGTCTCGCCGCTGTCGTGTTCACGGGCCCGGAGTTCGGCGCGAGCCAGCGACGCAAGCAAGGTGGCCACGTCAACGGTGTCCGCACCCATATTTGATTCAGTCAGGATTCGATTATCTGGCGTGACGACTTCGATCGCCGATGCGGGGTGGGCGAGCCAGCGGCGAGCATGGCCGCCACCAGCAGGTGCTCGTGCAACCCACGAACCTGCTCGGCAACCTGCTCGAGGGTCTCGGCGGCACGCCAACCCAGACCGCCGGAATCAGGTGGCTGGGTGACCTCTCTGGCGATGCGGCCTGCCAACACGCCAACGAGCCCGGCCAGCGCGGTGGTGATCGCCGCCGCGTCCTGGGCCACACTGCGGGCCTGTTCCAAGCTCAGCGGATCGCTTTCGGCGCACTTCCATGCGTGCATGAGCGCCCGGCGACCGTCCTGCAATGCCCTCTCCAACTTCGCCGGATCGACGCCGGGCAACGGCGCAGCTCCAGTACTCACAACACTTCGCCTCTCCTCCGGTGGAAGCGTGTATCCACCGCGGAAGTCCGCCACTGGACAGTTGTGGCCCAGCCTCCGCAGGCCGGGCCACAACTGTTAGCTCATTCCTACTGCTCGGCGCGCTGCCGAGCTTCGTCCACTGCGGCCTCGGCTCGGGCCTTCTCGGCTTCGGCTTCCTTCTGCGCGACTTCACGCTGCGATTCGGCCTTGTCCTGCTGGGCCTTGCCCTCGCGCTCCAGGGAGTCGTTGCCGAGCACCGTTCCGGCCGCTTCCTTCAACTTGCCCTTCACGCCTTCGACAGCGCCCTTGGCTCCCTCGGCCGGCCCGCTGTTGCTATCTGTCAGCGCGCACCTCGCGTCGTCATCGGCCGCCACATCGACGGCTTCTCGCCCTATATACCCGCGAGTAACGGCGGTCAAACCTGCGAGTGTCGTGGTCCTTCGGCGGCGGATTCGAAGCCGTACCTGACCGCGACGGCAACGGCGAACTCGGTGACGTGGGCGGCCAACTCGGTGGCGCGGGCGGCCAACTCGGTGGCGTGGGCGGCCAACTCGGTGGCGCGAACCTCAGGGGTGGCGGTAGCGCGCGAGGTAGCGGGCGCGGGCCTCGGCTTCCTTCTCGTCGTTCGCACGAGCGCGGAGCCTGCTGCCGGTGCCGGCAGGGTAGCCGTGTTTGACCAGCCGGAGTTCGCAGCTGTGTTCCGTATACGCCATCGAATAGAAGTACGCCACGATCGTTGCCAACACAACCAGGGCCAACCGCAGGCCGAGCGGTCCGGGCAGGAGTAGCCACACCGATGCCAGTGGCGCGATCACCACTGTGCTGCGGGCGGCGTGGCGCCAGATCCAGGTGCCGGTGGTGACGTCGTGCAGGACCCACTCCCGATGTGCCTCCGGCAGCCGGCCGCCCAGTGCGTACCACAGCCAGCGGGCCGGGTTCGGCCTATTCAGTCCCATCGGGATCTCCCGTCATCTCATGCTGCGCTCTCCCCGATCAGTGGTCGGAGGGACCAGCGCATGCTTGCTACCAACGCCCGTGCGCGTTCTGATATTCCCACAGTGCCGCGGGAATGGCGCCCCTGTGGTGAAGGCATCCGCTGAGCTGTCGAACGTCTCGGCGGTCAGGCGCTCGCTGGCGTTGGCTGCCTGGCCACGCACCTCGGGATGCGGCACCTCCTTACCCGTCCTGTCATGCTGCTCGCCCTTGAGCCAGCGGTCGAACCAGGCCAGCGTGTAGTACATCGCCATGCGTTCCCCGTCGTTGTGGCTTATGCGAAAGTCGGGTTATGCACGCTCGTCGGTACACCCGCCGTTCGTGTCTCACCTGCATAACCCTCAACCAGTCCGCCGTTCGGGGCATCTTCGGCAATCCACTAGACCATCGTACATATGTTCGATATAATCAAGGCGTGTCCACATTCCTGGCGAAACCCACCTCGGAGGGATTCCTCTACGTCCCGGCGGAGGTCGTGACGCGTGACCCGGCCGAGGGGCGGGTGTTCGACGATCGGTTCTGGCTGGCGTTCTCGCCGGAGATGATCGGCGAGTTCTCCGACGACCGGGCGGTGGATGCGCTGGGTGCCGTACGCCGGTTACGGGCGGCGGTGGATGCGTTGGAGGCCCGGGCGTTGGCGCGGCTGGATGAGCTGCGCGAGGGCAGCCGGTACGTGCCCGATGAGGTCGCCCCCGAACTACGCATCACCCGGCACGCGGCCGCCGACCGCGTCGACCGGGCCAAGCACCTCGTGCACCGCATGCCGGGGGTGCTGGGGTTGCTGGATGCCGGCGAGATCGACGGCTACGTCGCGGGCCGGATCGCCCAGGCCACCGCCATGCTTTCCGACGAGCAGATCGCCCAGGCCGACCAACTGCTCGCCGACAAGATCACCTCGGGGTGCCTCGGATGCACCGACCCCACCAACCTGATGCGCGCCGTTCGCCGCCTGGTGGAAAAAGTCGACCCAGACGGGCAAACCGAGCGCGCCCGTAAAGCCCGCGTCGACCGCAAGGTCGAGTTGATCCCCGGCGACAACTCCATGTCGACGCTGGCCGCGGACCTGCCGGCCGAGGTCGCCGCCTCGGCATACGCCCGGATCGACGGCATGGCCCGCACCAGGCGCAATGCCGGGGACGAGCGCACCCTCGACCAGCTCCCGACATCTACGCCGACCCCATCCTCGGCAACGACCCCGGAGTGAGCGAGCCCAAAACCGCCGCCATGGCCTACGTCCATATGCCCGTCGACACCGCCCTGACCATGTCCGACCAAGGATGCGTCCTGGACGGCTACGGGCCGCTCCCCGCGGCGATCGGGCGGGAGATGATGACCAACCCGGGCAGCATGCTCCGC
>JBOHER010000235.1:0-2452 GCA_050701115.1 Haloechinothrix sp. | reverse complement strand
CTGCCCGGGATAGAGCTCGTCCTCCTCGGCCAGACCTATTCGGGTGAAGCCCTGGCCCGGCTGGACGAGGGCACCCTGGATCTGGGTTTCGTTGCCATGCCAGTTCGAGAAGGGATCTCGGCCCGGGTGGTCCGGATCGAGCGTCTGGTAGTGGCGTTGCCCGACGCGCACCCGCTGGCCGAGCGTGACGTCGTCGACCTGACCGACCTCGCGAGTGAACCGTTCATCACGTTCCCGGCTTCGCGGGGTTCGGCCGTCCGTGACGCCGCGGTACAAGCGTGCGTCAGGGCCGGGTTCACCCCGTTGATCACGCAGGAAGCATCGGACGCGTACAACCTGCTGACGCTTGTCGGCGCAGGGGTGGGTGTCGCCATCATGGTCGAGTCGGCGCGGCACATCCACCTGGAGCACGTGATGTTCCGCCAGATCGCGGGAGAGGTTCCTGCCATGCCGATCGCGCTGGCCTGGCGGTCGGAGAACCCGTCGGCCGCGCTGCGGGCCGTGTTGCGGGTTGCCGAGACGGCATTGCCGACTCCGAAACTATGACCGATGAGGTCTCGCCGACCGCCTAAATAGGTCTTGGACAGGTCCTAATAATGCCTGTCACAGTGTCCGGTATCTCGTGATGCAGGCCCGGCGCACACACACGATCTGCGATCGGCCGCGCAGGACGAGATGCCCCCGGACACGAGAGGAATCCGTCATGACGCAAGGGGTCCGCACACACTCCGACGACGCCGCCCGGCCTCGCCCACCGGCCAGGGAGGCTCGCAAAGCCGGGATCACGGCTTTCGTCGGGACGACCATCGAGTGGTTCGACTTCTACATCTATGGCGCGGCTTCCGCGCTGGTGCTCGGCAAGATCTTCTTCCCCGAGATGTCGCCCGCGGTCGGAACGCTTGCCGCCTTCGGCACGTTCTGGGTGGGCTTCCTCGCCCGCCCCTTGGGCGGTTTGATCTTCGGGCATTTCGGTGACCGGTTCGGGCGGAAGAAGGCGCTGATCACCACCCTGATGATGATGGGCACGGCCACTGTGTGCGTCGGCCTGCTGCCGGGGTATGCGCAGATCGGTGTCGCCGCGCCCATGCTGCTGATCGCATTGCGGATGATCCAGGGGGTCGCGATGGGCGGCGAGTGGGGTGGCGCGGTGCTCATCGCGACCGAGTATGCCCCGCCCGGTAAGAAGATTCTCTACGGTGCCTTCGCCCAGCAAGGGTCACCGGTGGGCAATCTGCTTGCCACGCTTGCCTTTCTGTCCATCGCCCAGCTGTCCGACCAGGCGTTCTCGTCCTGGGGCTGGCGGCTTCCGTTCCTGTGCTCGGCCGTGCTGGTGTTCATCGGCCTGTTCATCCGGTTGCGGCTGAACGAGACTCCGGAGATGCAGCGGGTCCTGGCGAGCAAGCGAGTCGCCAAGTCGCCGATCAAGGAAGTGCTGAGCCGCCACCGGCTCCTGGTGGCCCTTGGGGTCGGCGCGGGCACCGCAGGCGTCGCGATCACCTACGTCAAGACCACCTTCGCGCTGTCCTGGGCCACGACGGATCTGGATTTCAGCCGGTCGGCCTTCCTCACCGTCATCACGATCGCGCTGGTGGTGCAGGTGCTCGTGCAGCCCTTCGGGGCGGTACTGGCGAGCCGGCTCAACCTCAAGCGGGCGATCCTGTGGATGCTGCTGCCCGAACTCGTGCTGCTGCCCGCTATGTTCGCCCTGATTAAGACCGGTTCGCTGGGTCTGGCGATCCTCGGGATGGCGCTCGCGACGGTCCCACACGCCATGTACTACGCCGCGCTGGCCGGAATCCTGTCCCAGGTGTTCCCGGTCGAGATTCGCTACACCGGAATATCGCTGAGCTACCAGCTGTGCACGACCATCTTCGCCGGCACCGCGCCAATCGTCTCCCAGTTCCTGCTGAACCGAACGGGCTCGATCTGGTCCGTCGTGGCGCTCGGCCTCGGCTACGTCGTCGTGACGCTGATCTGTGTGTTCGCGTTGATCCGCCACAGCAACTGGCGGCACCAGACCGTCCCCGGAGAGATCGCGCCCGCCACCGCACTCGCCAGATCAGGAGGAACCCGGTGAATTTCGCAGATCGTGACCCCGCCCTGCGGCCGCTGCTGGACAGGATGCTTTCCGATGCGGATCGGGCGCGGATCGAGCCGGTGCTGCGCGACATCGGCGAGGTCGCGGCCGGCGAGCTGAACCGTCTGGCCGTCATCGCCGACGCCAACCCGCCTCGCTTGCGGCAGTACGGCCCCGACGGGCAACGCATCGACGAGGTCGAATACCACCCCGCCTACACCAGAATGGTCCAGCTGGCCTTCGGGCGGTTCGGCCTGGCCGCGATGTCGCATCGGCCGGGTGTCCTGGGATGGCCGAAACCCGTGCCGCATGTGGTGAAGTACGCGCTGTCCTACGTGTTCGTCCAGGCGGAGTTCGGGCTGGCCTGCCCGCTGT